>JAQSWN010000056.1 GCA_029266615.1 Polyangiaceae bacterium
GCGCCGCAGCTCCTCCACCCCACAATCCGCGAACACTTCCGCGGCCTCTGCCTCTACCGACTTGACCACGAGCCTGACCTGCTCGGCGTCAGCCATCACCTCCCGCACCGCGACCTTTACCTGGGACTGGATCGAATCCACCTCGAGATATACCTTCTCGTCCGCCATTGGAAATAATCCTTTCAGTGGCCACGGGGTCCGGCTGTTACAGCAGCGCGGGCCCCACTCCTTTTTCACGTCTCCACCGCGTTAGCCTGCCCTCTGCAGCGAGCACACCACGCGATGGATGCCCCACTGTATGCGTAGGCATTCATTTCAGCAAGCCAATCCGATAGGATTGGTCGTCAGATCGACAACGAGCTAGCCTCGCCGCATGCTCGACGCCGACGAGATCCTGCGCGAGGCGCTAGCGCTGCCTGACGATGAGAAACGTTACGTCGCGCAAGAGCTCCGGAAGAGCCTGGGTAGCGCGCCAACCTTGCGTGACCAAGTACCGTGGCACCCGCTGATCCCCGACGAGGGGCTGCTCATTCGTCGATCCCTCATTGCGTACATCGTCGTCAAGCTGCGCATCGGGGACGAGGATTGTTTGCTCCTCAACATCCACCGCAAGTGGGGCGACTGGACCTTCCCCGGCGGCCACGTCGAACCGTACGATGCGGACTTCCGCGCCGCCGCCGTGCGCGAAGCCATGGAGGAGCTCGCGCCGCTTCGCCCTGGCGAGCACTTCGAGATCGCGCCCGAGCCGCTAGCGTCCCCCGAGTGGGGCCCGGTCGCCTCGCCAACCCACTTCGGCGTCGCGACACGCTACCAAAGCGCCTTCTTTTCCCTGCAGTTCAAAAAGCCCCCCACCGACTGCCTCCCTTGGCTGCCTCCAGGCGAGTTTCGCTTTCACCCGATGAGCAACGTCCTCGAGCGCCGTGACGTGGGCAACGTCGTCAAGGTGCTGCGCTATGACCTCGCAACGAATTGGTCGTCGATACCCCTCTCGTGGAGCGACCCTCTCGAGATCGACCCTTTACGGCGACGATGCTGAATCGTCATGCGTGCGACTCAACGTGGCTTCAAAGCCGAGCTCCGAGGCTGCCCCGAGCGGCTCGGCCGGAACAAGCGCGCGGTGGAGCCGTTGCGCCGCGCCAATCCGACGCCACATTGACGGTGTCACCCCTCGCGACGGTCAAGCGAGTCTCAGAGGTTGACGGTCCGACCGTCCCTCTAAGTCAGCTGAACCTCAGACGACCACGGTCGATCCGTGCACGCCCGATTTTGATTCCCCGACATCGACGGTCGAACCGCCCGTTCTCTGGAAAACTCCCTTCCGTGCACGGTCGGACCGTCGCAAAGGCAAAACGTTTCTACTTTTTCGGGGGTCGAACCGTCCAAAAAGTGGAACCAGTCGTGTATCGGACCGGTCCAACCGTCCACCCGGGCATTTCGAAAAGCGTCGGCGGGGGGTGACCGTACGCGTCCAGCTCCTGAAATCCGTCGGTGACGGTTGCACCGTCCGGGGGCAGCTCAAATGCTCTCTGCCCGCCCCCGCACAACTTCCGTCTAGCCAGCGCCCTGAGGTGCACGCCAAGCGCGGCGTAGCAGCGGCTGCAGCGTCCCCTCCGGCTCCCATCGCGCTCGTGCCTGCGCGGCAGCACCCGCCTTCCACGCCGCTCCTAGGGCCGCTTACGCCCGCCCTCGCGCCACTCCTCCGCGGTCGGCGCCCGACGAGCCACGTCAAACACGACCTGCCCCTCGTTGTTGCTCAGATCGCGATCGTTCAACCCCACGCGCAGGCTCCCCGCGTGCCCCGCCACGAACGTCCTCCCCGCGCCCACCGCCACCCCCTCCACCGTCGAGCCGCTCCCGATCATCGCGATGCCGCACGCGTGCGGCTCCTCCCGGAACGACTGCAGATTGTAAGAGCGCCCTTCCTTCCCCGGATAGCCGGAGGGCGTGATGCGTTCGTCGTACCAAGAGCCCACCTTGAATTCGCCCGCAGCGCGCACCGTCACCACCTCCCCCGCCATCACCCCGCGCCCCACCACCACCGGCCCATCACTCGCGCGCCTCGAGCTCCGAACTGGAGCTTCATCCGCGTACGGAGAGACGACCACCTGAAGCCGCCGCACCGCGCCCGCCGAGAGCGTGAGCATCCGCGACGGCGACTGATACGCCCTCGTCAGCGCCTCCCGCGACAGCCGCATCCCTCCCACCAGCTCGTGCAGCTCGCTCGGCCCTCCCCCGTCATGATCCAGCACCTCCAAGCGCAGCCCATCCGCCGGCACCGCGCTCACCGGCACCACAACCTCGTACTGCAGTGACTGACTAAACGTATCGCGCTCGATCCACGAGCTGTACTGCACGTCCGCTCCCGCCCCGAGCCGCACCACCAAGTCCGGCGCCTCCGGACGCCGCTCCAACTGCGGCCGCGTCGCCAGCCTGCACAGCGCCGCCGCCGGACTCAACACCGGCTCCCAAATCGAAAGCCCCGCCACCAACACCCGGCACCCCGCCCCAGCATCACTCTCGGGCGCTCCACCATCCCACCCCGCCCGACCACTCGGCGCCTCCACCTCCACAGCGTCGATCCGCAACACCAACGTCGCCGGCAACCGCGGCGACCCCGGCTCCTCCGCGCGCGCCCCGCAGCCCAGTAAAGCCACCGCCGTGATCGCCGCCGCTGCGGCGCCTCGGCACCGCATCACCGCTCGGCAATCCGCCTTCGCTGCGACCATCCCCCTCTCTCTACCGCCCCCGCGGCAGCGACGCCAAGCTCAGCGCCGCACACCGCCGGAAGCCCGCCCGCCGCGCTCGAAACCCGAGGTCTCCAACCGCATCGCCCGCGCCGCGACGACGCGCGCCGCGCACTCGAAAAACTACCAGCATGAATATGCGAGCCATCAATTATTACTAGCGCTCGAACATTCCAGAGCCTTGAAGTCACTCCTCAGTTTGTACAACTATGAAAGCTTCGAGCGCTTTCGCTCGAGCTTGGTCACGCCACCGGGGAGCTCATGGATTTCGAAAAGGCTGTCTCGCTCGTAGGCACCGTCACGGATCTGCGCCGCATCGCTAGCGCACACGTCATCGATCACAACCAGCTCAAGGACGAAGAGCTGCGCGCCGCCCTGGTCAAATCCAAGGCCCAATACACCGCCACCGAGACCGTGCAGCAAGCGCTGGGCGAGCTCCTGCGCAGCGAGCCGAAGGACAGCGTCCGCGCGCTCAACCGCCTTCTCCTGGTGGACGTGCTGCTCGACCAGTACGACTGCACCCTCCCCTACGAGGAGACGGACGGCAAGGTCATCGCCGCCGAGCAAAACGTGCTCGATCGCTCCAACGAGCTGGACCTCGAACAGCTCGCCTGCGGCGACAAGTCCACCCAGCGCCACCGCGACCTGGACACGTACAACTTTGTCCTCGGCGTCGCCTGGGAACAGCGTGACAGCGTCTCCCCCGACGAAGCCAACCTGCTCAGCAACCTCCGCCGCCACCTGCGCGTCAACGAGTTCGAGCACCGCGTGCTGGAAGCCAAGCTCCGCCGCTTCCCCAAGACGGGCAACGAGCTTCACACCCGCGCCGAAATCACCTCCGCCCGCCGCGGCGTCCAACAAGCCGGCCTCCTCTTCAGCATCCGCCAAGAAGACGGCAAAGACTACGACGTCATCCCCGACGAGCTAGCCGCCGAGCTGCGCGCCGCCCTGCGCCTCGAGCTCCGCACCGACGCCTACCGCGAGCTCTTCAAGTTCCACAAGGTCCGCACCAAAGCCCACCTGACGGACGTCCTCGAGCGCCACAACATCCCCTTCCTCAAGTCCGACAAGGTCGACACCCTCGTCGACCGCGTCATCGCCAACGTCCCGCCCAGCAAAGCCATCGGCAGCGCCTCCCCCCGCTACGGCCTCAACGGCGAAGAGCTCAGCGACTGGTGCCGCGACCTGGAGCTCTCCCCCTCCGGCACGATCGACGAAAAGGTCCAGCGCATCGTCCAACACTTCGCCGCCCTGCGCCCGCGCCTCGAGCCCCACGTCGACCAGCGCTCGCTCTGGTACGGCTTCTTCACCGACTTCGCCACCCGCAACCGCGAGCTCCTCCGCGCCCAGCACCTCATCGAGAAAGACAACGAGATCGAGGTCAAATTCGAGCACGCCACCCAATACCTCTTCCAAACCAAGCTCGGCCACACCCCCCTCAAGCAGCCCGGCACGGACCACCCTGACGGCCTGCTCAGCCTCAAGTCCGACTACCTGATGTGGGACAACAAGAGCAAAGACGCGCCCGGCCTCTTCCACCTCAAAGACTGCATCGCCCAGTTCGACCGCTACATGAACGCCGCCGACAAGCGCGTCCCCATCTTCCTCGTCATCGCCCCCGCGTTCACCGAAGACTCCGAACCCGAAGCCATCCGCTACCACGCCGAACACTTCGACCGAAACATCGTGCTGATCACTGCGAGCGAGCTGAAGGCGCTGGCGGAGGAGTGGTCGGCGCCGACTCATAAGAACCGGGAGACGCGCGATGAAGGCATCAGGCGGTTGCAGGCAGTAGCCGAGCTAGGGGGTGTCCCTAGTTCGGTGCGAGCCATAGCCATGCACACGCGAGCTGCGTGAGAGCAAGGAAGTTCCGCGCGGTCTTCTCAAAGCGCGTGGCGATGGCTCGGAACCGCTTCGGGTTGTGGAAAAAGCAGTCGATAAGGTAGCGCTTGGCGTAGAGCTCTCGGGACTTGGGTAGCTTGCGCGGCCGCTCGGCTTGGAGCCGATGACTGCTCGCTTCTTCCTCTTGCGGATTGCCTGCCGGAACCGATTCGAGTCGTAGCCGGCGTCGGCGATGAATGCCTTGCCGGGAGCGTGGTCGAGGAGTTCGTCGACCATCATCATCTCGTGCCGCTGCCCGGGCGTGAGCGCGATTTAGATAGGCCGGCTTTTCGTATCGACGACGGCGTGGAGTTTGGTCAAATAACCTCCGCGTCGTAGCCCCTGTCGGCGCCGACCGTGATCTGGCCAGTGCGCGGGTTGTTGTCGACGAGCATCATCAGAGCCTGATCCCGCTCGGCGGTGCCACTAGCCTCGGCGATCCGAAAGTCGACCAAGAGGCCGTTCCGATTCTCCATCAATGCATGTGCGCTGAACCTGAGCTTCGCCTCTTTCCCGGCACCTTCTCTAGCGAACCGAGCTTCTGGATCGGTCTTCGATTCATGCGTTTGATTCGAGCGCGTCTCGCCGTGGAAGCTCACGTCCGGGTTGGAGCCGCCGCCCTTAGGGCCGCCGCCTCGCCGATCTTTGCGGGCGCGCTTCTTCGCATCCCGTAACTTGCGGGCCTCGTCCTTGGCCTGAAAGCTCTTGAGTGAGGCCCATGCATCAATGGGGGTGCCGTCGACGGTGAAGTGCTCCGTGCTCATCAGGTGCGCTTGCTGCGCCTGCCCGAGGAACTCCTGCGCCACCTCGTGCTTCATCAGGCGCTCCCGATTCTTGGAGAACGTGCTGTGGTCGAACGGCGCTTCCGTCATATTCATCCCCACAAACCAACGAAGAAGCATGTTGTAGCCGAGCTGCTCGCAGAGCATCCGCTCGCTCCGGACCGAGTGAAGCGCCATCAGAAGCGAGCTCTTCAAGCGCCACTCCGGCGGAATCGAAGCGCGGCCGCCGGCCGCGTACATCTCGTCCAGCTTCCCTGACATCTCCCGCAAAGCCGCGTCGATCAGCGCCTTCACTGCTCGGATCGGGTGATCCTGGGGCACCAACGACTCCGGGGACTTTAGGAACAGCATCGACGCTTGCTTGCTCGGCTCGCCTCGCATGTCCCGGTTAGATCACAACCGAATTTCCGTATCGATCCGCTACCGGTACCCACGCCATTTTCAACAGCCTGCTAGGGCGCCAGTGCATCAAACTCCGCAGAGAAAAGCAGGCTGTACGGGAGCCACGCCAACATCCTCGGGTCTTGACTCAGCCCGAGCTGGAGAACCTTGCCGTGACCTGGTAGGGTCAATGACAGCCTCGTCATCTGGCTCGCGAGAAGTCGAGGACATGCCATGCAAGACGACATGCTTCGTAACGGCAAGCCTCAGCCTTGGGGCACGCAACTTGATTAGCGGACGATCATCGCGTTACAGCACGCGGTCTCGCTTCTCCAGGACTAAACTCGCGGCCTTCGTCGTTATTGCATGCTGCGGTCTCTTCGCGTGCCGTCGCCACCGCAACCTCGTGCCGCCGCCTGGGTGCAAAACCCCGGAGGTGATCACTTGCCTATCCAAGTATGCGTTAGAAGAGTTGAACGAGAGTGCCCTGGAGCATCTCTTGGAAGAAGGCATTCACGAGTGCTTTGCGGGTGACCCCCGCATTCTGAGGGAGCAAGGGTCCTGCCTGCCGATCACGCTGGGTAGGGACAAAAAATCTGGGCTCCCGGTCGTCGCGAACTACTCTTGCTCAGATATCTGTCCGGATCGCGGTTCCATCCTGCTAACGCTACACGCCAAGCTTGATCGTGCGAGTTGCTGCAGGGTCGGGGGAACACCCTTCATTGACGGGGCCTTCGGCGGATACTACGGCTGCATGCCCGTTGTAGCAGACAAGGCGCTGCGTAACGCCGCGTGCCGCCAATAGACAATGTCGATGATGGAGACATCTAGCAACGCAGACTCTGAACGATGGTCGAGGCAAGCACCCTCATTGGCATTGACGCCGCAAGGCGCTTGGTGAAACCGCCTCCACCTACCGCGTCATCCGCCAAAGGATCGCCACGATGCGCCCCACCAGCCTCAACGCCGCCTCCGCCTCCCCCGCACTAATGTGCCGCCAAGCGATCGCCTGCCTCAACGCATGCTGCGACTCTCGCGCGCTCCCCGCCGCCGTAAACAGCCGAGCCCGTCTGTTCCCCGGATCGCTCCCCGCCGCCTCCGCACAGTTCAGCCCAATGCTGCACGCCGCTCTTCGTAGCTGATCCTCCAGCGACTTATCGCGCTGTTTGATCTTGGGCATCAGCGGAACGAGCGTTTTGATGAATTGGATGCTGAGCTCTTCGGCGTGGAACTTCATGGTGGGTCGCTCTCCTCGGGCTTGCTCGCCCTAACCAGCCCTCAACCCACCGTGCGCGCAGGCGCAGTCGGGGCTGCCCGCGTCTTCGCGGGCACCGGCGCAGCCGGCTCGGCCTCGACGGCGCCGAGCACACGGATACAATCCCCCTCCCGCGAGCAAGCTCCCTCTCGCCCGCAAATCACCGTCGTCCCGCGCGCAGCGCGTCTCGCCCCCGGCGAAGCCGCCCCCGAGCGAAGCTCGCTCCCCGGCAAAGCCGCCCCCCGCCGAAGGCGGTTCACGCCCCCGGCGAAGCCGCCCCCGAGCGAAGCTCGCTCCCCGGCAAAGCCGGCCCTCCGCCGAAGGCGGTTCACGTCCCCCGGCGAAGCCGGTACCCGCGCCGCAGGCGCGCCCCCGGGCGAAGCCCGCCCTCGCCGAAGGCGTCCCCGCGCAGCGCCCCCGGGCGAAGCCCGTTCACCCTCTCCGCCCACCGCGCGCCGTCCCCACCACGCGCATTGACGTAAGGGAGACGACACGGTTGCACCTGGTGTCGACCCGGAACCCTTGCGCCAGGCGTGCCGCGTCTCAGCGACCCCCAAATCGAACCCGGTCAGACGCCGCTCACGGTGCGCCCGCGCAGCGAAATCCGAATTCGCTACGTCGTGCGGTCGGCGCGCTGTTGTAGCGGAGCGGCGAGCGCAGGTCGGCGGCTTCGGAAGCCCATCCGCTGCCGCGGATCGTGCGGTACGCGTCTGCGGTGACATGGGCGTAGTCGCGCGCCACGGCTGGGTAGGCGCGGTACGAATCGAGCACCCATTCCCAAACGTTGCCCGCGAGGTCTTGGTGCCCCCAGCGGCCGGCGCCAGCGGCTTTCGAGCCGACGTCGAGAACATCCGTGATGGCGCAGTCTTGCGCGGCGCTGCCGTCGCCGGTGCAGTCGTAAGCGGCGCGACTCGCGTCGGGCTTGTCCGTTCCCCACGGGAATGGCCGCGCTTCGTCGCCACCGGTAGCGGCCGCCTCCCACTCGGTTTCGGTTGGCAAGCGCGCCCGGTCCCAGATGCAAAACGCGAAGGCTTCCAGCCAAGTCACGCAATTGACGGGCAGCTCAGCGCGGCCGACCGTGAAGGTCTGGCTGAGCGAGCTGCATTGGATCCCCGCCTCGCTCTCGAGCTCGGCGGCTGTCCCTAAAAGGCTCCACTCGCTGCGCCAGCCGCTGTCGGGAATGAGCGGATGGGCGCCGGCTCCGGCAGCCGGGTTCCCGGCGCTGCGCCAAGCGTCGTAGCCGTCAATGAAGGCTCGGAAGCGCCCCACCGTGACCTCGTACTTGTCGAGCTCAAAGCCGCTGACCGTGGCCTCGGCCGTCGGCGTCTCGACCTGGCCGCCCAGCGTGAAGCTCTGGGTCGGCACAGGCAGGCTGGCACAACAGCTCTCCCCCTGACAGTTGGCCCCACTGGGTGCGGTGCACGATGGGCGTTCGGGCTCTAGCTGAGCGGCAGGGTCGTCCGCACCGCAGCCGACGCTAACCATCGCGAGCAACCATGCGAGGCGGTACGACTTCGAACGCGCTTCAACCATCTCATGATGAGTGACTTTCTCGCGCGCTCCCCCATCAAATTCTTTCGTCTGTCGCCCCGCATGCCCACTGGTAAAGCTTTGAGGGTGCGCCGGCGATGCGATCTCATTCCGCGCGCAGCGCGCCGCGCCCCCCGGCGAAGCCGCCCCCCGCCGAAGGCGGTTCACGTCCCGGCGAAGCCGCCCCCGAGCAAAGCTCGCCCCCCGGCGAAGCCGCCCCCCGCCGAAGGCGGTTCACGTCCCCGGCGAAGCCGCCCCCGAGCGTAGCTCGCCCCCCGGCGCAGCCGGCCTTCCGCCGAAGGCGGTTCACGACCCCGGCGAAGCCGGACCCGCGCCGCAGGCGCGCCCCCGAGCGAAGCTCGCCCCCCCCGGCGAAGCCGCCCCCCGCCGAAGGCGGTTCACGACCCCGGCGAAGCCGGACCCGCGCCGCAGGCGCGCCCCCGGGCGAAGCCCGCCCTCGCCGAAGGCGTCCCCGCGCAGCGCCCCCGGGCGAAGCCCGTTTACCCTCTCCCCCGCCCCGCGCCGTCCCCACGACGCGCATCGACGTCGGGGAAGACGACACGGTTGCACCTGGTGGCGACACGGAACCCTTGCGCCAGTCGTGCTGCGTCTCAGCGACCCCAAGATCTCAAAGAGCTCCGTTCAACCCGTCAATCTCACCTAGGCGCTCCCGCGCATAGGCTACGGGCGTGGTGGTACTCCTTCGACGATGGCGCAAGCCGTTCGCTTCGCCATCGTCGAACGCGCTTCAACCATCTCGATGATGAGTGACGCGCGCGCCCATCAAGTTCGAGCCGAATACTACGGCTTTAGCACCACCTTGATGCAGCCATCTTCCTTGTCGCGGAAGGCTTTGTACGCGGCCGGCGCCTGGTCAAGCGGAACGCGATGCGTGACGACGAACGACGGGTCGATCACGCCGGCTTCAATCTTTTCGAGAAGGGGCTTCATGTAACGTTGCATGTGAGTCTGCCCGGCCTTCATGGTCAGGCCCTTATTCATGAAGGCGCCCATGGGGATCTTGTCGGGTAAGCCGACGTACGCGCCGGGCACCGAGATCTGACCGCCTTTGCGACAGCAAAAGATGGCCTGCCGGAGCACGTGCGCCCTATCCGTCGTGAGCATGACGGCGGCTTTGGCCTTGTCGATGACCGCGTCCAACCCACCGGTCCCGTGCGCCTCACAGCCCACTGCGTCGATGCAGCGATCCGGGCCGCGGCCTTGGGTCATCTCTTGCAAACGTTCGTAAACGTCCTCCTTCTCGAAGTTGATGGTCTCGGCCTTACCCTTGGCGCGCGCCATCTCCAGCCGTTCCTCGACGCGGTCGATGGCGACGACTCGGCCCGCCCCGAGCAGCCAGGCGCTCTGAATGGCAAACTGCGCGACCGGGCCGCAACCCCAAACGGCCACGGTGTCACCGGGCTCAATATCGCAATTCTCCGCCGCCATATAACCGGTCGGGAAGATGTCCGACAGAAACAGCACCTGTTCGTCGGGGAGGTCTGTCTCGATCTTCAGCGGGCCAACGTCCCCGTACGGAACGCGCAGGTATTCGGCTTGGCCACCGGCAAACCCACCAAGCATGTGCGAGAAGCCGAACAAGCCCGAAGGTGAATGTCCCATCGCTTTCCGCGCCAGCTCGGCGTTGGGGTTCGAGCGGTCGCACAGCGAAAATAGCGTCCTTTTACAGAAGAAGCAGTCGCCACAAGCGATGGTGAAGGGAACGACCACGCGGTCGCCCGCTTTGAGCTTGGTCACCGCGCGGCCGACTTCGACCACGATGCCCATCGGTTCGTGGCCCAGAATGTCGCCTTTCTCCATGGTGGGCATGTAGCCGTCCAACAGATGCAGGTCCGATCCGCAAATGCCGCTCGACGTGATCTTCACGATCACGTCCGTATCGTCCTGGATGGTCGGGTCAGGGACCGAGTCCACCCTCACGTCGCCGTGGCCGTGCCAACAGAGTGCTTTCATGGCGCGCTCTCTCGCAAGCGCAGTGCCAAGCACTGTCAGAGCGTCAGGCCGTGATGTCGACAGCCTTAACTTACGCACCGACCGGTCTACTCTTCGCACTGCGGGTCAACCTTGTAGGGCGGGGACATTAGGCAGCGGTCGTCTTGCCGCCTACGTCCCCTCGAAGCCGGTGCCTGCGTGACCGCGGTATGGGCTCGGTGCCGGGGTCATAAGGCTCGTTCCGTCCCTCGGACGCCTCCGCCTCGCCGGCACTGAGATGCCTCCAAGCGATCGCCTGCCTTAGCGCATGCTGCGACTCCCTCGCACTCCCCGCCGAAGTAAACAGCCGAGCCCGTCTGTTCCCCGGGTCGCTCGCCGCCGCTTCCGCACAGTTCAGCCCAATGCTGCACGCCGCTCTCCGTAGCTGATCCTCCAACGACTTATCGCGCTGTTTGATCTTCGGCATCAACGGCACGAGCGTTTCGATGAATTGAATGCTGAGCTCTTCGGCGTGGAATCGCATGGTGGGTTGCTCTCCTCGGGCTCGCTCGCCCTAACCACCCCTCAACCAACCGTGCGCACCGGCGCAGTCGGGGCTGCCCGCGTCTTCGCAAGCACCGGCGCAGCCGGCTCGGCCTCGACGGCGCCGAGCACACGGATGATCCCCCTCCCGCGAGCAAGCCCCTCTCGCCCCTAAAACGCCGTCGTCCGCGCGCAGCGCGTCTCGCCCGGCGAAGCCGCCCCCGAGCGCAGCGCCCCCCGGCGAAGCCGCCCCCCCGAAGGCGGTTCACGCCCCCGGCGAAGCCGCCCCGAGCGAAAGCTCGCCCGCCGGCGAAGCCGGCCCTCCGCCGCAGGCGGATCACGTCCCCCGGCGAAGCCGGACCCGCGCCGCAGGCGCGCCCCCGGGCGAAGCCCGCCCTCGCCGAAGGCGTCTCCGCGAAGCGCCCCCGGGCGAAGCCCGTTCACCCTCTCGCCCGCCCCGCGCCGCCCCACGACGCGCATCGACGTAGGGAAGACGACATGGCTGCACCTGGTGCCGACCCGGAACCCTTGCGCCAGGAGTGCCGCGTCTCAGCGACCCCCCAACGCCAAGTGTGCGGCGGGCGCGATTTCGAGCAATTGGCTTCGCCCCTGACCGACACGGAGGGATGACGGAGATTGCTCGCGATCAGAAGCTCCCTACGCTCGATCCCAAGCTCGACGTCGTTTTCACCTTCTTGTTCGGCGCGGAACGAAACCGTCATCTATTGGTCGCGTTGCTCGAGAGCGTGCTGCGGCCGGTGGCGCCGATCGCTTCTATCGATCTCCTCCCGCCTCGCCCCGACGTGGAAGACGTGGACGAGAAGAGCGTTTTCCTCGACTTGAGGATTCGTCTGGATAGCGGCGAGCAGGTGGATGTCGAGATGCAGACCCGGCGCCACCCCGCGTTGCGCGAGCGTGTCCTGTTCTACTGGGCCCGTCTGTACACTTCTCAACTTCACCACCGGGACCGCTACCCAAGTTTGCAGCGCTGCATCGTGATTTTGATCGCCAACTTCATCGAGCTCGACGGCCCTGAATTTCACTCGGTTTTTCAGGTCCTGGACCGCAAACGCCAGAGGCTCTTCAGCCCCACTCTCGAGCTGCACTTGCTGGAGCTGCCCAAGCTTTCCAATCTTGCGCCTGCCGACGAGCCCCAACTCGCCGCATGGTGTAGATTTCTCTCCGCCGACACGGACGAACAGCGCGAGATACTAGCCATGCAGCACTCCTTCCTCAAAGACGCCAAGCAAGCTCTAGACGACCTCAGCGCGGACCCGCAAGTGCGTGAGGCAGCCATCCGCCGGGAGCTGGAGCTCCACCTCCGAGAGTACGACAAAGCCGTCACGCGCCAGCAAGGGCTCGACGAGGGGCGCCAACAAGGCCTCGCCGAAGGAATGCGCCGCTCGCTAGCGAGGCTGCTCGTCCTCAAGTTCGGGCCGTGCACCACCGAGGCACAAGATCGTCTTCAGAACGCAACTCCAGAGGAGTTGGAGCTCTGGCTAGAACGCGCTGTCGCCGCCACCACGCTGGAGAGCGTCTTCCACTAACGCATCGCGCCCCACGCGTTCTCGGATGGGGCCGAAGGCCGTTCACTTCGCCGCGCGCAGCGCGTCTGCGGCAGAGCCTCCCTCGGCCGAGGCCGTTCACCTGCCGGCGCAACCGGCACCCGCCCCGCGCAGCGCCCCCGGGCGAAGCCCGCCCTCGCCGAAGGCGTCCCCGCGCAGCGCCCCCGGGCGAAGCCCGCCCTCGCCGAAGGCGTCCCCGCGCAGCGCCCCCGGGCGAAGCCCGTTCACCCTCTCGCCCGCCCCGCGCCGTCCCCACGACGCGCAAAGACGTCTGGCAGACGACACGGTTGCACCTGGTGCCGACCCGGAACCCTTGCGCCAGTCGCGCCGCATCTCAGCGACCCTCAAGATCTCAAGGAGCCCTGTTCAGCCCGTCAATCTCGCCCTAACTGCTCCCGTGCGTCAGCTGCGGCGGTGCTGCTACTCGTTTGAAGATGGCGCAAGCCGTTCGCTTCGCCAACGTGGCTTTGCTAGCGAGGACGGATGAACCGTAGCGGTGGGCGGGCGGCTGTGGTCCTGGCGGCGGTGGCCAGCTTGGGCTCGGCGCATTGCCGCGAACCTGCTTCGAACGTCAGGCCAGCCGGTGCCGCGGGCAATGGCGCGACTGTGGGCGAGGCTGGCAAGGCGGCGGGCGGCGACGGCGACGCAGGCATGCCGACAGGGGGCTCTGCGAGCTCCGGCGGTCCGAGCACGGCGGGCGGGGAGGCGTGCGAGCTCGCGCCTCTCGACGCGGTGGAGTGTGAGCCTGCGCGCGTCGAAAAGCAGTGCGCGTCTGGTTGGTGCAAGATTCCGGCGGGTTGCTTCGTGATGGGCGCTCCTCCGTGCGAGTGGGGGCGCGCGCAGCGGAGTCAAAACGAGATGCTCGCGACCCTCACGCACGGCTACGAGATTCAGCAGCACGAAGTCACTCAGGCGGAGTGGACGGCGCTCGGCCTCACCAATCCGAGCGGTAGCCGGGACGACGGTCGCGATTGTTTGGAGCCGGATTGCCCCGTCGGCAACGTGAGCCTGACGGACGCGCTCGCGTACGCCAACTTGCTGTCCGAGCGCCACGCGCCACCATTAGCTGCGTGCTATTCGCTGTCGGGTTGCACCGGAAAGCTCGGGGAAGGCTTGTCCTGCAAAAGCCGAGCGGTGGTCGGGCCAAGCGTTTATGACTGCGCGGGTTACCGCCTTCCCACGAAGGCCGAATGGGAATACGCGGCGCGAGCCGGCGCGCGCACGGCCTTTTATAACGGCGACATCACGCCGCAGGCCGGCGTCGGAGTTTGTGGCGCCGACGCGAAGTTGGAGGCCATCGCGTGGTATTGCTTCAACTCGGGCAAGACCACGCACCCCGTTGGCGGCAAAGACCCGAACGGCTGGGGTCTGTTCGATATGCTGGGCAACGCGAGCGAATGGACGACGGGCGGGCCCTCCGACACGAATCGGCCCGCCGCTGCGACCGACTACGAGGCCACCTTCACCGACGATTTGATCTTCCCCACAAAAGGCGGCTTCATGAATGCCGACTCGCTCAGCTGCCGCATCGCCGGACAGCTCCCGGCGCCTCCTAACGAGCGCGCGCCCGGCTCCGGCTTCCGACTCGTTCGCACGCTTCTTCCATAGGGGGCGATGTTGCACGTAACCGCGCTCTCACCTCGTTGGATATTGTTGGCCGCCTTCGCCCTGGGCGCCGCCGGTTGCCGCTCGCAAGATTCGCCGGCCATGCCCAGCGGCGGCGGCTCGAGCGGCGAAGCCGGTCAGGCGCGTGGGGGCGTCGGGTCCGGCGCCACCGGCGGGAGCGCCAACTCAGCCGGAGGGACGAGCGCCACGGCAGACAGCGGCGAAGGCGCGATGGGGGGCGCGTGCGACCTGCCGGCGTTGGACGCCGCTGGTTGTGAGCATCCACCAGTACGTGCTCAGTGCGCGGACGGTTGGTGCCAGCTCCCGGCTGGTTGCTTCATCATGGGCGCGCCGCCGTGCGAGTGGGGGCGCGCGCAGAAGAGCGAGAATGAAATGCGAACGACACTCTCGCACGCATTCGAGATACAGCAGTACGAGCTCACCCAGCAACAGTGGACGGAGCAGGGCTTGCCAAACCCCAGCGGCAGCCGACAAGACGGCGCGGACTGTATGGATCCCCAGTGCCCCGTCGGCAAAGTGAGCCTGACGGAAGCGATGGCTTACGCCAACTTGCTCTCCGAAAAGCACTCACCGCCCCTGCCGAGCTGTTACGAGCTCAGCGGCTGCTCCGGCAAGCTCGGAGTGGACCTCTCTTGTACGAGCCGCAGCGCCGTTGGCAAGAACGTTTACGAGTGCGGCGGCTACCGCCTCCCCACAGCCGCCGAGTGGGAGTATGCGGCCCGCGCGGGCGCTCGCACCGCCTTCTACGAGGGCGACATCACCCCTCATGCCGGCATCGGCGTCTGCGCAGCAGACTCAGCGCTGGAGCCGATCGCCTGGTACTGCTTCAACTCTGGCAAGACGACTCACGCGGTGGGCCTTAAGCAGCCCAACGGCTGGGGCCTACACGACATGCTCGGTAACGCGAGCGAATGGACGACCGGCGCAACCTCCGACACCCATCGCCCCCCGTCCGCCACTGACTACGAAGGCGTCTTCGTAGACGACCTCCTGTTCCCAAGCCGGGGCGGATTCATGAACGGTGACTCCCTCACGTGCCGCCTCGCGGCCCAGCTCCCGTCCCCTCCCAACGAACGCGGACCCGGCTTCGGATTCCGTCTGGTGCGGACGCTTCCGTAGAACGAAGGCGCCTACTCGACGAGCTCGCGCTGGCTCGAGCTGACTGCTCAAAGGCATGCACCGGGCTCCCGGCGTACAAGAAGCTGAACGCGGTCATCGAGGAGAAGTCGCCGACCTACGCTCCGCCGGAGACGCCAACCGACGAAGAGGCCGCGCTTGCGGCGCGGCTCGGGCCCGAACTGGCGCGCATCAACGAGCGAATCCTAAAATACTCGGCTTCGAAGTTCCTCAAGATCGCACGCATCACTCTCGATGCGCTAAAGGATGGCGGCTTCGATGCTTGGGACGAATCTGCGGTGGACCTGCACGCGCGTCGCGCGATCGCGCTGATCGAGCAGGGGAAATTCGAGGTGGCGGGCAACCCGCACCGACCGCGGGCGAAGTTGCCGGGCGCATCACGAATAGGCATAACTCCGTCGCCTCCGAGGAGCCGGCTAGAGTGCTTCGCGCATGATGGCGACAGCGGCGGACAGGCCGCGAAGCACGAGCTAGACGGGGAGCCGCACGACGCGGTAGCCGGCGCGCTCAAGGTGGCGGCCGCGACGCGGTACGCGCCGTCCACGTCCACGCGCCGAGCTGCGAGGCGCGGAGCGCCTGCCAGAGCGCGCGCTCCGGCGCGGTGGGCTCGCGGCGCCACCGGCACGATGCCGATCGGCCACGCTTCGCACGCTTCCTCGTCCAACCCGGTGTGCACCGACTCCGGCAACGGCAAGCCGTGTGGACGGTTGCCGGGCGGAAACCGCAAGATCGAGTCATGAGTGCCGCCACAACCGACCAGCAGAAGAGAGCCCACCGCCCCGAGCGCGCGCTCGGCCCTCGACGTGAGCCGCCTCGCTTCGACATGTGGAGCCCTCAACTAGATTGTTCGGGGCTCCCATCGTCAACACTGACTATTTCGGCTGACGGCCTTTTCGAACCGAGGGCGCGGGTCAGCCGCCGGGGCGAACTGGGATCGTGCTCGGCGCCGAGCCCTCGAGCGCGAAGTACGAGTCGAAGATCAGCTGGCGCACGTAGACGGGATTGTGGATACCGCCGGCTGCTCCCCGCGCCATCAGCAGGTAGTTGTACACGGCGCCCGTTACGTCCCCACTCAGGCCGGTGTTTCCGGGACGAGCGGCGTCCTCCGCGAAGTTCGCGTCCGCGAGCTGGGCCGGGGTGAGCACGTCGAAAGGAGCGGCGCTGGCGCGAGTCAGCAAGCCTTCGTCGTTGAGCGCTTTGCGGAGCTGGCGAAGACTCTCCTTCATCGCGGTCTGGCCACCGATGATATCGAAGCTCGTCGCGGAAGAGTGGCAGCCTCCAGTCGTGCAAGCGCTGAGCTGCGGACGGAAGGAGTGGTCTCCGACGCCTTGGTTGAGGTCGGTGCTCGGCATGTGGCAGCTCACGCACCCCTTCTCCAGCGCTTGGTGGGAGGAGTTGTTGTAAGTCTTGCCGGTGTAGTGGTAGCCGCCGAGGCCGGTGAAGATGTCCGTCTGCGGGCCTTCGTGGGGGCCCCAGTTGCGGCTGGTGAGCGAGTTGCCCGTAGCGGTGATGTAGTTGGTGACGTCTTTGCGCGACTTGTGACACCACATGCACGCATTGCCGGAGCCGTACGGCTCAATCGGCGTGCCATCCGAGAGGCCGACCGCCGAGCTCTTTTCAATGTAGGCCACTTCGCTGCTACCCGTCGGCACCCGAAGCGGAAACGAGCCGGGGGTGTAGGGGGCGCCTGTGCGGTGAGGGTCGTTCTCTTCCGTCACCTCGTGACAGGTCGTGCAGTGGACGACGGCGACGCTGGCGTGGCCCGCGTACGTGGACTCACTCACCTTGTTGGTGGTGCTGTTCAGGTAGTTGATTTGGCCGTGGGAGACGTTGGTCGGGCCCGTGGTGCCAATGAAGCGCACGTTTTCTTCCAGCCGCTGCTGAATGCCGTCGATGGCGTGACAGTTGCCGCAGCCAGCGGTGCCCGTCCACGTGTCCACTTCTTCACCGCCGAGGTTCGCGACGTAGGTCGCGAAATGGGTGCTGGTCTTCCACTGCTCCACCACGCCGGTAAAGCCATGACACGGGGACAGGCAGCTGGAGCTGAGGGGGGTGGAGCCGGCGCCACCCACGCCCGTTTCCCCGCCGTCGCCCATGCCGACCGGACCTGCGGGGCCCTCCGGACCGGCGGGTCCGGCCGGACCCTCGGGACCAGCCGGACCTCTGGGCCCGGAGTCACCTTCATCACCGGTATCTCCCTTGGGGCCCTGAGCGCCTGCCGGACCGGTCGCGCCGGTCTTGCCGTCATCCCCGGAGCACGCAGGTGCTACCGCAGCAAGAATCAAGAAGAGTGCATAGACAGAGTGACGAGCGCGCATGTCCGATCCTCCGAGCTAGCTTGGATCAAAGCTAAACCGCCCGAGCGCATACTGCCCGACCCTCCAAGCCGCCGTCAAAGCTTTGCACGCTTATGTACAAGCTCTCAAAACGGGTACTTCCGAAACGAAAGGGCAAATTGGCGGGAGACCAAGCAGCAAGCTTTGCGCGGGCTCGCGCAAAGCTTGCGCCTCTGTTTTTGCCAGAGTGGAATGACTCGATGACTCCTCTTGCGAGACCGGCGGTCACGGGCTCTGATGCGCGATCGTGGCTCTGGCGACCTCTTGGCTTGGGGTAATTGCGCTCGTTAGTGCGGCGTGCGCTGCAGCAATTCTGCTCCGCTTCTTAATCAAGAAGCCGCCGTTGGACGTGCGCGCCAAGCTGCTGCTGTTGTTCGGCCTGGGAGTGTTCCCGGCGTTAGCTGCCGTCTCCTCTACGGTGGCAGGCATGGAAGCCACGACCCACCGTGAGTTCTGCGGCTCTTGTCACGTGATGGGCCCTTACCATGAAAACGCGTCGGATCCGCAGGCGCAGTCTCTCTCGGCGCGGCACTCCCGCAATCCGTTCTTCGGCGACCGCA
Source organism: Polyangiaceae bacterium (assembly GCA_029266615.1). Taxonomy (GTDB): domain Bacteria; phylum Myxococcota_A; class Polyangia; order Polyangiales; family Polyangiaceae; genus PMG-095. The sequence goes on from JAQSWN010000056.1 coordinate 18,273, forward strand.
GCTGTTACGTGTGTCACGCCGACTACGGCATGTTCGGCTACGCCATGACGAAGGCGGGCGGTATGCGCCACGTTTACGAGTACTGGCTCGGCGGCTATCGGAGCATGACGCTAGAAGAATCCAAGCACGCGATCCACCTGCTCAAGCCGTACGACAATCACAACTGTCGGCAGTGCCACACCACGACGGTGCACGATTGGCGGCGCATCCCCGACCACCAATCACTCGAAGCGGAGCTCGCCGCCAACCGAGTCAGCTGCGCGAGCGCCGGCTGCCATGGCTACGCCCACCCCTTCACGAAAGCCGACGGCGCTCAGGCGGGCGGCGCTCACCCCGTGCCCAGCGCGAGCCCTAGCCTGAGCGCGAGCCCTAGCGCCAGCGGAGGACGGCCATGAACGAGCCTCGCTCGCGTTGGCTCGACGCCATTTTGCGTCGCTCGGTGCCAGAGCTCGTGCGGGTAGCGTGCGTGCTCGCGCTCCTCGGTCTGGCGGTGATGATCTACCCGCTGCTTTTTCCGGGCGCGCTGGGCATCGTCTTGTCGATGGGGGTCGGGCACATGATTGGCTTCACGGCGGCGGGCCTGTACTTGCTGGCCGTCGTCCTGGACGTAGCGCGGCGCCGTGATCGCTGACGGGCGTCCCAGCTGCAGTCTCTGGCTGCGGTACCTCACCCTGCTGGCGCTCATCGTCGCGTGCTCCAGTGGGGATAGCTCTGGCCACCTCCACCCCGGGCTCGGCGTTTATATCCCCGCCACTTGGTCCGCGATTCGCCAAACCCCCGGCCACGACGTCCACGTCGTGCAAAAGCAGGTGAGCTGCGCGTCCTGCCACGCCATCACCGACAGTGACATTGGACCCGTGCGCCCGGAGCGCTGCGGGGCGTGCCACGAAAAGGAAGCAAAAATCCAGCACGCAGGCGCGCAGGCGCTCGCCAAGCTCGGCACCACCATCACCAGCGACTGCACCCTGTGTCACCGCTTCCGCGAAGAGCAGCCGCTCGGCGCCATCGAAGCCACGGCCGCGGGCGTGGAGCTGGGCGTGCACCCTCATCAAGCCAGCGACTGCGCCCACTGCCATTTGAAAGCTCAAGGGCAGACCCCCGCGGTTCAGGTACACGCCAAGGAGGCGTGCCTGGACTGTCACCGACCCCACGAGGACGCGAGCCCGCAATCCGGTCCCTGCGCTCAGTGCCACAAGGACATCTCGACCACCCACGCCGCCCACGGTAAGTCGGCGAACGCGGTTTGCACCACCTGCCATCAAAAGCAGCACGCGCCGGCCAAAGAAGCGCTGGGCCGCTGCGCAGAGTGTCACGCCAAGCAAGAGCCAGTCGTGCCTGCGACCGCGCTGTTCGAAGGGGGGCACTTGGAGTGCGTGGGCTGCCACCGACCGCACGACTTTGGCAAGGCCAAGGCCGCGCCTTGCCGGACGTGCCACGAAAACGTCTTCGTGTTGAGCCAGGCGAAGGTCGCGGCGCACGCAGACTGCAAGAGCTGCCACCAGCCCCACGACGTTAGGGGCAGCGCTCAGCAAGCTTGCGCCCGCTGCCACACGGCTCAGCAACCCGACCACCCCAAGCACGGCGCCGCCGGGACCTGCGTCGGCTGTCACGATCCGCACCCGGCTTCCAATCAGCAGGTCGCCCGAGCCGCGGCGTGCAGCTCCTGTCACCAAGCCGCGCCGAAGGAGACGGCCTTCCACGCAGGGGTAGAGTGCAAGAGCTGCCACGCCGCCCACGACTTCGTGCGCGAAAGCTCCGACCATCGCGCGTGCCAGGGTTGCCACGCCGCGCAGGTCACCAAGGCCGAGCACTCCAAGGGGCACCGCGCATGCGAGAGCTGCCACCGCGGCTTGCCCCACCAGCCACTGCTCTCCCTCTCCGGTTGTGAGACGTGCCACGTGGCGGAGCGGGCCACCGCGAACGCCGGTCACGCGCAGTGCGTCGGCTGTCATGAGCCGCACAGCGGCGCGCAAGGAGCCGCCTGCGGTAGCTGCCACAAGGCCGAGCAGGCGAGCGCCCCCGCGGGCCACCAAACCTGCCGCAACTGCCACGAATCTCACTCCGGCTCCGCCGCGAGCGCTCCTTGCGCGAAGTGTCACGAGCGGCAGGCGAAGTCGCCCCACGGCCAGCTCGCCGCGGATTGCCGCGATTGTCACCGCCCTCACGGGCCAAGCGGGCTGTCCACGCCCCCCCCGTGCAGCAGCTGTCACGAGCGCCCGAAGCTGCCCGGCTTGCACCTCGTGGACAAGCACGCCTCCTGCGCGAGTTGCCACACGGGTCACGGGGAAGCCCGTTCCGCGCTGCGCGACGCGTGCTTGACCTGTCACACCGATCGCAAGCAACACTTTCCGGACGCGCCCAGCTGCACGAGCTGCCATCTCTTCGGAAAGGCTCGCTGAGCGTGGTTCAGGGTAGCTCGAACGTCACGACGCCATCGACGTGCAGGTCCGGCCGGAGGAAGCTCTGGCCGTCCGGGGTGAGGTTCTTGTGACAGCGCCCGCAATCCTGCGAGTAGTAGGGGTGTGGGCGCGGAGGTGGTAACGCGTGGCACGAGCCGCAGGCCAGCTGCTCGCCGTCCACCGGTAGCCAGGACGGAGCGGTGGCGGTCCCTCCGGAGCGGTGCCCGCCCGGGAACACCGCGCCGTGACACGACGTGTCTACGCAGCGCCCGGCGCTGAACCGAGCCTCGCCCCCAAAGCTGTTGGCGGTGCCGGACAGCACGACCTCGGCCGGCGGACGCGTGTCCACATGTCCGGGCGCGAGCACCTCTTCCGGGACGACATGGCACTCGGCGCAGGGCACGGCGCGCGAGCGGGGCGTCCCCAGCACGTGAGTCTGGTGAGCTCCCACGCCCCGCGCCCGGAGGCTCGAGTCTCCGTCCACGTTACGGGGCGGCGCGGCGTTGTCACCGCCATGGCAGCTGCGACAGCTCTGGTCGAGCTTCACGTCCACGTGGCCGTCGACGTGCCGGTCCTTCGCGATGATGGTGACGTCGTCGCTCCCCACCATGTCACCGTGGCAGCGTGAACAATCGCTCATCTGCGGGTGCGGAGCGGGCGGAGGCGCGCCGTGGCAGGACGTGCAGCTCAGACGTGTCACGCGGTTCCAGGCTGGCGTGGGCTCGGCCGGGGTCGCGCCCGGGCCGTGACACCAACTGTCCGCGCAACGTGCGTCTCGGGGCTGCCAAGCCGGCTCACGGTCGCCGGTCTGAGCCACCCCGCGTAGCCGAACCTCCGCCGGCAGCCCGTCCGCGTGGTCGAAGTAGTCCGGCTCCGCCGGCACGTCGTGGCACTCCTGGCACGAGAGGGGGCGTGACCAGCGCCCGCCGGCGAGATGAGCTTGGTGGGCGCCGACGCCGAGGGCGGAGAGCGAGTCGTTGCCGGACACGTCGCGCGGCGGCGCCGGGTCGTCCCCGCTGCCGTGACACTGCGTGCAGCTGTTTGCGCTCACCTGCACCTCGCCGTCCACGTGGAGCGAGGGCGAGAAGAGCTTACCGGCCGCGTCGATGACCTCCCCATGGCAGCTGGAGCACAGCTTGGATTGGGGGTGGGGAGCGGCCGGGGGCAGCCCGTGGCAGGTACCACACGCCTCGGCCGAGCTGCGGGGCTCGGTCCACACCGCCTCGGAAGGGCCGTGGCAGTAGCTGTTGTCGCAGCGTCGCGCCACGCGGTCGTAGGCCGGCTTTCGTCCGCCGGTCTTGGCCAGAGCGCCGAACACGAGCTCCGCCGGGGCCGCGTCGTCGGCGTGACCGGGGCTGTCTGTTCGCTCCGGCACGACGTGACATTCCGTGCACGCGAAGGCGGCGTGAGTGTCGCTCGCGTACAGGTGAATGGAATGTGCGCCGACGCCGGGGTAGCTCGAGTCCGTTCCGCCCGAAAGGTCGCGAGGCGGCGCGGAGCGGAGCAGGCTGTCACCGGACCGCGACGGCTCCCCGTGGCACGCCGCGCATTCGTCGTTCGCGGAGCCGCGGGGCGGATCACGCCGTGAAAGGCAGCTGGTGCCGCTCGACAACACTCCCAGCGACGCGAGGGACACGAGCGCGGCCGCCCACCACGCCTTCGGCTGGGCGCGACGCGAAGCGGAGCGCGCCTCAACCATGGCAGTACCTGCACATTTCTGCGCTGGGCTCGCGCGCGCTCTGCCAGCCGCGGGGGTGCGGGTTACCCCCATAGCCACCGACTTGGTGGCAGCGGATGCAGTTGGTGGCAGGCCCTTGTTCGTGGCAGCTCGCGCACGCGACGATGTCTCGGCGCGCTTCTTGACCGTGCAGGCTGGTGAAGCCGGGGTTGTTGCTGACCCAGCCCGGCGGGTGCACGTTGCGCGCGTTGCGTAGACCCGCGCTGACCCCGCGCTCCAAGTGGCACTTGTCGCAGGACTGCGGCTCGTGGCAGGTGGTGCAGCGCGTGGGGGACGCCTTGGCCTCCAAAGCGTGGCGCGTCATGAAATCGCCACGGTGCACGAACGCGCCCTCGAGCTTTTCGGGGGCCCGAACCTCGGCGGTCAAAGTCTGGCTCACGTCGTGGCACGCCTGGCAGTCCTTTTGCGTGTGGCACGACTGGCAGAGCGCCTGCTGCTGAGGCGCGAGGTCACCGTGGCGGCGCATGAACGCCGCATCATGCTGGAGGAACGTGCGGGGCGTGGTCCGACGCAAGTCCGCCGGTTGGTGACAAGGGCCGCACTCCGCGTTCGCCCATTGACGCTCGTGCTCGTGACAGCTGAAGCAGCGCTCCATCGGCGGCAAGGTCGACTCCCCCGCGCGCACCACTCCCTCGTGGCACTTGACGCATTGGCCGCGAATTTCCGGCATCGCCAAGTGTCGCGCGTGGTCGATGGCGATCTCACCCGAGATTCGCGGCGGCAGTAAAGACAGCGTCGCCTCCACCTTGGCCGCGTCCTTCTGGTGACAGCTACCGCACGCCTCCGGCCCCGGAAGCTTGTACTCCCGCGTGGGTTGGCTGGGGGCGTGGCAGGTGTTGCAAGTCAAACAAGCGGGCTTGCCCGGAGCGTTGCAGGCCAGCTCTGTCAGGTGGAGACGATGAGGGAAACGCTGAGGAGGCTTGGCCACGCAGGCGGCGAGCAGGGCCGCGAGCGCCACCGCGAGCGCGAGCAACCACGTAAACGCGGGCGGCCGGCGCTTCACCGGGCCCCCTGGGCTGGGAAGTCGAAGGCATAGTTGGCGCGCACCAAGGTCTGCGCGTCTATCGCCGCGTACGGAGAGCGCATGAGCGAAGCTCCCCACAGCAGGTTGAGTCGCGCGCTGGCTTCGTAAGACAGGGTACCCGCGTACACGAACGACGTATCGTAGAGCTGGATCGGCTCATCGTAAAAGTAGCCGTAAGCCTCTAGCGTCGCGGCGAGGCGGCTGGGAAAGCGCCGGGAGATGGAGCTGCGCAGGGAGTGGTAACCGTTGCCGGGGGCGACGACGCGAGCGTAGCTGAGCCGCACGAGGGTGGACTCGTCGACGACGAAACGCGCGGTGGCTTCCACCCGGCCACCGGGCTTTCGGTCTTGGTAAAGAGTCGCGAACGCGAGCCCCTCCACCGTCAACCCCTTCAGGGGCCGCAGCTTCGCGATGCCGCCCACTTCGTCGAAGCGGTCGTTGGAAAAGACGGAAAGCACCGACTGGCGTGACAGCCAGAGCGCCGGCTCCGTGTGCAGGTACTCTAACGAGCCGGTGAGCCAGGTAGCAGGAGTCCAATCCACCCACGCGCGAGTGTCGGCCAACCTGCCGGCGTCCGTGTCCACGATCGCGCTCACCGCCCCCGTGACGTCGGCGGTCGGGGTGCCTCGCAGATCCAGCCCCAGGTTCCGGTGGCCCAGCTCACCTTGCTCGCGCTGCTCATGAAAGGACGCGGACGCGGTGAGCGAAGGCTGGCTGTAAACGAGCCGCCCACCGAGCATCCAGTGACCTGACCGCTCCGGCTGCTGAAACGTTTCCGGGTTTCTGAGCAGCGAATCCGCGTTCGAGCCCAAGTGGTAGTAACTCAACCTCTGATTCCAGCGTGGCAGTACCGTCATACCGCCGTAAGCGTGCGCGGTGAAACCGGCCCCGAGGGCGGTCTCCAGCGCGGCACCGTCGAAGCGCGCAAATCTTGCGGCACCGCCCACGAACTGCTGGCGGCCCAGTTTGAATGAGGCGCCCCGCTGGTGATAAGTGACCGACGCGGTTTGTACGTCCCCGTCCGCAGGGCGCTCGAAGGTGTTGTTAGTAAAGAGTGCCCTCCCCCACCCGCTGAGCTCGATATCCACGCTGTCTCGATGCCAGGGGCTATCCAGGTTCCGCGCCCGGACCTGCACGTACTCGAACACGGGCAGCACTGTCTCCGTTTGCACCAGCGAGCCCGCCGGACCGGGCAACAAAGCCCGGCGAAACAGCGTTGCATAAGTCTGCGATTGCGCCTGGAGCTCGAAGCGGTCGCTCGTCTGGCCCGCCCCGGGCGTCGGCGCGAGGACCTGCGGCTCCGCCACTAGCGGCTGTACAAAAATGAGAATTGCTACAGCGACCGATAGTGTCGGAGCAGCCCTCATTGGCGAATCCATAGCCTACCTGAAGAGCAATGAGAACCTGCTCGCGAGACGTCACGCCTCTGGTGCTGCGGCGCCGCGCGTCGACTATGGTCGAAGCCTGGAGGCTATATGTCCGAACCCCTCGACGGAGCTCGACGCGATTCCATTGCACTCGCCAACGACATTTGGAGACAGCAGGGACATGCGCTCGACCACTTCTTCAAGCCGCGAAACATCGCGGTCATCGGCGCGACGGAGGCTCCGGGCAGCGTCGGTCGCACCATCCTCTGGAACCTGATCAGCTCCCCGTTCGGCGGCACGGTCTTCCCCGTCAATCCCAAGCGGGCGAGCGTGATGGGCATCAAGGCATACCCCGCCCTCGCCGACGTTCCGGCGCCGGTGGACCTCGCGGTCATCGTCACGCCCGCCCCCACCGTCCCCGGCATCGTGCAAAGCTGCGAGGAAGCGGGCGTCCCCGCCGTGCTGATCATCTCGGCCGGGTTCAAGGAGCTCGGCCCCCCCGGGCTAGAGCTGGAAGCTCAGGTTCGTGCCATCGCCCAGCGCAGCCGCATGCGCATCATCGGGCCGAACTGCCTCGGCATCATGAACCCGACGAGCGGCGTCAATGCCACTTTCGCCAAGGGCATGGCGCGCCCCGGGAAGCTCGCGTTCATCAGCCAGAGCGGCGCGCTCCTCACGGCGATTTTGGACTGGAGCCTACGTGAGCAGGTCGGCTTCAGCGGCTTCGTCTCCACTGGCAGCATGCTGGACGTCGGTTGGGGCGACCTCATCGACTACTTCGGGGACGACCCCAACACCAAAGCCATCTTGCTGTACATGGAGTCGATCGGGGACGCGCGTTCGTTCCTGTCCGCTGCGCGCGAGGTCGCGCTCAACAAGCCGATCATCGTCATCAAAGCGGGCCGGTCGGATGCCGCCGCCAAAGCGGCGGCGTCGCACACCGGCTCCCTCACCGGCTCGGACGAGGTGCTGGACGCCGCGTTCCGCCGGTCTGGGGTGCTGCGCGTCAACAGCATCGACGAGCTGTTCAACATGGCGGAGATCCTCTCCAAGCAGCCACGCCCGACGGGGCCGGGGCTGACCATCGTCACCAACGCGGGCGGTCCCGCCGTGCTCGCCACCGACGCGCTCGTCGCCGGCGGAGGCGAGCTGGTGAAGCTCGCCCCCGAGACGCTGAGCGCGCTAGACGCCGTGCTTCCCTCGGCTTGGAGCCATGGCAACCCGATCGACGTTTTGGGGGACGCGGGGCCCGAGCGCTACGTCAAGGCGCTCGAGATCGCGGCGCAAGATCCGAGCTCCAACGGCTTGCTCGTGATCCTGACTCCGCAGGACATGACCGACCCGACCCTCACTGCGGCCGCGCTACAAAAGTACGCGACACTGCACGGCAAGCCCGTGCTCGCGAGCTGGATGGGCGGGGCGAGCGTCGCGGCCGGCAACGACATCCTCAACCGCAGCGAGATTCCGACCTTCGACTACCCGGACAGCGCGGCCCGCGCGTTCTGTTACATGTGGAGCTACACCTACGACCTCAAGGGTCTGTACGAGACGCCGAGCCTCGGCGAGGAAGCGAACGCGGATGCAGCCGCCGCGAGCGAGCTGGTCGAACGCGCCCGCCAAGGCTCTCGTACCTTGCTGGATGAAGCGGAGTCCAAGCGCTTACTCGCCGCCTACGGCATCCCGGTGGTGGAGACTCGCGTCGCGCACGAAGCGGAGCAGGCGGTTGCCATCGCGCGGGAGCTCGGCTTCCCCGTCGTCGCCAAGCTCTTCTCGCGGACCATCACCCACAAAACGGACGTGGGCGGGGTCATGCTGGACCTGAAGACGCCGGAAGCGGTGAAGGCCGCTTTCGAGACGATTCGGGCGCAGGTCGCCAAGCACGCCGGCGCTGAGCACTTTCAAGGGGTCACCGTGCAGCGCATGGTGCGCATGGCAGACGCCTACGAGCTCATCGTCGGCAGCAGCGTGGACCCGCAGTTCGGCCCGGTGCTGCTGTTCGGCGTCGGCGGGCAGCTGGTAGAGGTGTTCCGGGACCGCGCGCTGGCCCTGCCTCCACTCAACGCCACGCTGGCGCGCCGGCTCATCGAGGAGACTCGCATCGCCAAGGCGCTACGGGGCGTACGCGGACGCCAGCCGATCGACTTGGAAGCGCTGGGGAACGTCCTCGTGCGCTTCAGCCGGCTCATCGTGGAGCAGCCCGCGGTCAAAGAGCTGGACATCAACCCGCTCATCGCCTCGCCCTCCGGCATCATCGCGCTGGACGCGCGCGTCGTGCTGCACGAGCCAGGCGTGGACGCGGCGCACCTGCCGCGCCCCGCCATTCGCCCGTACCCGACTCAGTACGTGAAGCCTCACCGCTTGTCGGACGGGACGGAAGTCCTGATACGCCCAATCCGCCCGGAGGACGAGCCCGCCATCGCCGAGTTTCACAAGGAGCTCAGTGAGCGCAGCGTTCGCCTGCGCTACTTCCAGCCCCTGCAGCTCGGGCAACGCACGGCCCACGAGCGCTTGATCCGGGTGTGCTTCGGCGACTACGACCGAGAGCTGGCGCTAGTCGTTGAGCGAAAGCAGGAGGGCGGCGAAGCCGGGCAGATCATCGCCGTCGGCCGGCTCAGCAAGACGCCGGGGCAGACGGGGGCCGAGTTCGCGATCCTCATCAGCGACGCGTGGCAGCGCCGGGGCCTCGGCACGGAGCTGCTCCGCCGCTTGATTCAAATCGGCAAAGACGAGAAGGTGTCCCGTATTTCCGCCGACATCTTGCCCGACAACGCCGACATGCGGCGCGTCTGCGAGAAGTGCGGCTTCAAGCTCGAATACCGGCCGGGTGACAGCGTCGTCCGCGCAGTCTTGCCCATCGACGGCCGATGACAGTAGCGTCCCCGCGAGCCATGAAAGCCACTGCGCCGCTCCTCGCCGTCGCTGTCGTCACTGCCGCCGTGGTCGCAGCGTTGGCGCGGCGGGAGCCCGCGGCCGCCCCGCCGAGCTACGAACCGGTGCGCGCGCCCGGGGCGGCGTGGGCCCCGGGCGACGCGGCGGAAGGCGCGCCGGCCACCAGCCTGCGGGGCAAGGTGCTAGAGGTGATAGACGTCGCGGAGTACACGTACCTGCGGCTCGCGACGAGCGCCGGGGAGCAGTGGACCGCGGTGGCGAAGACCCGCGTAGAAGTGGGCTCCACCGCGCAGGTGTTGGACGCGTCGCGGATGGAAGACTTCGCGAGCCCGACCCTGGGGCGAACCTTTCCCCTCATTTATTTCGGCCGCCTCGGGGACGGCGTCACGGCGAGCCAGGACCTCCCTCCCGGACACCCCGCGGTCCCCGCGCAAGGGGCGTCCTCGCCCCATCACGGCTCCCCGCCCCCCGCGTCTTCTGCGCTGGCGGAGGTGCCGGTCCCGCCCGCGCGCGGCAAGGACGCGCATGTCATCGCCGACTTGTACGCATCACGTGACCAGCTGCGCGGCCGCGTGGTGCGCGTCAGCGGCCAGGTCATGAAGGTGACCTCCGGCGTGCTCGGCAAGAACTACCTGCGCATCCGCGACGGCAGCTCTGCCAAAGCGGAGCAGCGGGAGCTCGTCGTGACGACCCTAGCCAGCACCGAAGTCGGCGCAGTCGTCACCGTGAAGGGCACGTTGCAAGCGGACGTGGACGTGGGCATCGGCTATTCCTACCCGGTGCTGCTCGCTGACGCGGAGCTCTTGCCCAGCCCGTAGCGCGACGTTAGTGCGAAAGCGCCGGCGCGACCCGGTGAGGGCCGGAGTCCGGGAGCTCCAGAGACAGCTGTCGGAAGCGCGGCAGGCAGTCGAGGAGGGCCTCTACCAACCGAGCCTCGAACTGCACTCCCCGGGCGAAGCCCGTTCACCCTGTCGCCGGGGCGGCACCGAGCACGCGAGGGTCATCAGAGCACCTCTACCGTGATGGGGATTTTAGTGAAGCACTCGGAAGTGCAGGAGGCGTCGGCTCCGACCGAAACCGTGAACGTGAGGTGTGTGCTGATCGTCTCTCCGCGCTTGGGGTAACGGCTCAGGTCCGGGAACCCGCTCACATGACCCTGTCGCGCGATGTCCCCCGTCGCGCAATCCGGCGCGGTTGCCTTGCAGTCGAACCCGATGCCGATGGGGTCCTCGCTGCAGGACCCCAGCTTGAACGAGCTCATGGGAAACTGAGCGAGCTCGGGCGGGGCCCCCGTGCTCGAATTGCCGGTACAGATCCCGTCTCCGCCTTGTGCCCAAACCGCGCCTGCGCGCATCGTCAGCGTGTCACCAGCGTTGAGCGGCACTACCGTTGGGCAGTCAGAGGACGCTGCGAGCACCGTAACTTTGAAGGTCGTTCCTTCGGAGACGACCTCGCGCTCGCAAACCTCATGGCATGCCAGGAGGCCTGAGCACGCCGCCAAAACCGATAGGTGGAGCTTGAAGTGGGCCAGCTATCACCAAATTCTATCTTATGAAGCGTCAACCTACAGGCGCCGAGGAACGTCTTTCGTTTAGATGAGCTCGATGGTGATGGGGATCTTGGTCGAGCACGCAGAGAAGCACGAGGTGTCCGCGCCCGCGCCGAGCGTAATAGTAAACTCAGAGTCGAGAACCTCACCCCACTTTGGCCGCACCCCTATGCCGCTCTCGCGAATGGTTCCCGGCCCCTTAATGTCGCCCGAAGCGCATTCTGGAGCGGTTGCCTCACACTCGAAGCCGAGAAAGCCGATTCGACCGCCCTGACATTTACCGAGCGTGAAGGGACTCGCTGGATATTGCGGGAGCTCGGACGGAGCCCCCGTGCTCGCGTTGCCCGTACAGCCGCCATCGCCCGTGCGCGAAATCACTGCGCCTGCCCGGAACGTAAGGGTGTCGCCAGCCTTGAGTGGAAGGAGCTCCGGGCAATCAATAGACGGCGCTTTTACCGTCACCCGGTAGGTTGTTCCTTCTGCGACGATGTCCTGTTCACAAACTTCGTGGCATCCGAAAGAGCCCAGAACGGCGAGGCCAACGAAGAAGCTTCTGCTCGAGCCGATCAGGTCCATCACCCACCTTCACTGCCACTGTCGCCGGCCAAGGACGCGTGAGCCCGAATGGTACATGGTTCGCTCCAGACGCGCCAGCCGTGCCGCGTCTCAGCGACCCTCAAGACCTCAGGGAGCGCTGGTCAGCCCGTCGATCGCGCCGACACCGGAATCCGCTCGGCGCCTTTACCCGCACGCAGGATCGCCAGTGACAGCAGCACCAGTACGGAGAGGAACGCGGAGTTGGCGAGCAAGTTCACGTAGGCGCCGTTGACGATGGAGGCGAGTCCGTCGAGGCACAACCACGTGCCGGCGCCGATGGCGAGCGCGCGCGCGACCACCACGTAGCCAATTTTTTGCGTTCATTGCTCGGAGCTGGCGCCGGCCCGCGCCATCGTCGAGCGCATGCTGACCAAGCACGAGCCCTACCCGGCGTTTGCACTGGACCGGTGGTGGGACATCGTCGCGGCCAACCGGACCGCGGAGCACCTCTTCCAAGCCCTCTCCGCCACCTCGCCGAACGCGGTCGAGCTCTTTCTCGGGCAAGGCCCGGTGCGACAGATGCTCGAGAACTGGAGCGAGGTGGCGTGGGTGACGGTCGCCCGGCTTCGCAACGAAGTGAGCTCGTGCGGTGCCGACGAGCGCCTGCTCGAGCTCCTGCGCCACGCCGAAGCGCTCGTGAAAGGCGTGCCATAGCGCTACGCCGACGCCCCACCCGCTCGCCCTGACCTTCATGAGTGCTCCCTTATACCAAAAGATCGGAGCTTCTCATGGGGGGGCCAACGAAGCCGTTCCGCAGCGGCACGAACGGCGCACGTCACCGCTTCAGCGCCAGGCGGGCGGGTGACCGCCTGAGCGAAGCGCACGCACGGCCTGAGCGAAGCGCGCGCTGCGCCCGCGGAGATTGAGCTATTCGTGGTAAAGTTCAGATTGTGAGCGTGGAAAAGAACGAGCCGCCGGCTTGGCCCGAGCCGCCGATCGACGCACCACGATGACGCTAGAGGTCGTCGCCCTGGGCGAGCGTAAGGTGTCGCCCTACGCCCATTGCACTCCTGAGGAACGCTTGGCTGCCGCCTTTCGTCTCATCCAGCACCAACAAGCGCTTCTGGGCGCTCGCGCTCCGCTTCGCCGCGCGGAGTGGCCGGGAGAGAAGTTCGTCATCGGTGCGGAGCGCGACTAAGAGGCTGACGTCAGAAGGCTTCGTAGCCGACGTTGAACGTCGGCATGACGATTGTCTTCAACCCTTCCAGGCTCGTGAAGCGGAGATCCATGCCTAGCATGAGCCCTTTGCGACGTGCTTTCGTGTCGCTGCGGCTCATCAGCGGGTAGCCGCCGACTCGCAGGAGCGGAGTGAGCCCGGCCGGGTTGTTGTAGATCGTGTAACCGACGCCAGCTCCGACGAAGAAACGGTCCGCGAAGGTGGCGTCCACGACCGCGGCCATTCCGAGGAGCCCGCCGGCCGCGAGGGCGCCGCCGCCGTTGACGGTGTAGTAGCCAATCGTCGGCTGCGCGTAGACGCCGAACATGTTGTTGATCTGCGCTCCGAAGCGGAGGTCCACGCCGTAGTACGTGCAGTTCACTTTCGCGTTGCCGATTTCGTTCGCGGCCGTGAAGAACCCCATGCCGCCCGCGACTCCGAAGCGGAACCGAGCTCCGTCCTCCACCGCGCCGGTCGCGCTGCTGTCCGTTGCGGCCACGGTAGAGGCGGGAACGGTCGTGGGAGCTGCCTCCACGGGCGCCGCCGCGGGCTCGGCCGTCGTCTCCACCGGTGCGTCCTGCGCCTGCGCCTGCGCCTGCGCGAACCCGGACGTCGTGACCCCTACCGCGACCACCAAACCCGCAACAACGAAATGTGTCATGCGTTCCCTCGCTTTCTCCCAGAGCATACGAATCGATTCGTACAAACTTCCACAACTTCGTTACTGGTATCGACAATACCGAGCTGCGGATTCGCACTGACATGTAGACTGGTGCCTGACAGCGGAGCTCGTATTCGTTTTGCCCTCATGTCGGCCGCTTCGCCGGCCGCCCCCGCGCTTAACGCCGCTTCATCAGCTCCTGAAATCTCCGCGCGTCTCCCACCCTCGGCAAGTTATTGAAGAGCACCGAGGCGCCGCTCGGCACCTTCTCCGCCAGTGTCTTCAGCTGTTCGTCGGTGTACACGTGCCTCGCTCCGCCGATGCCGTGCAGGCGCAGATAAGCCGGCCCCGCGCTCGTCACGTGGACCGCGTCCACGAACGGGTCGACGACGTAGATGAGCTGCAGCTCCTCACAGACCCGCAAAGCGAGCGCCGCCTGCGTGCTCCAAGCGGGCCCGCGCGGTTCCCAGGCGAGCCGTAGCTCGGGCGGGCACTGGGGCCGTGCGACGTTCGTGATGAAGTCGCGAAGGTTCTGCACGTTCTCCGCCTCTGGTCCAAAGCTAGCCGGACACTGAAAGAGCACGGTGCTGGCGCGGAGGGTGCGCACGATCGCGAGCGTGCGCGACATGGCCTCACGAACGATGGGCGTGTCGCGGAAGCGCCCGCAGTCCGCGCGCTCTCGCTCGCTCAGCGTGCGCTTGAGTCTTCGGTAGGTGGGACTCTTGCTTTCGTGGGTGATGAGCTGCCACGCTTTGACCGTGAACTCGAAGTCGGGCGGCATCGCGTCGCGCCATCGCTGGGCCACGCGCTCGGCGGGCGGCTCGTAGAAAGATTGCTGCACCTCGAGGAGCCCGAAGTGGCGGGGGTACTCGGCCATGGCCATCGTGAAGCCGCACAGACCGACTTTGACGGCGGCTTCGGGGGGACCCGGGGGCTCAGTCGGCGGCTGCACGCGCTTGCTTCGCCTTGCAGTAGGCGCAGATAGGCCGACCGTAGAGGCCGGGGCGCAGGTGCTCGCCGGCGCGGCACACCGAGCAGCGCGCGGGCTCCAGGAGGGCGGCCAGCTCGGGGCTGACTTCGCGCAGGTCGTCGGCGGTGACGATACCGCGGAGGCCGCCCGGAGCCATGACGAGGAGCGAGCCGACACCGTGCATGAGCAGGAGGCGAGCGGCGTCCGTCACGGTGCAACTCGGCGACACCGAGGCCGGATGGTGCCAGGCGAGCGGCAACACTGGCTCGTCCGCACCAGCGCTAATGAGGTCGCAGGTGCACACGAAGCCGACGACTGTCTCGTCCTGCACGATCGGAAAGTGATGGACGCCTTCTGATTCCGCTTTAGCGAAAACCTCAGCCACTGGCGCCCCCGACGAGACCACCACCACGGGCCGGCTCATCACCTCGCTGACGCATAAATCTCGGCCGCCTCGCTCCCGCTTCACAGGCGCACGTCTCGCTTCATGCGCACACCGTCAGCAAATCGCATACCAGCACGCCGGGCTCACGGTCAGGCGAATTCGAGCCTCGTTTCGGGCGTTATGCGGCGCGGTGGGGCGTCGGGCGCGTTCGTGCGCGTTCGTGCGCGCGGGGCGCCGCTGCTGCGGCTTGCTTGGCCGCGCCACCAAGCGTGATTGAAGAGCTCCGGCTGCTCTAACAGGCTGCGCAAACCGAGGTCGTCGTCCGTCGGCTCCGGGGTGAGCTCGTGCCGGATTTCGGGCAGCGCTCTGAGGAGCTCCGTGGGTAGCTCGTCGGCCTCATCCATGAAGGTGACATCGACGGGGCGAAGCATGGGTCTCTCCTTGCTGAGGTCCTTTCGGATTTTTTGCTAATAATCGCGGGCAAAGCGGTCAAGAGGCGCCCCACCCTCAAGGGCGCGGCGGTGCGGGCTCGGCTTCGGGCTCGAGGCCATGGGGGGCTGCGTCCTCAGCCGCGGGAGCTTTTCGGACGGCGCCGGGGGCGGCCTCGCGAACGCGCTCGCTAGAAGCGTAGGCGATGGCGATCCCCGTGAAGGCGAGGACGATCGCCCCAAAGGGCAACCAGAAGCGCGCGACGCCGCTGGAGCGTCGCTTGGTCTGTGCGTCCGGCATTCGCTCGTTCGTCATCGATGCAGAGTGTGCAAGTGGGGTGCCAGGCGGCCGCGAGAGCTTCGTCGAGGGTCAAAATAGCGTGCGTTGCTTCGGCGCCAGCTCACCGCCTCGTACGAGTGTCTGGCTCGTCTCTTCGTAGATTCGGGCGTCGGCTTGCTTTTGTGCGTCGGCCCTTTTCGCCTCCGCTGCCATCGGCAGTTTGAGGCGCGGTACCTGCTGCAGCGCGGCGCGGTGCCGACCGAGGTAGGCCCAGTAAAGTGGCGTGATGGGGCACGTCGTCTTGGGATCGAAGCGGCAATGCTCGCAGTAGTCGCTCATGCGGTCGATGTACGCCGCGCCCGCGATGTATGGCTTGGTGGTGAGCAGATCCCCGACGCCGAAGGTGCCCATGCCGTGGACGTTGGGCTCGACGACCCAGTCGTAGGCGTCCACGTACGCGGCCCAAAACCAATCCGTGAGCTCGCGTGGCGCGACATCCAGGAGCATCGCCAGATTGGAGAGCACCATGAGGCGCGTGATGTGGTGGCTGTAGCCGTCTTGCCAGACAGAAGCGATGACCGTATCCAGACAGTGCAGGCCCGAGCGCGCTCCCCAGTAGGCGGGCGGCAGAGGTTGCTGGGCGCCGAGGTGTGAGGCGAGCGAGCCGCCGTCGCCGCCTTCGGGCGTCGGCCACGGTGTGCCGGCCCAGCGGGCGTAGCCGCCGTCTCCTGGGACGCGCGCGCTCGGTGAAACAACACCGGCGAGGACGCGGAAGCCGTCAGTCGCGTCGTGGACGTGATGCATGTACTCGCGCCAGCCGAGAATTTGGCGCACGAAGCCCTCTTGGCTGGCGAGCGGTATACGTGGGTCGGCGGAGACCTCCGCCACGAGCTGGTGAGCGCTGATTCGCTGCAAGTTGAGGAGCGCGGAAACTTGCGTATGAAAGAGCGCGCGCGAACGCGTCGACATGGCGTCTTCGAAAGGGCCGAAGCTGGGCAGACATTCGCGCTTGGCCCACGCCCAAAGGTGCTGCGCGTCTGCGCGCGTCGCGGGCAGGCGCTCGGGCGTGAGGGTGCCGGGGTGGTGAGCGAAACGTTCGCGCACCAGCGAGCAAACCTCTCGAGTGATGTCGTCGACTTCGAAGGTAGGCGGCGCGGGCGCAGCCGGCTCGCCGCGCCAAGGCTGGCGGTTGTCCGTGTCGAAGCTGAAGCGACCGCCGAGCGGCTGGCCACCGTGCATCAGCAAGCCCGTGCGGCGGCGCACTTCGCGATAGAAGGCGTCCATGCGCCAGGGTGGGCCGCTTTGACTTTGGCGAAAGTCTTCGGAGGTGGTGAGCCAGCCTTCGTGCGGCAACAGGCGTAGCTTGCCGGAGTCCACGAGCGGGGCGAGCTCCGCGCGGAGCTCACGCTCGGCCGGGCGCATCATCTCCAGCGGACCCGGATGTGCCTGCAGCGCAGCGACGTAAGAGGACGCGACGACGTGCCGCACCGACACGCCGCGCGCAGCTTGCTCGAGCGCGAAGTGCCGCAGATTAGTGAGCAGGAGCGCGAGCTTCTGCTGGTGGTAAGGGCGCCGCCCCGCCTTCTCCGGGCACTCGACGAGGACGATGCCGAGCGACTCGGGAGCGTCGCGAGAGAGAGGGCCAACGGCGTCCGTGAGCTGGTCGTAAGGCACGAACAGCCAACGCCGCCCATCGCGCTCGCTCGGTGCGGTACCGTAAGCTCGCAGGGCGGCGCGGAACGTCATCTACCGGAGGCGTAGCACTTCGCGCCCGTCATTTCTGACAGCAGGCGCCGGACTGCCCGATCGTCGGTGCCCCGCCCAAGTCGTCGCTCTTGCCCGCGGCGATGCGCTCCCATTGCGCGGTGGGTCGCCCGTCCTTACGGAACTGCGCGCCTCGCTCGTCGAACTGCTTTGGCCACCCTGCCGGCGAGTCTTCCCAGTTTTCTTGCCGGCCGTAGACTGCGATGTCCATGAGCCCGTAGGTCGGCGCCATCACCTCCGTGCCGCGCCCCGTGCTCCAGTACGTCTCGAACACTTGGTCGCCCCGGCGCAGGTAGCAAGCCAGCATGCCGAAGCCCCGCCCCGCGAGCAGCGGATCTACGGAGCCTTCCGGCACCGAATACCAGGGCTGCGTCCAGCCCATGAATTCCCGGTAACGCGAGCTCTCTTCGTACGGCCCCTCGCAGAACGTGGCGAAGCTGATGTCGCGCGAGTGCAGGTATGACAGCTCCTGCACGTGGGTCGTGAAGAAGGTGCAGCCCTCGCACTGCTCCGGAGCGGCCTTACCGAGGTGCCACATGTGAAAGTACACGATGAGCTGCGAGCGGCCTTCGAACACCTCCAGCAGCGGCACCGGGCCGCGCGCGCCCACGAGCTTTACGGACGCGTCCACCTCCACCATCGGCAAGCGCCGTCGCTCCGCGGCAAGCGCGTCCCCGGCCCGGGTGTGAGCTTTTTCTTTGGCGAGGAGCTCGTCCAGCTTTGACTGCCAGGAGACACGATCGGTGACGGGCGGTATCGGCATGCCACACGTGTAGTCCCCGCCCCAGCGCGCGACAACTCCAGCCGAGATCGCCTCAGCAGGTCGGCCGACGAACTTCAACCTTGCCCCCGCCGCGCCAAGCAGGGTCGACGTTTTCAAAAAAGGAAGGGTGTTCGAGACTCGAGACGATGTCCGTATTCGGACTAAAATTGCTGAATTATATCGAGGCAACGTTCGCAGCTCACCACTTAGTCGCAACGGTGACGAATCTACGCCGTGCTGCCGGAAATGGTTACCGATGCGACCAATCGGGTTCGAGGCGTGCTGCCGTTGAAATCGTTGGCGAATTTTAGTGAATCTTACGACTTCGTTTCGAGTCTACGGAGGCGCCTCTTTTTCAGGCGAGCGTTTCGCGCGAGGCGACGCGACGCGACGCGACGCAAGGCGACGCGAGGCGACGCGAGGCGACGCACCTGATCTTACCGCGCGAAGCCTACCCGACCTATTGACGGGCTCACGCCTGGGGTTCGTATGCGGAAGCTCACAAAGCGCCAATGCACACGTCGGAGACGGTGCCGTCCAACGTGACGGTGCCGTCTAGGCTCATGCACTGCGTCGTTTTAGTGGTGAGCGGAACGAGGGTCGTAAACGCGGTCGCGTTCGGGCCGTCCACCACGAGCTCGCCGTCCGCAAACACGTAAACGTGGCCGGACTTTCGACACACGCGGACCTCATGGGCCGCGCCGTCATTGATGACCATCGGCGCGGTGAGGTCCGTGTAGTTGGAGGCGTCGTCCAGCTCGACGGAGATGCTGGTACCACCGTTGCGCAAGCGAATATCCCAAAACCTAGAGCGCATGCAGATCTGGCGCTGCGAGAGGATACCGGAGCCGACCGTGGCCGTCGTCTGGATCGAAAATGCGATCGAGAAGTCCTCCAAGCCGAGTCCGCTCAAATCATTGCTGCACGTCGTCGCGCGCTCGCAGCTGATCTCCGCAACCGCGCCGCCGGCGCCTCCTTCACCGGACACGCCGCCTTCCGCCGACACGCCTCCTTCACCGGAGCTTCCGCCGCTGCCTCCCGGCGCAGGTGCAGCGCCGCCCGCCACCGGCATGCCCCCTTCGCCGGCTCCCATGGCGGGCACGCCCGCGCTCGGCGTGCCGCCCCCGGCAAACATCGTTGGCTCTCCGCCTGCGCCACCATCGGTTGGCTCCAGTTTGCGCCTGTCGTCCTTGGAGCCGCACGCCACGAATAGCGGAATGACCGCAGCCGCGAGCCCCAGTGCAAACTGTACCGCCTTCAAAGTGCGCGCCACGTTAATCGGCGCGCGCACACCGCTCAAGATGTTACTGCACGGCGAAGTCGCACGTGCCCTCGGCCGTGCACCGACCATCTGGCAGCCAAGGGCTCACGCCCGCGCAGTCGCGATCGGTGTGGCACCAGGCGAGAGTCCCGTCCGCCCGGCACGCCCTGTCGTGCGACGCCATCCAGCACCTACTGCCGCCTGCGCAGTCCTCCGGGCCGTCGCACGTCGCCACGTGGAGCGGATCCAGGCACCCCTGCTCAGGCGCCGCGCAGGTCGGCTCGCCCGTCAGGCAACACAACGTGCCCGCCGTGCAAGTGATGCCCGGCGTGAGCGCGTCCGGCGCACAGTAGAAGAAGCCAGCGCGATCGTCGCCCGGCGTCCGCTCGTCGTCGTCTGGCTCGCAGCTCGCGCTACAGCCGTCGCCGTTCGCGCGATTGCCGTCGTCGCAGGCTTCTTCCGGTGAGAGCACGCCGTCGCCGCACGCCGGCTCGACCTCGCAGCCGATCAGCTCGACCGAACCGATCAGCGTCAGCAGCGCCGCACCCCAACGACGCGACATTCGAATCAGCATGTCGCCGCGCAAGCAACTGATATGCCTTTCACGCTCTCGACAACAAGCAAGCGCTGATTGTCGCTGACGTTGCCGCGAAAATGCGCGCCTGGGACGAACGTGTGCGAGTCGTGCGTGTGTGGGGGTTGCCACCGGCGCGGCCCACCCGGCAGCGCTCATGCGCGTCTAGCGGTATCTCTGTGCGGCTCCTGCGCGGCGCCGCCTCATCGCGGTTGCGGCGCGGTTCGTGCTCGGCGCCGCGCATGACTCGCTCCCTGCTTGCCTACCCGCGGATTCGCTCCTGGTTCCAGCCGAAGTCCTGGCATGCAGCGCTCGGCATGCTCGGATTCTTCCCGCCCGTCGTCGGCCTCCTACCGCGGTCGTGCGACCCGAATGGCCCGGGCGGGCCGGGCAGCGGCGGCTCTTCCGTGGGCGCTTCCGCTGGTGACGCCGGACACGGTGGCTCGTCCGCTGGTGACGGGGGGGAAACGCCCGGCGCCTTCGACGTGATTGAGCCCTCCTACGACGTGGGTCAGCCCGCAGACCAGCGGTGGATCACCGATTGGAGCGGCGACGGCCAGACGGCGGTCGGTGTGCACACCAATCCACCGTACGAAGACGCCTATGGCGCATTCTTCGTCAGCTGGAATGCGGCGCGGGGTTGGGAGCTCCAGGCCAAAGTGCGCGTGGAGACCGACGTCTTCAACGAGCCGCCCACCCACCTCACCAACTGCGACGCCCGCGTGAAAGTGTGGCGCGACGGCACCGGCTGGATAACGAGCAATGCAGGGCTCGGCGTGCCGTTCGTCGAACCCGGGCTCTTTCACGATGACCTCGTGCTCTCCGAAGACGGCACCGCGCTCACCTTCCGTACCGGCATCCGCGACCAAGTGCGTCCGTGGACAGAGTGGCACGACACGAGCGGCAACGAGAGCTCGCTCCTCCTCGACACCGTGTACAGCCTCTCCGCGGACGGCTTGACCGCGTTCGGCATCAGCAGCTGCTACACCGTGAGCTGCACGTACCCCAAGACCTTCCGCTGGCGCCCCCTCGAAGGCTACGCCGACATCTCCACCACCGCCCCCACTCCTTACGTCGCCGCCGACGGCGAGACCATCGTCTACAATTACAACGAGACCCACCTCGGCATTTGGCAAGAGGACAGCCTCGACATCATCGACTGCGTCGACGCCTGCACCGCCATCGCCTGGAGCTCGCGCGCGCAGGTACTGCTCGTCAATCGCAACGACGACTTCTTCATTTGGACGCGCCCCCACGGCTTCCGTCGCGTCCTGGATTTGATCAACGTGCCCGCCGGAGTCGCCGTGTGGCCCACCGGGGTATCGCTCGACGGCTGGACCATCACCGGCGACGCCTTCACCGACGCCCCCTACGCCAACTTCCGCGCGACCTTGAAGGCAGACGCCTTCCAGTGAGCGAGTCGGGCGTCACGTCGCCTGACGCCGATTTCGTTCTTGCCGGGAGAGGGTGATCTCTCCTTTCGCTTTGCCTTGGGTGGCATCGGCGGTAGCTGCTTTGCAGCAGGCCAAAAGGCGCGAGTGACGATGGCGCTGATTAGGCCGATTGCGGCCAGAATGACTTGGTCGCTGGGGTACTGCATGGCTGACTCCGCTCTTAGTCGGTTGCTGGCCGCAGACCACTCGCTACTCAAGGCATGTACCATGACGAGACACGAGAAACCTCAATCATTTACAGCGCGCTCGCCTGGCGCCCCGAGCTGCCTCTGATCTTCCGCTTCCTCGACGTCTGGTGATGTCGAGACCTGTCCGAAGCATTCCTGCGCCGGCCAGGTCCCTCGCCACGACAACGCTGAGGTCCAAAGGAGGCTCTTCATCATCTACAATAGAACCTTTAACCCGGACCAGCCGGTCACGACACGTGCGCCCGCTGATCAATGCAGCCCGCGCCCCTACGCTCGGCGCTCGCCTATCGCTTGTTTGGGGACTAGCTGCGGCATTGCAACCGTGGAGCCCTTGCGGACTCGGCTCATCCTAGTCGGCAGATGAGTCGCCTCGCGCCCGTCCCCGTCAATCAACGCTCAAGAATAGGGAGAAGAGCAGCGAACGTTCCGACTCAATCAGCGTGCCCGTGCATTACGGGCAGTCCGTTCCACCTTCAGGCTTGGCACCTTGCTCGAGCCAGCCGAGCAAGGTCGCTTTCTCTTCGACCGTCAGCGGCTCCACCGGAGGCATGAGGCTGGTCGGCGGCTCGTTGAGGATGACGTACGGCATGATATCGCTCTCGACGACACTGCTCATGACGTCGGCGTAGCTGACGCCGGAACTCCCATATTGCGCTTGGGTATCCTCGTAAGTCAGAAACGGGACGGGCGCTCCGTTCCTACGCGGGTCGCCGTGACAGCGTTGACACTTCGCTTGCATCACTGCCAGGGCGTCACAGAAGGAAATGAGCGCGCCGGAGCTCGCATCGCCTGCTGCGCCACTGTTGCCAGACGGCGGGCTCCCGCCAAGGTTGTCTTCTCCGCCGCTACCTGCGGCTACCTTGCCCGCAGCTCCATCTGGCGGGAGGGGGCCGCCGCGGCGCTCGACGGTAGGATCATCGCTCGAGCAAGCTATCGAGAGTGCAAAGATGGCTACGCCGAACGACAGCAAACAATGCGGCACGACAACAAGGTAGTCTCTCCCGATAACCCAGGAAAAAGAAAACGGCGCGACTCCGGATGAAGGAGCCGCGCCGGCTTTCTAGGAGGTAGCCTCCGATTGGTAGCTCAGGGCTGCTACCGCTTCGAGGGCAAGCCTCTCTGCCGTCACTGGGGCCAGGTCGTGCAGTTGCCGACGCCGATAGCGTGCCCACAATGTTCGGTCTTCTGCGCACCCGATGCGCCCTTCGCAAGGTCGACGTGCATTTGCCAGCACCCGACCTTCGCGGAATCCTGCTCTTTGCCACAGCGCGTCTTGCACATGGCCGCGTCCTTGTAGCTCGCGCCGACGTTTTGCTCGCTCATGCAAACGGTCCCGATCGAGTCGGTCCCTTCGCACAGTTTGTTGCACGCCGCGCTCGGAGCGCCACCACCACCGCCGGCACCGCCGCCGCCGGCACCGCCGCCACCGGCGCCGCCACCACCCGCGCCGCCGCCGCCGGTCGCACCACCCGCGCCGCCGCCGCCGGTCGCACCACCCGCGCCGCCGCCGCCGGTCGCGCCACCCGCGCCGCCGCCGCCTGCGCCGCCGCCGCCCTTACCGGCAGTGCCGCCGGCACTGCTACCGCCGGCGGAGGTGCCACCCGCGCCGCCGCCGCTCGTGCCGCTACCGCCCGCAGCGGTGCCGCCGCTGGAGGTGCCGCCCGTGGTCGTGGGCGGCGTGACGTCGTCACCGCAACCGGTGATGGAAAACGCGGCGAGGGTGCCGACGCTGAGAATGAGTCCAAGCTGACGAAAGTTCTTCATAATTTTATTTCCCCTTGGCTAACGCGGCGAAAGCATCCGAGAAGAACCGGCAATCGTCAAGGAACCGGCGGACAATCGCGGGGACAACCGGTTGCGCCAGAGAGCAACTGACGGCGTGGCCCGTGGGCTCGGGCCCCGAAGCGACGAAACGTCATGTCGTGCGCCGTGCCCGGCGCCGTAATCGCAGTTAGCCGTCTGCGGGGATACTGCGCGCGCGTTTGCTGTGCGCGCTGGGCCGCTCGTCGGGCAACTTTTCGACTTCCATACGCTCGGCGCGGCGGGCGGTGGCGCGCGTGACCGTGAAGCGCCAGCCGTGCCACTCGACCTTATCGCCGATGCGCGGGACGCGTCCGACCAGGTGCGCGACGAACCCGGCGACGGTGACCATCTCCGAGTCTTCTTCGACGTCTAGGATCTCGAAGAGCTTGCGTGTCTCCGCCATACCGCGACACACGAGCTTGCCGTCCGCCCGGCGAATGATGGTCTGGTCGACGCGATCGGTTTCGTCCTCGATTTCGCCGACGATTTCTTCGAGCACGTCCTCCAGCGTGATGATGCCTTGGCAGCCGCCGTACTCGTCCACGACGAGCGCGAGGTGGCGACGCTGTTCTTGGAAGGTGCGCAGAACGCGCTCCAGCTGGGCGGCGGCGGGGATGACGAGCAGCGGTGTGGCGAGCGCTTTCCAGTCTGGGTCGTCCGGAGTTTCGCGCAGCTTGAACATCAAGTCTTTGACCAAGACCATGCCCTCGAAGCGGTCGGGGTTGCCGTCGGCCGTGAAGGGGAAGCGGCTGTGGCCGGACTCTCGCACGACTTGGAGGTTCTCTTCCAAGTCGCGCTCACCCGAGAGGTAGACAACGCGCGCGCGCGGCACCATCACGTCGTAAGCGGTGAGCTCACGCAAGGCGGTGGCGCCCTCGATCATGTCCGCAACGCGGCCCGCGACCGCGCCTTCGGTGCGGCCCAGCGCCACCAGTAGCTTGATCTCCTCGACCGAGGTGACCGGGTTCGCGTGCTCGCCGCGGAGCAGGCCCGCGAACAAGCTGGTGAGCCACAAGAGGGGCTTGAGGATGATCACCAGGACCCGCACCGAGTACGCCACCGGTACCGCCAGCGCCGGCGCGTAGGTCACGCCCAGCGTCTTCGGGATGATCTCGGAGAAAACCAGCACCGCGACCGTGAAGCCGACCGAGAACACCCACAGCGTTTTCTCGCCGAAGACGTTCACGTACATGGCGCCGCACACGGAGGCGCCCACGGTATGGGCCACGGTGTGAAACGAGACGATCGCCGCGATGGGCAGGTCAATCTCGCGCTTGAACTCGCGCAAGATCTCCGCACCGCGAGTGCGCCCAAGCGCCTCTACCTGCGCGTGGGTCACGCTGAGCACGACCGCCTCGCTCACGGAGCAGAAGAACGAGACGACGAGCGACCAAAGAACGACGAGGACGAGCAACAACATGGCGAGGCGATCGCGAAGCCCGGCAGGCTAGCATCCCGGCGGTGGGGCCCCGCGTGTTCGGCGAAGAAGCCCCTAAACACGCGGGTTTGTCGCGCAGGCGAGCGCTCAGACGCGCTTGGGAAGGCCCGGGACGGGTCCGGCCCCGGCCCCTGCGCCCACGAGCTGTTGCTGCTGCTGCTGCAGGTACTGCGCGACGGCGCGCGAGCGCTCGATGGCGAACTGCTTTACCTCGCGGTTCTGCGAGCCGGCGAGGGCGTTGAGCAGCTTGGTGACGCGGTCCAGCTGGCGCTTCTGGAAAAGCGCCTCGAAGTAGTTGTTCGCGAGCCGCACGTCGCTCGTCATCTTCTGCTCGTGCTTGGAGAGCAGAGCGATGACCGAGTCCAAGTCACCGGCCTGGCCGTAAAGGGCGGACAGGCAGATGAGCGCGAGCGGATCGTTGTCGTTGCGCTCGACGGCTTTCTTCGCAAACTCCACCGCTTTGTCGCGGCCGGTTTCTTCGTTGGCGTACAGGCCCTGCAGCGCGATGTAGGGCGCGGCCGTGCGCTTGTTCGGCTCCGTGTCCGCCAGCGCCGCGACGGCGGCGATGGCGGCCTCTTCGCTCTCCGCTTGGCGCACCGCGGAGTAGAGGTAGGCCCACGCGTCCACCGCGTTCGGCTCGATCTTGATCGCGGCTTCGATCGTCTCGCGCTCTTTCGCGGTTTCCTTTTGGCCTTGGTAGACCTTGGCGAGGTGCAGGGTGGGGAACGGATTCTTCGCGAGCAGGTTCTGCGCGCCCTTGAGCGTGCCCTCCGCCTTTTCCCACTTCTCTTGCTGGAGCTGCGCGATGCCGAGCGCGAGCCAGTCGTCCCCCGTGCCGCCGAGCGCGACGAGCCGGCCGAGCACCTTCTCCGCTTGCTCGAAGCGGTTGTACTTCATCAGCTCTTGCGCGTAGAGGCGGCCGCGGTTCACGTCCTCCTTGTTCTCTTGCCAGTGCTTGTCCAGACCGCCGAGCAGGTCCTCCAGACCGATGGCGATGGGGCGGCCCTCCGCGTCTTGCACTTGCACGGCAGGGCCGTTGAAGCCGAGCATCTTCCACATCTGCTCCACCTCGAGCGCGACGGGGCCCTTCTTCAGCGAGTCCAAAAGGTCGTCCGACGGCTTGCTCAGCGGCAGCACGATGAGCGCGTTGCCCGGAACCCCGCCCGGAAACGCGCTGACGGGAGCGACGATGGCGGCGCCTCCCTGGAGCTGCAAATTGGCGGACGCGTCGATCCCACTCGGCAGATTCGGCTCGGACATTGGGCGGCTTCCCTAGCATTGTGCCGGGGTTTGCACCAGACCCCGCAGAATTGCCGCGCGGCAAGGCTGCGTCATGAGAAGATTTCCGGGACGATAGCTAGCCAGCCTCGTCACGTGCCGGCGATAGTAGCGTCATGAAGCTCCGAGCCAGAGCCCTCGTGGTCGCGACGCTGACGGCTGCCTCGCAGTACGCATTTTCCGACCCTGCCCTCGCCGACACGCTCATCATCAAGAACCCCGGCGATCACCCTCGGTACAGCTTCGAGCTGGAGCCGCACTTGGTCCTTGGGTTCATCGACCCGCCTGGCTACGCGTCGGGCGCGGGGTTCGGGCTGGGTTTCCGCGGGTCCATTCCCCTGGTCAGAAACGGCTTCATCCCGAGCATCAACAACAGCGTCGCGATCGGCTTCGGCATGGACTTCGCGCGCTATGGCCGCGGGGACTACTGCCGAAACGGCGGCGTGCTCGCGAACTGTGACCGGCGCCGGCTCGACGGCTTCAACGAATTTTACTTCCCCGTCGTCCTCCAGTGGAACTTCTTCTTGAGCCGCAACTGGTCGGTCTTCGGCGAGCCCGGCATCGCGCTCACTTATCACGGCTGGGACGGCCCCCGAGCCGTGGATTTGGAGCCTTTCGTCTTCTACGTGGGCGGTCGCTACCACTTTTCCGACAAAGTCACGCTGACCATGCGCATCGGTTATCCCGCGTTTTCGGTCGGCGCTTCGTTCCTTCTGTAGCCGCCTTTCGGCCATTTCGAGCTGATGGCCCCGCCCCCCGGGTCACGCTATAAATGAGCGCGTGAGTCTCCTGCACATTCTGGCCGGCATCTTGGGCCTCGGGCTTTTGATTGTCGTGCACGAGACCGGGCACTTGCTCGCCGCGCGCGCGTCGGGAATGCGCGTCATCCGCTTCAGCATCGGCTTCGGCCCGCCCCTGATTCGCTACCAGAGCAAGAAGAGCGAGACGCTCTACCAGATCGCGCTCATCCCTTTCCTCGCCTACGTGCAGATCGCGGGGATGAATCCGTTCGAGGAGATCGATCCGGACGACAAGGGCTCCTACGCGAACGCTTCGCTGTTCGCGCGCGTGGCCGCGATCATCGCCGGGCCGCTCGCCAACTACCTCTTCGCGTCCGTGCTGTTCTTCATCTGTAACGCGGTGGGTGGGGTGCAGCAGCCGAGCACCCGGGCTCAGGTCGAGGTCTTGGACGAAGGCCCCGCCAAAGCCGCGAACCTCAAGACCGGGGACACCATCACCGCCGTCAGCGGGGAGAAGGTGTCGACCTGGGAGGACATGCGCAAGGTCGTGGTCAAGAGCCCCGGCAAGCCGCTCGTGTTCGACGTGGAGCGCGGCAAGGAGCGCCTGCAGCTCACCATCACGCCCAAGGCCGACAAAAAAGAAGGTCGCATCGGGGTCACGCTGTACGCGCCCTACATGCCCGTCAGCCTCAAGGAGGCGGCCGTCCGCTCCCTCGTCACGCCCTACCTGGTGGTGAAGAGCTCCATCACCGCGCTGGCGCGGGTCATCACCTTGCAGGACGAGCCGGACCTGGGCGGTCCCGTGCGCATCGTGAGCGAAACCTCGAAGGCGGCTCGCGACGGCTGGCTTTCCTTCACCTGGTTTTTGGGCGCGCTGAGCGCTTACCTAGGCGGGTTCAACGCTCTGCCCTTCCCGGCCCTGGACGGCGGGCGTCTGGCATTTTTGGCCTATGAGGCAGTTACGCGCCGCAAGCCCAACGCGCGCATCGAGGTGATGGTGCATGCCCTCGGCTTCGCGATGCTGCTCACGCTGATCGCGATCGTGACCTTTGCGGACACGAAGAAGGTCATCAGCGAGGCCAGCGACGCCCCCGCCTCCAGCGCGGCGCCGAAGAAGAAGCCGGCGCCGTAACGCCCCCGCCTCCGTTCTCGCGCTCGCTCGTCGAACTTCTTCACCCAACGATCGCTTGTCGCTCTAGACTGGCCCCGTCGATGAAGTCGCTCCTTGCCGTCGCCGTCCTCAGCTCAGCGGCGCTCGCCTGCTCCACCCCGAAGGTGCGGCTGGACGAAGGTCCGCGCGAGTACGTGGGGACGGACTACGAAACCGTGCTCAAGCACTGGACGCGCGACAAGCAGTTCACGAACGTGAACGTGATGGACAACGTGCTGTCCGTCACCGCGACCTACGAGTCGTGGGACTTTCGCTGGGCGTACGTCGTTCGCTACGCGGAGGACTACCGCCTCACGGTGGACCAGCGTCACCAGCTGCTCGAGCGCTCCCTCACGGAAGCGCGCGAAGGTCACCAGTTTTACGTCTCGCTCTACACGCAGAAGTTCAAGTGGAACGACCTCACCGCGAAAGAGCCCGCGTGGATCGTGCGGCTCATCGACGACGAAGGGACGGAGACGGCACCTTCGGAGATCGACAGCATCCGTAAGCCGGGCGCGATCGAGCTCACTTATTTTCCTTACACGTCCCCCTGGCGCAGCTCGTTTCGAATCAGCTTCCCGCGCGTGCGAGTGGACGGGCGCCCCACCATCTCCGGGGCGGCGCGCTGGTTCGGCCTGCGCTTCGCGGGCGCGCAGGGGTACGAAGAAGTCATCTGGGAGTTGGAGGACGGGCGGCTCGCCCAGCGCGCCTTCAGCGTGCCAGACGCTCCCCAAGTCGCGGCACGCTGAGCATCAGCCCGGGCGCGGGAGAGCGCTTCGCGATCTCAGAGGCACGAGTTGTACCCGACACCATCGAGGTAACTGTCTTGGTAGCCCTGACCGACGGATAGGCAATGCCCGGAGCCGTCTACGCATTCCTGAGCTACGACGATCTGCCCCGTATCCGCGTTGACGGAGAGCCGGAGCGTGTAGTTCGCCAAACCGGGTTGATCGAGGTAGCCGATGAACGGGCAAGGCCCTCCGTATGGGTCGCTGAAGCGATAGGTGTACGTCGTAACAGGCCCGCTCGTCATTGAGCTTTGATAGCCCTCCACCGCATCGCCATCCACGGTCAAGTCGTCGGCAGTGGGCCCGAGCCTCACGCGCGACGTCTTGTGGAACTGCGCCATGGAGTCCTTGCAAGTCTTGTAGGCCCACGTCCAGACCGCGTACTGGACGTCGACGACGAATTCGCTCTCGAGCGGGAACGATGGACTACACGGCACGCACGGTGGACACTCCGCGCCGCCGCAATCCACGCCCGTCTCGTCTTCATCGACAGCCAGGCTCTCGCAATGGTCGGCGCTCGCGTTGCCTCCCGCTCCGCCGTCCCCAGCGGGCGCGCCGCCGAACGACGCCGGGCTGCCCCCCGGAGGCTCCGATACGCCGCCTGCTCCCGATGCATCCGAAGGGTTGCCTCCGAGAGCTCGATCTGGGGCGCCCCCTGCGCCCCCTAAATCCGTGCTGGCTCCACCGATGGGCGGGTCGGACGCTCCACCCGCGCCCGCGTCGCCTTGATTCAAGCCGCCAGGGGCACCGCCGTTCGTGGCGTGCGGCCCCGCCCCCGCGACCTCGTCAGCACCTCCGCCCGCCTCGCCCGCGCGCCCCGCGCTCGGCTCTCCTGACGTCCCGCCCGGATCGGCACCGTCGGAATCGTCGTCGCCGGAGCACGACGCGATGATGACTCCCGTGGCCAAGGTCCATGCAGTCAGCTTCCGCCATGCCATGTCTCCGCCCTTCTCCCGCTCGCGACGACCGCGCACGAGGAAGCAGAGCTTATACCTTCAGGGCGTGGCGCGGGGAGATCAGCCTGCCAGAAGCTCCAGCAACGGGGGCACGCTGAGCATCAGCTCGTGCGCGGCGGAGCGCTCTGCGACCATGAGCAGCGTTCCGGCGCTTCCCGCGCGCGCGCTGGTCGGTGCCGAGCCCCCGCCTAGAATTTGCTGCGCAAACAAGAAGTCGCCCGGCCTGAGCTCGCTTTCGGAGTTGCCGAGCTTCAGCCGCCCCGCGCCCACGATGTAGAGCCCACCGACTGGTTTGCCCTTCTCGACGAGCAGCTCGTCCGGCAGCAGCTTCACGAGGCGACAGCGCGACAGGACCATCCCCCGCAGAGAGTCGTCCAGCCGATCCCCCATGGGCCCCATCGAGACGCCGGCCAACGCCTGATAACGATCCGCCACTCCTTGCAGCTCTTCGAGCACCCAAGGGCATTCAGCAAGGGGGGGCTCGATGGCGGCAAAGTCCCAGATCGCCACTTGGGTGTCCGGCGCGGTCGCGACGAGACGTAGCGCCACGCCGTCCGGCAAGGTGCCGCGCCCATAGACGAGGTCCCGCTCACCGGCAGAGCCACACGTTAGATCTGCCACCGTCGGCATCACGTTCACGGAGCCGCGCAGCACCAACGCGAGGCCGAAGCCAGCGACCTCTTCATCCGTTGCCAGGCGCTCCACGCGCGCGACGCGGGCGAGTGAAAGCTGAGTCTCGGGCGGGAAGTCTTCGAAGCCTTTGATCTCTGCGAGTGAGATGCCCGCCACGAACGGCTCCATCTGCCTGGACGGAGGTGGCAGCTCGGGCTCGGGTTGCGCGTCCGGCTCGGATTTGAGATCCATCTCCGAGGGGAGCGCGGCGCGGGCCTCCGGCGGGAGCTCCGAGGCGGGTGGTCGCGACGAAGGTGGCGCGCTGACCAAAGGCTCGACTTCGGGCTCTGGCTCGACTTCGGGCTCCGGCTCGACTTCCTCTTCTTGGGCTTCGGGCTCGGGGACGACTTCCTCTTCCTGGGCTTCGGGCTCCGGCTCGACTTCCTCTTCTTGGGCTTCGGGCTCGGGCTCGATTTCCTCTTCTTCTTCAGCTTCGACGGCGTGCGCGGCATCGACAGGGTCGGCCGCTGTCGAGCGGAGGGGCGTCGGCGACGGATCTTCGAAGGCGGGCGAGGGCGGCTCCGAGTGAGTCTGCGGCTCGGGCTCCGAAACGGTGTCCGGAACCTCGGACTCGGGCTCTTCTTCGTACGGTAGCTTAAAGCCAGGGTTCGGGATGTTGGCGGTCGGCGCCTCGCTCGCGAAGCGGGGCAGCGCTTCGTCCTCGTCTCCCAGCTCGTCCTCGGAGATGTCGTCCTCTTCGATCTCGAGGACTTCGTCTTCTTCGATCTCGGTCTCGTCTTCGTCCGGCTCCGGCTCGATCTCCGTCGCCTCCTCTTCGTCCTCTTCCGCGTCCTCGTGCGCGAGCTCGCTCGTGACGTCCGTGTGCTCGTCGGTCGCGTCTCCATGCAGCGGGGACAGGGACGGCGCGTTCATGTCCGCGTCGGGAGGCAATGACATGGCCTCGTCGTCGATGATGTCCGTCCCGTCGAAATCGTCCACCTCCACGTGGGCGGCGGGGGCTGGGGGGAGCGACGCGGAACCGCCGCGCATGACGTGCTGCTCGAGGGTGTCGGTCTGGCGCGTGAGCTCGGCCGCGCGCCAAGTCGCCCCCACCGACACCGCCGAGTCGATGGCGCGGCGCAGCCACACCACCGCGTCGGCCTGGGAGCCGCGCTTCCACTGTACGAGAGCCGTCGACAGGGCCCACGCGACGTCGTCGTCGTCGTCGTCCTTCGCGGCCGGAAATACGGGCGACCCTTCGATCATTTCTAGCAGACCTTTTACACGAACCGCTCGGTCTTGGGGCAGTCCCTGCGGACTCACTGCCCGTGCACGTAAACTTCGCGGTCCTTGGCGCCGTTCGGCGGTCCGACCACGCCACGCTTTTCCATCATTTCGACGATCTTGGCAGCCCGATTGTAGCCGATTGTCATCTTCCGCTGCAGCCAGCTGGTGGAGCAGCGCTGGGTCTCCGCCACGATCCGGACCGCTTCGTCGTAGCGCGCGTCCAAAGGCTCCTCGCCCCCATCTTCTTCTTGCTCGTCCTCGGCGGCCTTGAGAATTGCGTCGTTGTACTCCGGCGTGCCCTGCGCGCGCAGGTAGTCCGTGAGCCCGCTCACCTCTTCTTCGCTCACGAACGGGCACTGCACGCGGCGCGTGTCCGTCGCGCCGTTGAGCTTCACGAGCATGTCGCCGCGGCCGAGCAGGAGCTCCGCACCCATTTCGTCCAGAATGGTCCGGCTGTCGACCTTCTGCGCGACACGAAACCCGATGCGCGACGGGAAGTTGGCTTTGATCATGCCGGTGATGACGTCCACGCTCGGACGCTGCGTCGCGAGCACCACGTGCATGCCGGCCGCGCGCGCTTTCTGGGCGAGGCGGGCCACGCTCGTCTCCACCTCTTTGCCCTGCTGCATCATCAAGTCGGCGAACTCGTCGACCACGATCACGATGTAAGGCAGCGCGTCCGGGTAAACGATGCCGTCGCCCTGATCTTTGGAGAGGGGAACCGCCACCGCGTCGCCGTCGGTGTTGATGGCCTGCACGGTCTCCACCTTGGGCGCCGGCAGCTCTCCGCGCCGCACCTTCTCCACCCAGCCGTTGTACGTCGTGATGTTCTTGGTGCCCGCGTTGGCGAACAGCTGGTAGCGCCGCTCCATCTCGTCCACCGCCCAGCGCAGGGCGGTGGCGGCCTGCTTCATGTCGGTCACGACCGGCAAAAGCATGTGGGGAATGCCGTCGAACGGCGCGAGCTCGACGACCTTGGGATCGATCATAAGCAGGCGTAGCTCTTGCGGCGTGCGACGCATGAGCAAACTGGTGAGCATCACGTTGAGGCCGACGCTCTTACCGGCGCCGGTCGCGCCCGCGACGATGACGTGCGGCATGGACGCCAAATCCGCGTAAAATGGAGCGCCTACGATGTCCCGACCGAGCACCACCGGTAGCGGCGCTTTCTCGGAAAGCTTCTCGAAGCGCTGGTCCTCGATCAGCTCGCGCAGGTTGACGGGGATACGCTCGTCGTTGGGTAGCTCGAAGCCAATGCGGCTTTTGCCGGGGATGGGCGCGATGATGCGCACCTTCCGGGAAAGACCGAGCGCCAAGTCGTCGGCCAGACCCGCGACGCGACTCACCTTCGTGCCGGCCTCGCACGTCACCTCGTAGGTCGTGACGGTGGGGCCGGGATGAATCTCCACGACCTTGCCCGAGACGTCGTAGTCCTTGAGCGTCTTCTCGAGCTGCTCGGCGTGCTCCAAGATCTTGGTGCGATCGATCTCGGGCGCTTGCTCGCTCGGCGGATCGAACAGTGTGGAGGAGGGCAAGCGGAACTCGCCGCGTCGCTGAGCCTTCTCGGCGTCCTTGGCTTTCTTGACCTCGGCGGCGGGATTGCTCGCGACGATCGTCGGGCCGCCCGCGGCGGGTGCGGCAGCAGGTGCGGCAGCGGGTGTGGCAGCGGGTACAGGCCTCTCTGGCTCGCTGCTCTCCGGCGCGGCGTCCTCGGCATCGTCGGCATCCTCTTCCTCTTCGAGTTCCGGCTCCGGCTCCGGCTCCGGCTCTGGCCTCTTCGCGCGCCGCCGCTCGGTTTTCGGGGGTTTTGCGGTTTTTTCGACCTTGTTCGCCTTCTCCGCTTTGTCCGCCTTGTCGGCGACACGCGGAGGCGAGCCGGTAAGGATCTCTTCGAGCCCGGACAGGGCCGCGCGATCGGCGAGCCCCGCGCGCAGGGCCGCGGAGATGGCGAGGGGCGGCTCGCCGGTCGTGTCGAGCGGGATCCAGTCGGACTCGTCGTCCTCGAGGTGCATCAGGATCGCTTCGTCCTTGTCGTGCATCTCGATGCGCGGCGCCTCGCGCTGCGTCGCCGCTTCGCGATCGGCGCGACGCAGCGCGCGCGCCTTGGACCAGGCCATGTGGAGGTTCGAGAACAGCGCGAGCAGCTTTTGCAGGACGAGCGCCGACCAGTCCGACGCACGACGGCACCACTCGATGAACGAGAAGCTGCTGCGACCAATCAAGATCAAGCCGACGCAGGTGAGCCCGACCAAGAAAGAGCCGAGCGTCGAGAACGCTTGGCGCGAAAGCTCGCCGAACAACATGCCCACGTTGCCCGCTGCCGAGACCGCGCCGAACGCGGTGAGCTCCGGCGCCGTCACTTGCACGAGCGCGGCCATCACGACCCCGACGAGCACGTCCGCCGCGACGCGGTAGCCGAGGTTCTCGGGAACGCGTCCACGAAACAGCGGCGCGCCGAGCAGCACGAGGTCGATGGGCAAGAGCCACGCGACCACGCCAAACCCTTGCACCAGCACCGCCGCCACCGCCGCTCCGGTCGCACCCGCCAAATCGCTGCCGCTCAGCGCCGGGTCGTAAGGATCGATCCGATAGCTAGCGAGGGAGAGGGCCACGAAGGCGGCCGCGAAGAAGAGGAGGAGCGCCGCCGCTTCGAGCAGGCGCCCGTGAAATTGTTGACCGTTGGGCCGGTCTTGGCTCGAATGGGCGGGCCTCGATGAGTCCGGCGAATGGCCGGCCTCGAAAGCAT
This sequence comes from Polyangiaceae bacterium, assembly GCA_029266615.1. Lineage (GTDB taxonomy): Bacteria > Myxococcota_A > Polyangia > Polyangiales > Polyangiaceae > PMG-095. Next base: position 52,518 of record JAQSWN010000056.1, read on the forward strand.
TTCGCGGCGAAAACAGTCGAACACCCATCTTGGTTACCTTTACCTACATCACCCTACCACCCTCGGCAAGTTAAGGAGCTGGCGGTAGTGGCCGATGAACGGCAAGGCATGCGAGAGCGCGGCCGCTCAGCCGGCGCGCCAGCCCCGAACCGCGACTTCGTTAAGCGCCGCTGGGCGTGGCCGAATACAGCCACTAGCTTGAGTCTCGCTCGCACGCGAGAGTACGATGACGGGTCTTTCGGCCCAGGGGCGAAGTAAGAACCATGATGGGACACGGCCAAACACGGCGAAATTCAAAGAGAATGATGCGCGGACGTCTCCTACCTACTTTCGTCCTGCTCGGCGCCCTCGCTGCGACGAGCACCGGATGCCGAACTGACAGCGACAACATTCAAGCTTGGGCGAGCAAGAGTCAGGGGCCGCGCAAGCTCGTCGCGGTCCTGACGCACGACAAGTACCCGATGGAGCTGCGCATCGAAGCGGCGCTCACGCTCATCGGAATGAAGCCACGCGGAGGTCGCCGTATCGGCATTCAAGGGACCGACGAGCAGCCGGGCCTCATCGACGCATTGGCGCAAATGCAGCCGGCGCAGCGCAGCACGATCGTGTCGCGCCTGGTGCCCAAGCTGCAGGAAGAGATGATGAAGCCGCTGCCCCCCGCCCAAGCGGGTCAAGCGGTCGTCGATCACAGCATCCCGTACAAGGACGCGGCCTTCGCGCTGCTCACGCACGACGACGGCGCGCTCCTTACGGACGACGCGCTGCGGAAAGGGCTGCGCACGACGCTCGCCAACTGGACCGCGACGAACTTCGCCGAGCGCTTGGACGACACCTCGCAAATGTTCGGCATGGAGCAGGTCCTGCGGGAGCTGAAGGCGGACGGCGTGCGTTCCCTGCCGGACCTGATCGTGCCCGGAGCCAACAAGGTCGACCGCATCTCCGCGATGATCGCGGACTTTGGCGACGAAGCCACGAGGGCCAAGGCGGGCGAAAAGCTGGTCGGCGTCGCCAAGGAGGTCAACTCCGAGGCGTGGATCAAGCAGAAGGCGCCAGGCGTGGAGGCCGCCAACAAGGCTTCCAAGCTGAACCCGACGCCGGATCAGTTCAAGGCCCAGCTCGCCAAGTACCAGGACGAAGAGCTGCTGCGCGTCTTCTCCTCCATGAAGAAGGTGGGCGGCAAGCCGGTCGTCGCGTACTTGCTATCGGTCGCGCAAGACAAGACGCAAGACGAGCGCCGACGCGCCCCCGCGCTGGCCGCGCTCCAGGGTAACCTGGACAAGAAGGACCCCGCCCACGCCGCCGCGGTGCTGGCCGTCGCCGGCGCCTCGGACACGCCCGACTCGGTGCGCGAGGTCGCATTGGCGCGCGCCGGAGAGCTCCCCCGCCCCCTCGTCATCGAGAAACTCTACGACCTGTTCAGGGATCCGAACTGGAAGGTGCGCTGGGTCGCGGCCGAGCTGGTCCTCAAGATGAGCGAGACGCCGCAGCTGCCGGAGTTCTTCTCCCGGCTGGACAAGGCCGAGAACATGGCCATCACCGAGCCGCTGAAATACGGCGCCCTCATCGCCAACATGAAGGGCACGCCGCCCGCCGCAGAAGTGGCCGAAAAGTACGCCGGCAGCGGACACTCCGTACAGAACCGTCTAACCGCGCTGGGTTACTACTACAACGTCGGAACACAGGCCGACTTGGCCAAGATCTCGCGCTATGCTGCGGACCGGACCGCGGCGCCGAAGTGCAAGGCCGACGCCAAGGACTGCGACTGGAAATGCGACGTGCAGACCGACAAGGGCTCGGAGACGAAAGAGGTGACGACACTCGGCGAGTTCGTCGAGCACTGCGTCAAGCCCGCGATGGAAAAGCGCAAGTCGCTAAAGTAGAAGACCGATGACGGCGGATACGAACAAGAAGACTCAGCGCACGTTCCAGTGCAAAGACGCCCTGTGGCAGAAGTTCGAACAGATGGCCCGCGAGCTCGAATGCTCGGTGGACTACCTGGTGAACGACGCCATGAAGCAGTACGCGCGTCAGCGCGGCTACGGCGCGGCGGCCGGCTCGCCGTCGATCCCGCCGCCGATGGCGTCGCCGCCGTCCTCGGCTCCCGCGCCGAGCCCGACGGGGCTTGCGCCCTCCGCGCCGGTGCCGCCACCGCCTGCGCCCACCAAGGTCGCGCCTCCGCCGCCGGCGCCGGGTAAGCGACCCGTCGCACCGCCGCCGGTTCCGGCGGCTCCTCCGCCCGCCGCAGCCGCGCTCGCGCCACCGCCCCTGCCGCCGCCGGGTGGCTCCGCGCTACCGGCGCCGACGCGACGCGCTCCGGGGCCGCCTCCGCCCCCCATGCCCAGCGGCGGTGCGCGCAGCATGCCGCCACCTCCGCCACCGCCGCCCCCTCGAGGCGCGGTCGCACCGGCTCCGACTCAAGGCGCCGCGGGCGCGAAGCTCACCATCAGCTACCAGGGTGAGACGTTTCCGGTCACCAAAGACCGTTTCATCATCGGCCGCGGTAAGCAGTCGAGCGACCTGACCATCAAGGACCCGAACGTTTCGCGCCAACACGCGATGATCGAGTTCTCGAACGGCCAGTACTACATCGTAGACATGGGCTCGACCAACGGCGTCGAGTACAACGGGCAGCGCGTGCAGCGCAAAGTCATCTCCGAAGGTGACTCCTTCCGCGTCTGCGACCACGAGCTGACCTTCAGCTTTAGCTGAGGCGCCTTGCGCTGGGCGTCACTGGCGTTCGGGCTGCTCGCGACCGTGAGCGGCGCCCCCGCCACGCGCGCGGCGCCCGACCAGCTCGAGGGCGTGCGCAGCGTGCTCGTGCTGCGCCGCGACGAGCCTCTCTTTACCGAGCCCAACAAGGGCGCCGCGCGGCGAGGAGCGGCCGAGCGCGGCGCAACCCTGCCCGTGTTCGACCTCGCGCGCGGCGGCGGCTGCAGCGCGCGCTGGTTCTCAGTCGGCCCGCTCGCCTGGATTTGCGAAGAGGGCGCGGAAGCTTCGGGCGCGACCCCACCTCCGGAACACACCCGGGAGCCGAGCGCGGACGGCTTGCCCCACGCTTACTACTTCGTGGGGCCGGACGGCTCCTTCGGCTACGGCGACTTGCTGGTCGCGGAGGAAGGCGTACCGGAGACGCAATTCCTCAAGGGCTTCGGGGTCGCGCTCACGCGTGAGGGGCAAAAGCCGGGCGGCGAGCGCTACGGTCTTTCCACCCACGGCTACTGGATTCCGCTGCGCGACTTGCGACGCGTGACGCCGCCGCTCTTCCGCGGTGCTCCGCTCGAGAGCGGCCTCAACGTGGGGTGGGTCAACGTCGAGAAGTCTCATTTTCGAAAGACGCCCGGCGGTCCCCCGACGCGGGACGTGGTGCCGCGGCAGACTCGTCTCACGGTGCTGGAGACACGGGAGAGCGCCGGGAAGAGGTGGCTGCGTGTTGGCGAGAACGAGTGGCTGCCTCAGAGCGACGTGAGCTCCCCCACGCCCGCGCCCAAGCCGCCCGAGGTGAAGGCCGGTGAGCGCTGGTTCGACGTGGAGCTCGCGACGCAGACCCTCACCGCGTACGTCGGAGACCGACCAGTGTTCGCGACGCTCGTCTCGACTGGCCGGGGACCGCAGGGCTCCGTGCTCGCCACGCCGAAGGGTGTTCACCGCATTTGGGTGAAGCTCGCCCGAAGCGACATGGACAACCTGGAGAACCTCGAGGCGAGCGAGACCTACGCCATTCAGGCCGTCCCTTGGGTGATGTACTTTCAGAAGGGCTACGGCCTGCACGGTACCTTCTGGCACCGAGCTTTCGGGCGCGTGCAGAGCCATGGCTGCGTGAACCTCAGCCCGGCCGACGCCGAGCGCCTGTTCGAGCTGGCGAGCCCTCGCCTGCCGAGTGGCTGGACAGCCGTGCTCCCGACGGTCTACGAACAGGGAAGCTTGGTGCGGGTCCGGTAGTAGAACTCCGGGCGCCCCGCCACCCCCTCGGAGAAAACGGATGGAGCTCAAAATCGGTCGCGACACCCTGCTCGCCATTGCCGCCATCGCTTGGGCCGACGGCTCGATCGATCCGCGCGAGGCGGAAGCGCTGCGCCAAGCGAGCCAGCACTTGGAGGTCCAGGGTCAAGACCTCACGGACGTGGAGCGCGCGATGCAGACCCGCGTCGGGCTGGACGAGGTGGAGACGGTGCGCATGAACCGGCTCACGCGGCTCTTCACCTACGCCGCCTGCTATTGGATGGCGGGGGTGGACGGCGCCGCGTCCGCGGAGGAGAGCTCGCTGTTGCAGCTGCTCGGGGACCGCTTGGGCTTGTCTCGTGTCTCGCGCGAACGGGCACAGAACGCCGTCCGCGGCATCGCGCAGCGCTCGGCGACGAGCCCGTTCGATTTGCTGGAGCTGCGCTCGCGACTATCCGCCGGGCTGAGCCAAATCGGCGACGAGTGAAGCTCGTGCCTTCGGCTCAGCCCGCGGGAACGCGGAGCGCTCGCCAGCTCAGATCTTGCCGGTGAGCAAGAAGGCGATGATGAACGCGAAGAGCACGAGCGACTCGATGAGGGCCAGGCCGAGAATCATCGGCGTCTGGATGCGGGGGGCGGCGCCGGGGTTACGGCTGATGCCCTCGAGCGCGGCCGCAGCCGCACGACCCTGAGCGAGACCGCCGCCGAGCACTGCCAAGCCGATCGCGAGGGCAGCGCCGATCGCGGCAGCGGAGCTCGCGCCACTCGCCGGTTCGCCCTGAGCGAAGGCCGGGCTGGCGGTGAGGGTGGCGAGGGCAACACTGGCAAGCTTGAGCTTGTTCTTCGACATAAAAGGACTCCTTGTACTCCGCGTGGCGCTGGTTGCGCCGAAGACCAACCGTGCGACGCACGGGGGTAATTTCGCGACCCGCTCTTAGTTCGTTTTCGTTCCCCGTGCCACTCGTTTTTGGGGAGTAGGCACTTTCGACGTCGAGCGGGTCATTCTGTTTCCGAGCTGATTGAAAGCCGAGCGTCAGTGATGCGCGTGACCGGGGCCGTGCGCCTCATGCTCGGTCGCAAGGCCGATGTAAATGCAGGTCAGCATCGTGAAGACCAACGTCTGAATCAGCACGACGAGGCAGCCCAGGATCATGAGCGGGATCGGCACGAATAGTGCCACCAGCGACATGAACAGGCCGAGCATCAAGTGGTCCGCGGCCATGTTCACCATGAGGCGCACGGCCAACGTGACCGGGCGCACGCAAAGCGAGATGACTTCGATCGGAAACATCAACGGGGCGAGGTACCAGGCCGGGCCGGCGAGGTGCTTCACGTAGCCGAAGCCGTTGGTCATGATGCCGTAGGCGTTGAACAGCACGAACACCACGAGGGCACTGCCGAGGGTGATGTTCAAGCTGCTGGTCGCCACCGGCATGCCGGGGATGAGCGCCATGACGTTGCCGAAGAACACGAACAGCGCCGCGGTGCCGATGAGCGGGAAGTACTTTTTTGCGCGCTCCGCATCCATCACGTTCTTCGCCAGGTCGTAGAAGTAGGCGAGGAACGCCTCCATGAACGTGCGCAGCGTGAGCTTGTCTTCCGGAATGATGGCCTCTTCCGTCTTGTCGAGGCGAGACCGAGTGCGCGCGCCCATGAGCAAGATGAGCACGGTGATGAACAGCGACGCGGCGAGCGGCTCGAAGCCGTGCCAAGTCGGCGCTTGCTTACCAACGATACTCTCTCCGAGCATGTCGGCGTTGTGCTCGAGGGTCTCGCGGAAGTGCGAGAGGATCAGCGTAAGCCAAGAGGAATGTTCGGGCATCTATCGACCTTTGAGGTTTCCGTCGCGAGCAATTGGGCTGGAATCAGGCTCGATTCCGCCTTGAACTTCGGGTGAGGTAGCGACGCGCGGGCGACCGCCGCCGAGCTGCGCGAACACGATGCCGACCGGCAACGCCACGTAGCCAACCGCCAACGGCACGACCGCGGCGACCTCGAACTTGAGCACGAGCGCGACCAGCGCCAGCAAGCCGAACAGCTTGAACGCGGCCAGCAGCACCCACGGCAGCCCCGCCCCGTTCATGAACGCGCGCACGATTCGCGCGAGCGCCCACAGGTTGAAGGCGGCCACGAACCCGCCGATCGCGACGCCGAGCACCGCGCCCTGACCGAGCACGAACGGCGAAAGGGCCGTGAACACCGCCGCGGTGATGACCACCGCCCACAGCGCTGCGCGGAGGCCGCTATCTTCATCCGTTCGGGGCATCGTCGTCGTATTTCTGCCGGGCTTCTTGGTCGCGCCGTTCCGCCTCTTCGGCGTCTCGGTTCGACTTTCGCACCGCTCGATAGATGGCGCGCCCCGCGGCCGCAAGTCCGTAAGCGAAGCCAACCCAAGTCAGCACGCCGCCGGTGTTCAGCTTCTTGTCCAACCACTGGCCGCCGAACAGGCCGACGCACACGCTGAGCGCGATCTCCATGCCCAGGGTCCCGTAGGTCCCGAGGGCTTTCCAGTCTTGCTGCACGGCCGGCGGTTTGATGGTGACTCTCGAAGCAGCGCCGAGGGGGGCGCTAGCGCGGCGGGCAGTAGCACGCTGCATGCTATGGTCCAGCTCGGATGAAGCGCGTTGCCGTTCTTCTGGGCGTGGCTGCGGCCGTGCTGCCGCACGCCGCTCGGGCTCAGCTTCCTTTGACACCGGCCGCAGAGAGCTCGTCGCCGCCAAGCGACGCTCCTTCGCCCGGCCCTGCGACCTCGCCGCCAGCTGGCGTGCAGGCTCCCCCGGGCGATCAGTACTTCGTGGAGCCGGCCCCGACCGCAACGGAGCCGCCGGCCGCAACGGAGCCGCCGCCCTTCGAGCCACCACCGCCGGGGGGCTATTTCGAGCCACCACCGCCTCCGCAGGTTCGTCACCTCGCCCCCCTCCGCTCGCTGTACGTGGGCGTGCGGCTCGGCTGGTTTTTCCCGTTCGGCAACGCTTGGGCGCGCGCTCGTCCCATCTCCGCGAACGGGACCTCCGGCTACGTGCTGGAAGGCGTGCCGTGGCGAGACTACGCGACGTCGGGGCCCATGCTCGAGCTGAACGCGGGGGTGCGCTTGTCGCGCTCGTACGCTTTGTTCGCGCTCTGGGAGCGCGCCCAGCTCGGCTCCGGCAACGACACCACGGAAGGTGAGCCCGACGGCGCCGAGACTGACTTTTGGGCGGCGGGGCTGCGCGCCTCCTCCAACCCGGACGGGCTCGGCTTCGTCACGGAAGTGGCGGTCGGCTACCGCCGTGCGCGTAGCTTCTACGAGAACGGCGTGGAGGTGCAGTTCACGGACGCGCCGTTCGAAGCGCGCCTCGGGTTGGGCGCAGAGCTGCGTACCAGCCGCTTGGCGACGTGGTCCGGCCTGGTCACGGTGGGTGTCGGTGGCTTCGGAGAGGTGCGCACGGTTGCGCCTAACGGCAGCGCCCTACCGAAGAATCGCCCGGAAGACACCGGCGACGGTCACGCTTGGGCGACGCTCAACATTGGCGGGCACTTCGACTTCTTCCCCACCGACGACTGAATCACGCGCCGGCGAGGTGGAGCACGATGCGCGTGCCGCGCGGCTGGCGCGGCTCCACCCGAATGCCGCCCCCGTGGGCTTCTGCGATCTGCCGAGTGATGGCTAGGCCCAAGCCCGTGCCGTGCTGCTTGGTCGTGAAGAAAGGCTCGAAGAGGCGCTCGCGCGTCGTAGACGGCATCCCCACCCCTTCGTCGTCCACGATGAGATCCAACCCGCCGTTGCTGCGGATGACGCGCACCACGACGCGCCCCCCGCTCGGCATCGCCTCCCGCGCGTTGCGCAGCAGATTGAGCAGCGCCTGCCGCACTTGAGCTTCGTCCATGGGGAGCATGAGCTCGGCCGCTTCCGGCTCGATGGCGAGCTCTAGCTGCACCCCCGCCTGCGACAGCTCGCGCCGCACGAACTCGCACGCCTCCTCCACGATCTCTACGAGCTTCTCGGGCTGCTTCGGCTGGGGGCGCTGCCGCGCAACGGACAGGTACTGTTCGCTCAGCGCCGAGAGCCGCTCCACCTCGGCTTTGATGGCGCGCAGCAAGTTGTGCGCCTCGTCTGCGGAAGCCGGCACCTCCTCCTCGAGCAGCTCCAAATTCAAGGCGAGAGAAGAGAGTGGGTTTCGGATCTCGTGCGTCACGTGCGCGGCCATTTTGCCGATGGTGGCAAGGCGCTCCGAGGACAAGAGCTGCTCGTTGGCCCGCGCGATGGCGCTCACCATGCTCTCGAACGTCGCCGCCAGCTCGCCTATTTCGTCGTTGGAGACGACCGCCGTCCGCGGCTTCAAGTCACCTCGCGCCACCGCCTTGGCTCGCTCGGTGACCAAGCCGAGCGGCAAGAGCATGCGCCGCGCGTACACGGCCATCGCCGCGCCCGTCAGCAGCGTGGCGAGCGTGAGCAACACCAAGAGCCAAGACGCAATGCGCTCTCGGCTGCGCGCTTGCGCCACCAAGCCGTCCACGCTCCGCTCCACGTGCTGCTCGATTTTGGCCAGGCGCTGGCTCTCGTCCACGCCGCGCGTGACGAGCTCGTCGCGGAGCCGCTCGGCTTGCGCGGGGTCCCGCCGATCCATCGCTTCGAACAGCCGCTCCAGGCGCTCGTCGTCGGTGGCGACGAAACGCTCCGCGTCGTCCAGCTCGCGCAGCAGCTCGCGGCCGATGGCGCGTGACTCCGCGTCGGTTCGGTCCAAAAAGGCACTCGAAACGGCGGTGCGGGCTCGGTTGAAGAGCCGGGGCCGCTCCACCGAACGCGCGGCCCGGAACCAATTTCGAATATCCACCGGGTTCTTGGCGCTCGTGCTGTGGTTCAGCTGGGTGTTCCACGTGTCTTGCCGGGCGACGACGTCACGCAGCGCGAGCGCGAGCGGGAAGTAGCGTGACCGCATCAGGTTCGCTTCCTCCACCGCTTCACGCTGCGCGAACACCGAGAAGCCGGCGGCGGCCGCGAAGGCCACGACCACCACGACGAACGAAGCAAACACGCGCGCGGCCACGGGCCTGCGCTTGCGCGTCGATCCGGAGTCAGTCATCCCGCGAGAGCCCGCTTTCCAGCAGAGTGACGAGATCCACCGCCGCCACGCCCGCGCCGCGGAGCCGGGAAAGACTGGAAGCGCAGCTCGTGACGAGCGGACCGCCCCCCAGCGCCTGGTGCTCGCTGGCGAGCCGTGCCGCGCCCGCCTTGGAGACTTCCGGCATGCTGACGGGCAAGATGCCGCCCGCGCCCGAGCAGCGCGACAGCTCGCGCGAAGTCGTCAGCTCCAGGGGTGTGTGGCCCGTCACGCGAGCCAGCAACCGACGTGGCGGGTCGTACATTCCCAGCCCCCGGCCGAGCGCGCAGCTGTCGTGGTAGCGCACGGGCTCCGCGCCGGGCGCTCGTACGAAGCGCTCTCCGTGCCGCGCCGCGAGCGCCACGAGCGGCGTCGGTCGGAGCGGCGCGAGCTCCAGCGCGCAACGTGGATCCAAAACGAGGAGGCGCGCCGTCCCCAGCTCGGCGGCGAGGCGTTGCTGCGCCGCATCCGCCGCTTTCGCGGCGCCCGCCGCGCGCTGCCAAGCGCCACAACAGCCGCGAAGCAGCCGTACCGGTCCGCTCAAGGTCACGGCCAAGCGAATCGCCGCGCGCGCCTCGTCCGGAAAGACCTTGGCGTAGCGACAGCCCAGCAGCAGCGCCTGCGCCGCATCCGCCCGCACCCCCGGCGAGTCCGAGAGCCGCTCGTTCGCCGCCACGTGCTCGGCCTCGATGTCGCTCGCGCGCTCGAGGAGGGCGGCGACGCGCGGCGGCGCGAGCCCTTGGTCGACGTAGTCGGCGCGGGCATCGTTCAGCGTGGGCGTGACGGGGTTACGGTGGTCGCACGCTTCGCGGCACCGAAAACAATTGCTGCAGCCCCAGGCCAGCTCCGCGCGCTCGGCGTCGGCTCCGCCGCGCGTGCTCTCGAACGCGCTCGTCATTTTGCCCCAAGGGGTGAGGGCTTCGCGCGGCTCCGCTTCAGAGACGACGCACGTGGCGCGGCACAGCTTTGGGCAATAGGCGCATTTCGACAGCTCGTCTTCGCGCTGCGCCAGCAAGGGCAAGCCGTGGCGGTTGCTCATCCTGAGCCAGTTCTACCCCGTCAAGGTGCGGAGCGCTGACCCTTAGCGGGCTTGCGCGACGCCGCCTTCTTCTCCTCCAGCTCCGGCTGCGGGAGGCGCAGCTCGAAAGTCGCGCCTTTGGAGCTGGATTTCACCCTGACGTTGCCACCGTGCTCCTCCACGATCTTCTTGACGATGGCGAGGCCGAGCCCGGTGCCCCCCTCTTTGCCCATGGTCACGAAGGATTGAAACAGCCGGTGCTCGATGGCGGGGGGGATGCCGGGGCCGGTGTCGCTCACGGCGATGAGCAGATCTTTGCCCTCCAGCTTGCCGGCGAGGGTGAGCACGCCGCCCGCCTCCATGGCTTCGATCGCGTTACGGGCCAGGTTGTGTACGGCGCGGGCGACGCGCGCCTCGTCGAAGCGGGCCACGACCTTGGTGTCCACCGCGAGCTTCAGCTCGATCGGCATGCCGTTCAGCTCCAGCTCGAGCTGGCGCCGGAGGTCGCCGAAGAACTTGTGCAGGTAGACCCGCCTGACGAACAGGGTCCGCTCGCCCCGCGCGAACTCCAGGACCTCTCGCTGCATGCCGGTGAGCACGTCGAACTGCTTGAGGACCTCTTCCGAATACTCGTGGCGCTTCTTGGCGTCGCCGGCCTCCGCCATCAGCTGCACGTAGCCGCTGATCACGGTCATCGGCGTTTTGAAATCGTGGATGACCTGCGAGAGGAGGCGCCCAATCGACGTGAGCCGTTCGCTCCGTTCCCGCGACTGAGTGGAGAAGAACAGGCGCACGGCGGTGGACACGTTGGCCGCCACCAACTGCATCAAGCTCTCGTCTTCTCGCGTGAACGAGCGCGAGCCCGCGGTGCCGAACAGGGCCACCGCGCCCAGCTGCGCGCCGTCGCCTTCGAGCGGCAAGACCAGCGCCGCGTCTACGGAGAACGGCAACGTGCCCTCGACGCGCTCGTGCCAGTGCGGGCTCCGAGCCCCGCGTTTGACGTGCAGCATCTCCCCGCGCGACATCGCCGCGGCCAGGAGTCCCTCCCCCGCCTTCACCCCGATGCGCAGTAGCTTCTCCGGCGACTCCGCGTCGAGCACGTATTCGACCAAGTCTCCGGACTCTTCTTCCGCGACGAGCAGGGCCGCGCCGCGCGCCTCCGTGGACTTCGCGGAAAGGCTCAGCAGCGGCTGCGCCAGTTCTTCCAACGTCGTCGCGCGTCCGGTGGCGCGCTCCAGCTCGAACAAGAGCGAGAGGTCGCGGAGGCGCCGCTCGAGCTCGCCCTTCGTGTCCAAGAGCTGCTTGTTCTTCTGGATGAGCGACAAGAAGAGCCGCGAGTTGTCGATCGCGACCGCGGCTTGCGTGGACAGCGCCGACAAGATCGCTTCGTCTTCGGTCGTGAACTCGAACGAGCCGCGCTTGTTCAAGATCTGAATCACGCCGATCGTGCGGCCAACGTGATTTTTCAGCGGCGCCGCGAGAATGCTAGTCGTGCGGTAGCCGGTGAGGACGTCCCAGTCTCGCTCGAAGCGCGGGTCCGAGTAGGCGTCGCGCACCCGCAGAGGGACGCCGCTCTGCGCTACCAGCCCCGCGATGCCGTGGCCGACCTTCATCCGGATGGACCGCACCTGCTCGCCGACGACCATGCGGCTGACGAGCTCGTCGTTCGCTTCGTCCAGCAAGTACAGCGTGGCGCGATCTGCCTCCACCAGCTCGGTGAGCTTGCCGAGGATCAGCTCGAGTAAGTCGTCGAGATCGAAGGTGGTTCCGAGCGCGATGCCCACCTCGCGGAGCGCCTGGGAGACCCGCTGTGCATGGCGGAGCTGCTGGAGGAGCTCGGCGCGTTCGACCGCCAGCCCGCGCTCGGGCTGTGCCAGTACCTCGCTGCCGTAGGAGCCGCTCACGGGGCCGATCGAACCACGAAACCAGGGCGCTTTTCCACCGCTGAGGGCGGGCGTGGGGAGCGGGCCCCGGGCCAACCCAACCAGGGGGACGACTAGGGCGCCAAGCCGGCCGGCTACCAAGTTGCCCCCCCTCTTGCGGACCCGGGCAAGATTTGCCAAAGCTTCTCGGCGGATGGCTTTGAAGCAGCTACAATTGCTGGTCCGCGGGCGCGTGCAAGGCGTGTACTTCCGCGCGTCCACGCAGCGTGAGGCGCGCCGGCTCGGGATCACGGGCTGGGTGAAGAACCGCGCCGACGGCACCGTCGAGATCGTCGCCGAAGGCGAAGAGGTGTCGATTCGCGAGCTGTACGGCTGGGCGCAGAAAGGTCCCAGCGCCGCGCGCGTGGAGCGAGTGGACACGCGCTGGCGGAGCTTCACCGGCGACTTCCCGGACTTCCGCATCGTCGACTGATGCGTCGACTGCGCGTCCTTGGGCTCTGGCTTTCACTGAGCAGCGTGGCGCTACCCGCGGCCGGCGCGGAGGGTTCCCTCCCCAAGCCGCCAGCCGCCGCTGATCGCAAGCTACCAGAGCTCCCGACACCGCCGACCGTCGAGCTCAAGCGGCCCGAAGCGACGGAGCTCGCCGAGGTGGACGCCCTGCTCGGCCGCATCGTGGGTGACGCCGCGACCGATCGCGACGGCGCGGTGCGCGAACTGCTCGAGGTCGAGCCGCGACACGTCAGCGCCATCCGGTTCCGGCTCGGTGCCATTGCCGAAGGGGCGGACAAGGAGGCGATGAAGCGCCTCCTGCTCAAGGTACGTCGCGAGCTGCTGGGCAAAAAGGACGACGACGAGTCCGACAAGCCATCGCGCGGAGTGGACTACCTGGCCGGCTTGGTGGAAGCGGCGGAGCCCAAGTCGGAAGCGTGGCGCAACTTGGTCACCGTGCTCGCGCTCTCGCGAATGCTGGAGAGCATTGGCACGGTGGACGCCGTGCGCGGCCTCGTGGACGTCTACGCTCGCTTCGGCGAGTTCTTACGCATCACGACTCAGAATGCGCTGACGCGCCTGGGTGACAAAGCCGTCCCTGCCCTCATCGAAGCGGAGCGACACCCCGCCGAGAAGATCTCGAAGTGGGCGGTGCGGCAGTTGGATATGCTGGGCAAGCGCATTCCCAGCGAGACCGTCCAAACTCAGGACCAAGCCGTGCTCGCGGACGTACTGCGCGCCTACGGGCGGACGCGAAACCCGGACGCGGTGCGCATCGTGGTCTCGTTCGTGAGCAGTGAGCGCGCGCAGATTCGGGAAGCCGCGCGGCAAGCGGTAGCGCTGCTGGGCGAGGTCGGGACCTGGCAGCTGCGCGACACCTACGAGAACGTCGTCGGCAAGAAGCCGCCCCGCGACTGGTCGTGGGAGCGCACCGCTCGGGAGCTGTTCGCGGAGTTCGATCGTCTGCGCGTCGCCCAGGTCGGCAAGCTGTTCGAAGAGGGCAAGGCCGCGCGCGACGCTGGCGATCTCGAGAAGATGCGAGACCGCTTCGACCGGCTGCTCGCCCACGACCCCAACTTCGAAGGACGCGCGGAGCTCGCGGCCGGCTACGTGGCGTTCGCGAAGGCCTCGCAAGACAAGTCGCGGGAAGCCGCCGTCGCCGCCCTGCGCCGCGCCGAGCGTCTCGACCCCACGCTCCAAGACGTCCCCAGCTTGCGTCTCACTCTGGAGGCCGAGTCCCTCGAGGAGCGAGGCATCGCGGACAGCACGCTCCTGGAGCGCGCCATCGAGCAGGATCCGCAGAACTCCCGCGCAAAGTCCGCCCTCGCTCGCTTCGAGCGCGGCGAGCCCAAGCGTTCGGAGAGTACGCGCTACGTCGCCGCCGGATCCATCCTTGCGCTAGCGCTCGCCGCCATCGCCTACCTGCTGCTGCGCAAGCCCAAGGCCGAGCCGCCCCTCGCTTCGGAAGCCGCCGCGGAGCCTAAAGACTAGCGCTCCTGCCGTGCCGCACGGCCGTAAATGACGCTCCCCGTTTCGGGGCGGTAGGCCCCCGTCGACATTCTAAAAAGAGAAGGGGGGTTCGAGGCTCGGGACGATGTCGCGGTTTGCACTAAATTTGCTGAATGATTTCGGGCTCTGGACCGCAGATCACGACTTAGTCGCATCGAAGACAATTCGGGCGTGCTGCTGGAGAGATGGTCGCCGATGCCTCAAGATTGATCACATCTTCCGCGGAGGTTCCAGCCCTCTTCGAACTCGGAGAATCGATGCAAGCCGCGTCCGAGAACCTGCCACCCGGGGTCTC
>JAQSWN010000266.1 GCA_029266615.1 Polyangiaceae bacterium
ACGGCACCACGGTCGCGTTCCGCGGCGCTGGCCGCGAGAAGGACGAGCTGGGATTTTCGTACAACGTGTCCGCCGGCGGTATTTACGTGCGCACCCTCGCCCCGCCGGACGACGACGAGACGTGGCTCGAGCTGCGCCCTCCACGCACGGATCGGCTAGTGCGGCTGGTCGCCAAAGTTGCTTGGCGCCGGCGCTTCAATCACAACGAAAACGCCACGGTGCCGCCAGGCTTCGGCGCGCAGATCGTGGACGGCGCCCGCGGCGATTTGGAGGCTTGGACCGACGGCTGTGCGGCCATGGCTACGCTCGTAGGTTAAAGTCACGCTCGCATGAGCGAGGTGCGGGACGTCACGACTTGGTACTTGCAGATGCTCGCCGTGAGCGAGTTGCGCCCCAGCCGGATCCCGAGCGAGCCGCACCGCATCGAACGGGTTGAGCAGCCGAGCGCCGCCTTTGCGCGTTACCTGTACACGGCCGTCGGTGGTTGCCACCAGTGGTTCGATCGCTTGCCGTGGTCCCAAGCGCGTTGGGACGCGCACCTGAGGCGCGAGCTGGTGCACCTGTACACGTTGCAGCTCGGCGGCGCGCCGATCGGCTACGTCGAGCTCGAGCAGCAGCCGCGCGGGGACGTTCAGATCATCTACTTTGGTCTCACACCAGAGCACCAGGGGAAGGGCTTTGGCGGTGCGCTTCTCACCCGCGCGGTGCAGCTCGCCTGGCAGCTGGGAGACGCGCGGCGCGTGTGGGTCCACACCTGCACGCTGGATGCGCCGTCTGCGCTCCCCAACTACCAAGCGCGAGGTTTCTCGATCTTCCGGCAGAAGACCGAGCCGGTGGAGCTTCCGGAGATCACGGGTCCATGGCCCGGCTGGGATGCGACAGGGACCTAATGACACCGCTCACGGACGACGCGGCGCGCTCTTCTCGGACGACGCCGTAAGCTCCAAGAGGGCCTCGAAATCGCCGCGCGTCAGCTTGGTGGAGAGTGCTTCGGTATCGCCCATCACGCCTGCGACTAGCTCGCGCTTTTGCTCCTGCAAATGCGCGACGCGCTCCTCGACCGTTCCCTTGGCGAGCAAGCGGTAGGCGATGACGTGCCGCGTCTGACCGATGCGGTGCGCCCTATCGATGGCCTGCGCCTCCGCGGCCGGGTTCCACCAGGGGTCCAGAATGAAGACGTAGTCGGCGCCGGTGAGGTTCAGGCCGACGCCGCCCGCCTTCAAGCTAATCAAGAACGCGCTGATGGACGGATCGGTCTGAAACCGGTCGACGCGCTCTTTCCGATCCCGTGTCTTGCCGTCCAGGTATTCGAACGAGATTCCCTCGCCATCCAGCCGCTCGCGGACGATGTCCAATAAGGACGTGAACTGCGAGAATACCAACGCCCGGTGCCCTTCGTCGCGGAGCGACCGCAGCCGCTCCACCAGGCAATCAACTTTGGAGCTCGGCTCGGCCCGACGCGCTTCGTCCAGGAGACCGGGGTGGCACGCGGCCTGGCGCAGCCGGAGCAGCGCTTCCAGCAAGTGGGTCGTTGCTCCTTCGGCGCCCGACTGCCTCAGCTCCTTGGCGAGGCTCGCCTGATAGTGTCGCAGCAGGTCGTCGTAAGCGCGGCGCTCTTCCGGCTCCAGCTCCACGTAGAGCGTCTGTTCGGTGCGATCCGGCAAATCTTTGGCGACCTCCCCCTTGGTGCGGCGCAGCACGAACGGCCGTACCAGCGTGCGTACCAAGTCCAGCACTTCTGGGCTCGGTTTGGGGGCCTCCAATGCGCGACGCAAGCCTCCTAGCTCCTGGAGCAAGCCGGGGTTCAAGAACTCGAAGAGCGACCACAGCTCTCCGAGGTGATTTTCGACGGGCGTGCCGCTCATGGCCACGCGCCGCTCGGCGCGGAGGAGCTTGGCGCATTTTGCGGTAGCGCTCTGTTTGTTCTTGATGGCTTGGGCTTCGACCAGCACGACGCAAGAAAGTGGTAGCTCGCTCAGCAGCGCGATGTCCAAACGCAGGGTGCCGTAGGTCGTGAGCACCACGTCCGCGGCCATGAGCGCAGCCTTCGTACGTTGTCGCTCCGGCCCCCAATGCGAGAGGATGCTCAACGCCGGTGCAAAGCGCGCGGCTTCATCTTGCCAATTACCGAGCAGCGAGCGCGGCACGACGACGAGCGTCGGCCCCTGAGTGCCCTTCTTCTTGCATGCGAGCAGATATGCCAGCACCTGAATCGTCTTGCCAAGGCCCATGTCGTCGGCCAAGCACGCGCCGAAGCCGAGCTCGCCCAGCGCCAAGAGCCAACCCAGCCCCTGCTCTTGGTATGGTCGCAATTGACCCCGAAAGCCGCGCGGCGCTGAAGCCGGGTTCACTCCCGTGAACTGCGCTAGCCGCTCACGTAGCTCCGAAAGCGCCTGCCCTCCGGCTTCGTCTCCGGGTAACGCCGTCGCGAGCGCGTGCACCAAGCCGATCTGCCGCGAAGAGAAGCGCAGTGCTTCTCCTTTCGGCGCCGGCAGCTCCGCGAAGATCCCCCAACGCTTCAGCCACTCTTCCGGCAAGACGCCCCAGGCGCCGTCCCCCAACTGGATCACGCGGCTACGGCGCTTGATCGCGGCCAAGAGCTGCGGAAACGCGACGTCCTCGCCTTCGAAGCGCGCCACACCCTTCACTTCGAACCAGTCGATGCCCGACTCCACGCTCACGTCGAAGCTCGCCGCCGAACGGTAGCGCTTGCCGACCGCGCTCACGGCCCAGCCCGCCGCGAGCAGCGCGCTCACCACCGCGGGCAGCTCGCGGCCTTCCACGCTCAGCGCGGCCCCGCGCGAGTTACCCAGTTGCTCGCCGGTGAACCCGAGCTCCTTCAACTGCACGAGCGCGGCGCGCTCGCTTTCCAGGTGCCGCTGCAGCACCCGCCGGCCTTCGAACACAACGCCAGCACGCTGCTCCGACGGGACCCGTCGCCCGGCGTAGTCGAAGGCTAGCTTCGCCTTCAACCTTCGGCCCTCGGGCGCCGCGAAATCCAGGGCGGGCTGCGGCGGCTCGAGGGGCATCTTCTCGTAGCCGTCCGGCAAGCTCAAGCCGGAGAGGCCGCTTTCGCCAATCACCCGCTCTACGAATTCTTGGAGCTCGTCCTCCGCGATCGGAGCCAACGGCCCTTCCGCGAGCAGCGCGCCAAGCCACAGCGCATCTTGCGCGCGGAGCGAGACTAGCTCATTGCCGACGATGGCCGCGCCGTCTGGCTGAACGTAAGTCGCGTCCGAGAGAGGCCGCTGCTCCTCGCCCCGCACCAGCCCGGCCGCGACCGTGAAGCGCTGCTTCGTACCGGGTCCCTCTTCACGGGCGACCAGACCGAGGAACAACCGATATGCCTCCCCCTCCACGAGGCGGGGCCACACGAGCAGCTTGCCGTAGTCGTAGCCCAGCTCCTTGCGCGCTTTGCGTCCCAGCCGCTCGCCGGAGGCCAGCACCGCCCACTCTTTCACCAGCTCGTTTGCCTGCAGGTTGACGGGGACGAGGTGGCAGCGCTGGGAGCGAGCCAGGCGCTCTAGCACCCCTTTTGCCATGAACGGACTGATGCGCCCCACGTGCATCCGGGAACCGCCGTAGAAGCCGATGCGCGCGGCTCCGTTCAGCATCGCGTAGAGCTCACGGTCGACGTCGTGGGCCAGCTCATGCGCGCCGCCGACGAGCGCGGGCGACAAGTCCCCGGGATCGCCGCCCACCTTGCGCGTCGCCTGGACCACGGTCGTCGCGTGCTCGGTGAGGCTGGGCGAGAGGAAGTAGACCAGCTCCGTCTTCCCGCGCTCGCGCCGCGCCGCCACGCGAGTCGCCGCGCTCCGCCAGTCCCCGGCTCGCACGGTACCGAAAACCGGGTCCAACCGAGCCTCCAGCAAGTCGTCCCCCAGATCGGTGCGCACGGGCTCGAGCTCCTCATCCGCATCGTCAGGGTCCGCGTCGTCGTTCGCTAGAGCTTCGGCGAGCTCGCTCGGAAGATGGTCCGGGTACTCGTCCCGTAGAAGGGTGCTATCCGGCGCCAGGGCGTCGGTGGCGGACACGCCTCGGAGCAGTTCCGAGCCGGCCTGCTCCAACGCGAGCGCGCAAAGGTGCTTGCACGGCGCCTCTCGATCGAGAAAGTACGGGCACGAGCAAGCGCACAGGATACGCCCTTGCCGCCGGGAAAAGCGGGTTCGGTACCGCGCCGAGCCAAGAACCGTCGCCCAAAGGGTCATCGGCGTCGCGACCTCGATGCGAATCGCCCGTCGCCCCACGATCGGCTCGGCTCGTTGCCGCACCGAGGGCGAGAACCAGCGCATCAGCAGCTGAAGACCGGGTACCGGCGCCACGACGAACCATGCCATGCGCGCTGCGCGTGGCCACCCGAGGCGGGCGTGCCGCCGCCGAATTGTCGCACGCGAGCGGACCCGGGAGCGCAGATACCCGGACAGAGTCCGCGTAGCCACGGACCGCCCTCACGGCGATACGACGGCGCAGTGGTCAGTGAGTGGTCGCTTGAAAACGTGGCACGCGGACCGCACTCGGCGTTGCCATGCGGAAGCCATGGAAATCTCGTTTAGTGCTCGGGCTGATTTGTCTAGGACAGCTGAGCGCAGGGTGTGACGACGGTGGAGACGACGGCGGCACGGGTGGCGCGGGCGCCAGCAGCGCGGGCACCAGTAGCGGTGCCGGTACCGGCACCGGGACTGCGGGCACCGGTACCGGTACGGCAGGCACCGGCACGAGCAGCGGCGGCTCGGGGGGAAGCGCGAACGCGGGCAGCGGAACGGGCGGCGGAGGCATCGGCGCGAGGAGGCGGGCCATGGAGTCTGCGTTCTCGGAAACGGCAACCAAAAGCGAGCGACGGGCCCTGGGATTTTTGAGCGCTTTTTGCAGCAACGCCCTCAAATTAGCGCGGATGCTGGCGTCGGACTCCACCACGACCATAGCCGACACCTGCGCGCGCTCGGCCATCGCCTCGGAAGCGGCCTTCAAAGCGGCGGGGTCGTCGCTGGCCTCGTCGAGCACGGCGACGATCGTGCGTTTGAGGCCTTTCGGCTGGTCCAGCGTGACTGGGTGTGAAAGCGTCGCGACGAACAGCTCGTCTACGTATTCCGGATGCTCGTCCAGCGCGCGCAGCGTAGCTTCGAAGGTTTCCGCGCATCGCGTCGTTGGCGAATGCAGTGTCCAGGGCAGGCTTCTGCACGCCCGCGCTGCAGCCGAAGGAGAGGAGAGCGAGAACGAGGCGCGCCACGTATGCACTGTTCGCGCACTCACTCGCCAATGGCCGGTAGCGGCGCCAGCGGCGGCGCACTCGGCGCAGGTCGTTAGTACGAAGGGCGCCGAGGGCGCTTACAACACGCCCTTTTCCCAAGGCCCGGTGATGGCCAAGGTTTCGCCGGGATACTGCAGGTTGATGAACAGCCACTTGCCGTCGGGGCTGAACGTCGCGCCCGTCGCCTCGGAGACGCCGAACACCTCGCCCACGCTGGGCCGCGGCTCCGCCGTGCAATCTTCCTCGAAGTCATCGGGGAACGCCTCGACCAAGTCGAGCGGCTCGACGATCTTGGCAAAGTCGAACACCTTACCGCCGCGCGTCACGATGCGGACGTAGTTGTCGCCGGCGATACGGCACGCGTCGTCCTCGTCGGTCCACCCCTCGCCGTCGCCGTCTTCGCAGACCACGAGCGCACCGCGCGGGCTCACGCACATGTTGTCGGGCTCTTGCAGTACGCCTTCGTCATCGGACTCGTACACCAGCGCGAGCACGCCGGTTTCGCCGCGGCCGTCGTCGTCGGGCGTGAAGCGCCAGACCTGGCCGAGCTCGGCGTCGCCACCCTCCGAAGCCGTGAAGTACACGCTACCTTCGTGGAAGCAGGCCCCCTCGAGCGCGGCGAAGAAAGCACCGCCCTTGGCGCGCCCCTGCTCGTGCACCGCGCTGGCGTTCTCTTCGGCATCCGCCGGATCTGGGTCGTCGATCGTGACCCACTCCACGGCAAGCTCCGTGAAGACCGACTGCCCCTTCGTCGTGTCGTACTCGGGCTGCCCTGACACCGCCAGCATGCCGAGCGTACCGCCCTGGGTCGGGTCGCTCGGGTCGCTCGGCACGAAGCGGTAGAAGCCGTCGGGGCCCTCGTCTTCCGTCAGGTAAATGTACGAGGTGCGCGGGTCGGTCACGGCCGCCTCGTGCACGAAGCGCCCCGCGGCTTTGATGGGCTCGGCCGCGACCGCGCCGTCCGCGTTCGCGCGCACCAGAAAGACGTAGCCGTGGGGCTGCGCGTAGCCTTCGCCGGTGCCCTCGGTGCTCTCCTCGCAAGTGAGCCACCACCCCTGGGAGTGATTAGCGCCACCGTTGCAGTTTTCTATCGTCCCCGTGAGCGCCAGGAAGGACTTCGTCACCTCCTCCGTCTGCGTGTCGAACTCCACGATCGTCACTCCACCGGGCGCCGCCCTGTCGTACCCACCATCCAGTCCGGAGCCCTCTTCGCCCACGCCGGAGAGCTCGTGATTGCGGACCAAGCGCACCAGGTGCGGCTTGCCCGGAACCGCGAACGCCGCCATGCCATCGTGGGCCCCCGGCGTGAGGTTGCCGTCACTCATGGCGGTGCCGGCGGCTCCGAAGGCCACGTAGCGAAAGCCTTCCGGCAGCCATAATTTAGCGCCTTTCTGCTCAACTAGCGGCCCGTAACCGCTCTCGGACGCGTTCGAGTCCGACGGCCCGAGCGCGGCGGGCTCTCCCTCGGCGCCGCCCTCGCCCCCGCCTCCGCCGCTGCTCGCTTCGCCTCCTGCCGGCTCGTCATCCGCGTTGCCGCACGCCGCTAGGAACAGAGCCGAAAGAGAGGACAGCACGACGCGACGAGGAATGAACTGAGACATGCGCCGGCATATCAAACCGCGGGGGTCATCCCTGCGACGATTGCGGAGCTTGCTCGTTACGGTCGCGTTCGCTTCTCGCGAATCGCCGCGCGTCTCGAAACGTAGTCCCGAGCGTCAACGCGGAGACAGCACGCCGCGCGTGAAGTACATCACGCTGTTGACGAGCGCGAAGTGCGAAAACGCCTGCGGGAAGTTACCCACCTGCCGCCCGAGCTCGACGTCGTACTCCTCCGCAAGCAAGCCGAGATCGTTGGTGAGGCTCAGCAAACGTTCGAGCAGCGCCTGCGCCTCCGCGGGCCGGCCTTGCAGGACGTAGTTGTCGACGAGCCAAAAAGAGCAGGGCAAAAACACGCCTTCGCGCGGCTCCAAGCCGTCCAAGGACGGCCGCGGCCGGTAGCGGAGAATGAGCCCGCCTTGCGACAGCACTCGAGCACGCCGGCTCCTCTCGTGCGCTCATTCATAAGCGGCTTTGGGTAGCGTCGCGTAGAAGGGGCGCTCCTCGAAGGTTTCGGTGTCGTACGACCTACCCGTGAACGCTTGGCCATCGTCGGACATGGCTGTGATTTCCAGCGTACGCGCGCCGAGCGGGATGCCGTTCTCCTCGAGCAACTCTTGTAGGTCCAGGAAGCGGGTGTCGGAGAAGAGAAGCGCGCGGGGCCAGCTGCCGCGGGTTCCGGTCACGGCTACGACTTTGCCCGTGCCGCTGATGTCGACCGGGTAGCAGAAGCCGTCCGGGCAACCCACGTGGACGGAGCCGCCGTTTATCACGACACCGACGCTGCTAAACTGGTCGGTGGAATAGGTGTACGCGTTGCCATCCGCGCTCACGATAAGCTTCGGTGGACCACCGTAGGCGGGCGTGTACCAAGGCCCTGCCTTGGTTTTGCCGTCGGAAGGCCGGTAGCGGAAGATGTGCCGAGCGTCGGCGCCGATCATCCATTCGCTCCTGTCCCCTACACCGTAAACGATGGTGTTCAGCAGCGGCGGGAGCGACTCCAGGCCGCCGCCGGCCGTCCAGCGCGCGGGGCGCGGCCCGACGTTGGTAGCGCTATCGAAGTTGACGATGACGGTCGCGCCATCGGGCGAAAGGGAGACCGGAGCCGTGGTCCGCGCGGATTCGGGGATGAGCTGCTCGAGCTGGCGGCCACGAACGAGGCGGGACACGGACTCCGTGTCCAACTGATGGAACAGCACGACCGAGCCATTGCAACTCAGTTCTTCGGCCTCCAATCTCGGCTCGGTGTTTAGCGGCTCGAGGCCGGACTCGGCCGTCCAAACCGCGGCGCTGCTAAAGTACTCACCCGCCACGACCAGGCCGTCGCCGCTGATCGAGGAAGTGCGGAAGAACGATACCTGGCGGTCCCACACGACGAGACTCGCAGTGTGCGCGACCGACGGGCAGCCGATGACGTCGTCGTAGCCCTGCTGGGGATCCGTGCCCCCGGAACCGGCCGTGCCGCCCGCTCCGCCACCTCCGGCTCCCCCGCCGTCCGCTCCGCTCGCGCCTCCGGCGTTCGTCCCTGAGCCTGCCACCGCGGTGCCCCCCGTGGCGCCGCCGCCGCTGCCTGCGGTTCCGCCGCCGCCGGGATCCACCACACCACCGCAGGACACGAGAGCAAGGGCACACGCAGCGAGT
>JAQSWN010000267.1 GCA_029266615.1 Polyangiaceae bacterium
TGCCCCATGTCCACCTCCGTGCCCCCGCCACACGCGGTGAAGCCGGCCACGGCGACGCACAAGGTGAGCCAGGGAGTGAGCGATATCGGCATCGAGGAATGGTGCTTCAAACGGCCTCGACCGAAATGGAAGCACGGCAACGCTTTTCTGAGGTGTTCTACTGCAGCAAATCGCCGATTTGTTTGCGGTACGGTGACTGCGGGAAGGCGCGCTCGAATCGGCTGGCGCGCGAGAGCGCCGCGGTGCGTCGGCCGAGGGAGACCAACGCCGAAATGGCGATGAGCTCGCGTTCCTGCGTCAGCTTTCCGCTCGGGTACGAGCGAGCGTGACTTTCGGCGAGCTCCAAAGCGTGAGCGGGCGAAGACTTGAGTGAGAGCCGCGCGTCGCGAAGCAGCTCGATCTCCGTCGGAACCGATGCGGCGCTGGAGACTTCGGGCATGACGGGACGATTCGTCATGACCGTCGAAGGTGTGCGCGACGCCGGCGTGACGCGGGGTGAAGTTGGATGCTCCGTCGCTGGGGTCGGGCCCGGAGCGGATGGAGCTTGCTCGGAACCGATCGGCTCAGAATCCGTCGGCTCGACCTCGTCGATGACGGCGGGGGTGTCCGCTGCAGGGCGTTCAACGACCGAGACGGCTCCGCCGCGTCGCCTCGCGCTCGGCGACGGCTGGGGGTCGGCCACTGCGCGTGGAGCGACCTCGCGCGGCGACTCGGCAGGGAGGGCTTCGGTCGCGGGCGGAGCGTCACGGAGCCCCCACCACAATAGCAGCCCCGACGCGGCGCCACCGCCGGCCAGCAGCCACTTCTTCCAGGCGGCCCTCGCCACGTTCGGCGGGGCCTCCGGCAGCTTGAGCGGGATGCCACGCACCGCGAGTTGTGACGCGAGCGAAGCCAGCTCCGTGACGTCCGGCCGGTGCTCCCGCAGGCCTCTAACCGCGCGTGAAAGCGCCGAATCGCCTGCTTCGTTCAGGCGCGGCAAATCGAAGTCCGACTCAACCTGCTTCACGAACCCCTCCCTTGCGCGCTTCCGGCGAGTCTAGCTTCGAGCGAAGCGCTTCACGCGCCGACTTGATGCGCGAGTATACGGTTTGTAGCGGCACCTCGAGCGCCTCCGACACTTCTGCCAGCGTGAGCTCCTCCACTTCGTACAAGACGAAAGCTGCGCGCTTGCCTTCGTCCAAGCTGTCCAGCGCTTCTAGAGTGCGACGGAGCTCGCGAGCTCGATGCAGCTCGTCCAGCTGCGATGCATCTTCGGCTCGGTCGGGGAGCGGCTCTGTCGGCACTTCACGGCGCACGCGAGCGCTGCGCCGGTAATCCGACGCCACCCGCACGCAGATGCCGTACAGCCAGCCCCGCAGTGAGCGACCGTCGAAGTCAGGTAGGCGCCGGTGAACCGTGATCATGACTTCCTGACAGAGGTCCTGGGCGTCATGACGCGGGACGCCAAGGTTCATGAGCGTTCGCCAGAGGAACTGCGCCTGCTGCTCGAAAATTTCGGGAAAACTGGCCGAAGCGGGGAGCGACGCCGGCGCGTGTGATGCCTCGGGCTCGTCCACGTCCAAGCATGGGGGCTCGGGGACGGTTTTCTGATCCATGAGCCGCGCGTCGTCCGGGTCAGTTCCAAATGAGGCCGAGGCCCGCGCTCGCGGTGAGCACGAAAGAGCCGACCTCGAAGGCCGATTGCCGGTCTCCGTTCACATCTCGGTAAACATATCGATCAGGTGTGACTGGAAAAGAAAGATTCAGTCCGCCCGCCACGAGCCAGCGGCCCGCAATGACGCGCCCCGCGCGGCCGCTCAGCCCCGGGAGCGCGAAAAACTGAGTGTCCCTTCGCGCTTCGAGCAGACCACGGCTGCGAGCGTGGAGGCGAGCCACCTGGAACGTACCGCAAATCGCCCACCAAGCGCCGTCTTCCGCGACTTGAAAGGGGCAGAGGCTCACCCCCGCGACGAGCAGCGACGCCTTGAGCGAGCCCGAATCCAGCGCTTGCCGATGCGGCGCAAACATCGCTGCATCCACGCCGAGCCCCCAAAACCCCCGGGGCTTCAGGAACCCGGCGACACCCGCGCCGAAACCGACGTCCGGTGTGATCCCGAGCGAGGTAGCACCGAAGCCCAACAACGCCGCATGCGGCGGAGACGGAGCCGGCCGCTCGAGGCCTGGTGCGGTCTCGATCTCCCCTGAGGCGTCGTCGTCCGGGTCCGGGTCCGGGGCGGGCGGGGGCGGGGGCGGGGGAAGCGGGCTCTCGGCGACCGGCTCGGGCGCGTCCACCATCAGCGCGATGACCAGTGTGAGCTGCTCGTCTAGGGACGCGCAATTCTCGTCACCGCTGACACTCCGCTCTCCCCACGTTCGGCCTTGCGCGTCTGCTTGGCTAACCCGCGCCTCCACACGGCGCTTACCCTTCTCCTCCACCCGGGAAAGCACGACGCGCACGGTGATGTCGCCGCTCTGACCGAATACTGGGTGACCTAGGTAAGTCTCTACGCCTTCGCGCACCTGCGTCGCACGGTCGCACTCGGCCCCGAGCGCGCCGCGGTCCCACATCAACACGGCTTGCGAGGCGTCCATGGCGCGCGGCGCTTGCATATCACGAATCCTGAAATACGCTCTAAGGACGCGGGCTCGTACGCTCTGCTCGTTCGAGTGGAGGACCAAAAGCAGGCGAGGGAGCCGGGCATAACAACCAGGGGTACGGTTCCGGCTCGCTGGACGAAGCGCGCGTGCGCGTCCGAGCCCTCGACGCCGACGAAAGAGCAGAGCTAGCCAAGCCCTAACGGCGCGTCCCCTCCCCCCGCCTGGTCAAATGTTTCGCGGCGCTCGCCGCAGCACGAGGAGGCGACAAATCGTGCGAGGATGCGGTCGCGCGCCCGCGGGAGGGCGCCGGGACCAGGCATGCATACGCCGAAAGAAACTGCGACGCGTCAGTTCGACGGGCTCGTGCTCGTCTACGTCAAACCCGACCGGCTCGAAGCGCTGAAGGCGCTGCTCAGCCGCATCGGCGAGCAAACCATCGCGCGCATGCAGCAACGCATCGCGCCCGGGGACGTGCGCTTACCGTTCGAGAAGCTCCGCTCGCTGCACTACGCACGGCTCGTGCTGGTAGATCGCGACCCGTCGCATCCCCGCGAGCCGGTGCGCCCGCTGCTGGCGTTCTCGACCAACTTCGACGGCCCCGAAGGAGAAACCGTGTGCAGTCGCGAGCGGGCGCTCGAGCACCACCTGGCGGAGCTGGTCCGCGAAGCGAGCCCGGCGCTGGAGGAGATCTTCGAGCACTGTGAGGGCTTTCGAGCCGGCAAGCTGGGCTCGTTTCTGAAGCGGAACCAGCGCGGCGCCAGCACCTTCTACGTGGGCTCTTCGGGCCGCAGTCGCGACCAAATTCTGTGGGAGGCCGAGCTGCGTCGCCGCGTGGACGCCGCGCTGGACGGCGGTGGGTTCGAGAGCAGTGCGCCGGAAGAAGTGCGCGAGCAAGTGCTGAAGCGCCTGGCCGCCGAGCCCGACTACGCGCAATTTCTCGACGCCAAGGGCAACCTAGATTTGCCGTCGTTCCCGGCCCAGCCGGACAACGAACCGCTGGTCGACGCGTGGCTGCGCCGATTGAAGGCTCTCGGGGGGCTCGTTTACTTCTTCACGGTCGTGGCCATTTGGCTGTGGGCGCCGATGCCAGAGCGCTTTCTTCGCGCCGACGCCTGGGCCTACGGGCTCCGCACCGCGTCGTCCGCGGTGCTGGCGCTGCTGCTGCTCGGCGCGGTCGCGGGCGCTCTTTACTGGCGATTCCGCCACCTAGAAGACACGGACCCGCAGTACCAGCCGGAGCTATCGAAGAAGACGCACCAGGAGTTTCGCTTCGCCTCCGCGGACGAAAATCACTTCTTGCAGAACCAGCTCACGCACGTCGTGCGCGTCAAACCCGGACCGCTGCGGTGGGTGCTGATCCGCGTCGTCTTTTATGCGCTGCAGGTGCTGGCGACATTGCGCTACAACAAGGGCCAGCTCGGCGGTATCCCCAGCATCCATTTCGCGCGCTGGGTCGTCATCCCCGATCGCCGCGTGCTCTTCTTCAGCAACTTCGATAGCTCCTGGCCAAGCTACCTGGGGGACTTCATCGATCAGGCCAGTAGCGGCCTCACCGCGGTTTGGAGCAATACAGAGCTTTACCCGCGCACGAAGAACCTCCTCGCGGCCGGGTCGCGAGACGCCGCGCGCTTCCTGGCCTGGACGCGCCAAAACCAGCTCCCGACGCAGGTTTGGTACTCGGCGTACCCGGGGCTATCAATCGTCAGCGTCAACGCAAACACGGAGATTCGGCGTGGGCTGAGCCGTATCGGCCGCGCCGAGGTGGACGCGACCACGTGGCTGTTCCGGCTGCGCTCGGTGGACCGCGTCCGCGCCGATCACCAGTTTTGCGAGCGAGAGCCGCCGCTCTCGTCCACGGAAATTCAAGGGATCATCTTGCATGGCTACGGGCACATGCCGGAGGCGCGCTTCGTGATGTTGAAGGTGCCGGAGTCCGGCCCCGATCCCAAGCTGTTCGACTGGCTGCGCCATTTGAAGCTCACCTCTGCTCGCGACGGCTCGCGCGCGGAGGACGCCCGACAAACCCGCGGCCACCTCGTCAACATCGCGTTCACGCACGACGGCCTGCAGGCGCTGCGCGTGGACGACACGCTGTGCTGCCGCTTCGCCACGCCGTTCGTGCAAGGCTCGCACGACGAGTACCGCGCGCGCGTCAATGGGGACGTCGGTCTCAGCGCCCCCAGCCAATGGCGCTGGGGCGGGCCGACCAACCCGGTACACATCCTCCTGCTCGTCTACGCCAAGGACTCGGAGTCGGTGGCGCGCGTCGTGGAGCGCTACCTGAACGAGACTCGAGGCTTGCTCGAGCACGTCGACACCCTCGAAGGGACGACATTACCCGGTCGCAAAGAGCATTTTGGCTTCCGCGACGGCATCGCTCAGCCGACCGTGCAGGGCAGCGGCCGCGGCGAGCTGCCGGACAACACCATCGCCGCCGGCGAAATCCTGCTCGGGCACCGCGACGGCTACGGTAACGTGTCGCAGAGCCCGACGAGCGCGGCTGGCTTCGCCTTCGGCCACAACGGCAGCTACCTCGTCTTCCGCCAGCTGCAGCAAGACGTCCCCGCGTTCTGGCGCTACAGCGCGGCGCAGCACGCCGACGCCGTGACGATTGCGAGCAAAATGGTCGGGCGCTGGCCCAGCGGCGCAACCTTGGTGCGGCACCCGGAAGCCGACCCGAAGTCCGCCCGCTTCGAGGACCAGAACGACTTCTTTTTCCTTTCCAACGACCAGGACAACGATCGATACGGCGCCCGCTGCCCGTTCGGGGCTCACGTCCGGCGTATGAATCCGCGCGACTGGCAGCTGGGGCAAACTCGTGAGGAGTCGCTCAAGCTGAGCAACCTGCACCGCATCATTCGCCGCGGCCGCCCCTATGGAAAACCGCTAACGGACTCGATGACGCCGGAGAGCCTTCAGGCCGAGCCGGCGGACAGCCCGCGCGCACGAGAGGAGCGCGGGCTGCAGTTCCTCTGCTTCAACACGAATCTGGAACGGCAGTTCGAATTCGTGCAGCAGCAATGGGCCAACAACACCAACTTCGCCGGCCTCAACGGGGGCCCAGACCCGGTCCTGGGAATGTCGCGCACGGCCGCGCAGCTGCAGATGGATCCGGCAAGCTTCGTCGTACAGAGCGACGTGAAGACCGGCGTCGTGCCGCGCTGCACGGGCCTTCCGAGCTTCGTGCGCGTCGTCGGCAGCAGCTATTTTTTCATGCCGTCCCTGCCCGCGGTGCGGCTGCTGGGCGAGCGACTCGGAACGGGGCTCTCCGGCGAGCGCTTCGAGGCGGTCCCACCGGACGAGCAACTCTTCATCGACAGCTTGATCGACAGCTTGAAGCAAGGTCTTCGTCGCACGTACACCGGCAGCCAGACTAGGCGCGACGCGCACCCCAAGATGCACGGCTGCGTCAAGGCGCGCTTCATCGTGGAAGAGGGATTGGACGACGATTTGCGGGTGGGCTTGTTCGCGGAGCCCCGTAGCTACGAGGCTTGGCTCCGGTTCTCCAACGCCAGCGCGGAGCTCCAGCCCGATGCGAAGGCGGACTTGCGCGGCGCCGCCCTCAAGTTGATGGGCGTTCCCGGCGCCAAGCTGCTCGACGGCGAAGAGCACTGCACGACCCACGACTTTCTGCTCGTCAGCCACTCCACTTTCCTGGCCAAGGACGTGAAAGAATTTGCGGGCCTCGGTATGGCGATCGCGGCCGGGAATCCTGCGGCGTTCTTTCTCCAAAACCCGCGCATCGCCCTGCGCTACCTCACCTCCATCGGTAAGCATGGAAGCCCCCTCCAGCCGAGCTACTTCAGCATGGCGGCGTACCTGTTCCGGGATCGCGTGGCGAAGTACCAGCTGCGCCCAACTGCGCCCGAGGCCGCCCCGATCCCCAGCGCGCCTTCCTTCGACTTTCTGCGCGAGTCGCTGAAAGCGCGACTCGCGTCGGGCAGCTTCAGCTTCGACTTTCTCGTCCAGCTGCGCGAAAGCCCCCCACCCCCGGACGTGGAGGACACCACGCGCGCGTGGTCCGACGAGCCATTTCGCAAGGTCGCGCGTGTGGAGATTCTCCAGCAAGATTTCGACACGCCCGATCAGCAGGTCTTCGGGGAAAACCTGTCGTTCAACCCCTGGCGGTGCCTGCCCGAGCATCGGCCGCTCGGCGGTATCAACCGCGCCCGCCGTCAGGTATACCGCGCGCTGAGCGCGTTTCGCCACGACCGGAACGCGGCCCCCCGCGTGGAGCCGAAGAGCTGGTCCGACCGGGGCTGAAGCGGGCGCGACTCCTGCGAATGCGCACTCGGTGGGTTGATGTCGCCGGGCGGAAAGTAGCGGCGCGAGCAGTCGAGATGCAGACGGACGCAAGTTTGGGGTCGTGATAGGACATGTAGAGAGCGTGAGAGACCGCGCATCGTTTCTTTGGTTCGCCTCGGCCCTCCTTTCGACCCTTGCCTGTGGCGATCCGAGTAGCCCCACGCCGTCCGGCCAGGGCGGCTCTACGCCCGGCGCGTCCGGCAGCGGAGGCGGAGGCGCCGGCGCCGGGCAATCGGCGGGCGGGCAGGCAGGCAGCATCGCGGCTGGTGGCGGTGGCGCGAGCGCGGGGAGCAGCTCCGGCAGCGCCGGTGCCGCCGGCTCTCCGACGGGGGGTGCTGGAGGCGCAGCGGGCGGGGCGATGGGCGGCAGCGGAGGCGGAGGCGGAGGCGGCGCGGCGGGCGGCCCCGCCGACTCAATCCCTTGGCGCCCCATCAACGTCACCGCGCCCAAGGCGCGGCACGAGCATTCGTTCAAGCCCAGCGATGCGGACTCGGAAGTGAGCTTCAACGACGAGACGCAGAAGACGATTTTCGATAACCGCGCCACCAAGCTGGTCGGCAAGCTCGTCCTCCCGTTCGGCGGCGTCGGCAGCACCGCCGGAACGTTCGGCGGGCAGGGCGAGTTCTGCGCCAAGCGCGGCTTCCACGTCTTGGCGATCGCCGCCTACGAGGACTTCGACATCGCGCTGGGCGACCCGGACTTCTACGGGGACTCGCGCCAGCAAGTGTTCGACGGCGAAAAGCACACGAGCAAAGGCAAGTTCGCGGACATCCAGATGGGTCCCGCGGACGGCGTGAAGCGCCGCACTCAAAAGGCACTCCAGTACCTCCACCAAGAGTTCCCCGAAGAAGACTGGGGCTACTACTTGGAGCAAGACGGCAGCGTGCGTTGGTCCGACGTCATCTTCACCGGGATGTCGCACGGCGCGAGCAACGCGGCCCGCTTCGCGATGTTGGTGCGCGCCTCGCGCGCCGTATCCATCGCCGGCCCGCGTGACAACCTTTGCACCTCTTTGAACCAGCAAAACTGCGGCGGAGTCGTCGCGAGCTGGCTCGGAGAAGAGCCGAAGACCCCGCGCGATCGCTTCTTCGCCATCACGGGCAAAACCGATGATCAGCACACGCAGCACCTGTTCGCGATGGAGCGCCTGGGCTACTCCGGCGCTCCGGTCGAGGTGAACGGCAGCGAAGCCCCCTACGGCGGTTCGCACCGGCTCGTCGCGGCGGGCGGTCACAGCGAGTTCTGCGGGCAAGCCGCCTACGACAAAGCGTGCAACTACGCCTTCGACGTGCCGGTGGAGAACCACGCGGGTGTGAATTGAGCGCCTTCGCTCAGACCGCCTGCTCGATGCGCGCCGTGAGCCAAGACCCCGAAACCATCCCCGCCTCCAACGCCTGAGCGATCGCGGCGTGCAGCGCGATCGTCTCGAACGGTTTCTCCAGAATGGGGTTCGACGTCGTGCGCAGGAATTGCTGCGCCGGCGCGTTGAAGGCGCCTCCGGTCATGAACACGACCCGACGCAAAAGCTCGGGATGCCGGCTCCGTAGCGCGTTGCAGAAGTCGATCCCGGACATGTACGGCATCATGATGTCGCAGATGATGGCCCTGCCCCAAAAGGCTTTCGCACGTGATCACGCCGCCCATCTCCTCGACGATGCTGCGGCAGATGGATAGGCCGATTCCGCTGCCGACGCCGGGCGCCTTCGTGGTGAAGAACGGCTCGAAGATGCGGGCGCGGTGCTCCGGCGTCATACCGCTCCCCGTGTCGCGCACCTCGATCACGGCGTCGTTGCCCTCGCTGCGAATAGAGACGGCGATTTCGTTGTCCTGCGCGAGGTCGTCCGGCAGCGCTTGCGCCGCGTTGACGAGCAGGTTCAGAAACACCTGCCCCAAACGGTTCTCGTTGCCGCCCACGCTACGAATCCGCTCGAAATTACGCACCAGCTTCGCGCGGTGGCGGATCTGGTTCCACGCGATGCTGATCGAAGACTCCATCACCCGGCGGACATTGACTACCCCGTTGGCGTCGTCCGCCCCACTTCGACAGAAGACCTTGAGGTCACGCGTGATGTGGCCGATCCGCGCCGCGCCTTCTTGCGCCTGCCCCAACGCTTGCACCACCTCCTGCAGCTCGCTCTCCTCCGCCAGTGTTCCGGCGCGCAGCCGGTGGAGCGCGAACTCGAGGTTGCCCGCCACGTAGGCGAGGGGGTTGTTGATCTCGTGTGCCACGCCCGCCGCCAACATACCCAAAGAGGTCAGTCGGTCCGCGAGCAGTAGCTGCTGCTGCATGCGGCGGCGCTCGGCGCGAAGCTCGGCCTCGCGAGTTTCCCGCTCGATCACCGCGCCCATCCTCCTCAAGCTTTGCTTGAACAGGAAGTCGTGGGCGCCCGCGCGCATGATGTCGATCGCGCACTGCTCCGCGATCGAGTCGGAGACGATGATGAACGGCACCTCCACCCCCCGGGATTGCACGATGGAGAGCGCCGAAAGGGCGTCCATGCCGGGCACTCGGTGCTCGGACAACACCACGTCCCAGGTTTCCTGCTCGAGGGCCTGCACGAGCGACTCTGGAGTTTCGACACGCCGCAGGCTCGCTGCGTACCCTTGGCCGAGTAGCTCGAGGCTCAAAAGCTCCGCGTCGCTCGCGGAATCCTCGATGAGGAGCACACGCAAGGAAGGGCGGGCGTTGGCAGGCGAGATGGTGTCCATGCTGTTCCCAGGAGCACGCGGAAGCTTCGGCGTTCCTGAAGAACCCGCGGGCGCTCCGACTAGAGTACCAAGCTCGCCTACTTTCCTACCAGCGCTTTAAGTCCCTTGTCACATTCCCGAGTTGAGAACGCTTGGACAAAAGATCTCGCGCCGCCGCGACCCGAGCCTCGCCTCTAACATCGGCAAGCCCAGGTGCCGTCCATTGAGGCGAACGAGTCATGGAGCCGCGCGTCAAGGGCAAGCTACGAACAGGAGCTGCTGCTGGCCTCGAACTGGTACCCCATCGGTTGGTACCGCGACACCTTCACTGCGTTTCGCGAAGCGCAGCATGCGGGTCCCGAGCTGGCTCGCGAAATAGGGCGTCGCGGCGTGAAGCGCGATCTGAGCTCGGTCTATAAACAGTTGTTCCTGAAGATGGTGTCACCCCAGGCGCTCCTCGGTTTATCGCAGCGCCTGTTCAAGAACTACTTCGACACGGGCGTGATGAAGATTGAACAGTCGCGGGACCGATATGTTCACGCGACCTGGAGCGGCTGTGACGGCTGGGACGAGAACATGTGGGCGGAGCTGTCCGGCTCGTGCGAGGTGTTGCTGGAGATGGCCGGAGCCAAGCACGTGCGCTTGCACGTGACCAAGGGCGGGCGCAGCGGCGACAGCGCCTCCGAGATGGCAGCCCGCTGGGCCTGGTCCTAGTGCAGCGCATGTGAGAGATAGAGACACTAGGTCGCTAGCGCATCGCGGCAACTCGCGCTATTCCGACCGAAACCTCGCGCAGCGCGCTTGCCGGACCTCCGGCGGCGGCCGGGTCGCTCGCGCCACGACACGCAAGGACGCGCGACATGACCTCATCGAAGCCCGAAGTTTGGCACGCCCCCGCCGCCTCAACCGCTTTCCAACCGGAGCCAGGCCTCACCAGGCGCGTACTGGCGAGCAACCCTGCGCTGATGCTCGTCGAGCACCACATGCAGGCGGGCTGGGTCGGCACACTGCATAGCCACCCCCACGAACAGCTCGTGTACGTCATCAGCGGGCGCCTCTCCGTGCGCTGCGGCGCGGCGGAGCCGTTCGAGGTAGGGCCCGGCGGCAGCTTCGTCGTGAGCGGCGGCGTGGAGCACCAAGCCACCGCGAGCGAGCCCGCACACGTGTTGGACGTCTTCACTCCGGCGCGCGAGGACTACCTGGCGGCGCGGTAGCGCTGCGCCTCAGACTTGCGCAGCCAAGGGCCACGGCGCCGGCCTTGGCCCCGCTTGCCAGTTATCGTGACGGCCGTCCCAGTGAACGAGCTCTGCCCTCGAGACGTCGAAGCCGTCCAGGCAGTTCAAGTTCACGGAGACGAAGTCGCCGCCGAGGATGTCCAGGTGGCCGCTGCCGTAGCAATAGATGTGGCAGCGTGCGCAGAAGAAGCGGCGACCGATTTCCGGGGTCCGCGTGAAAGAGCTCAGCGTGGACTCCGGGCTCAGCAACTTGAAGGCGGGCGGCTTTACCAAGCTGCCGACCGCGCCCAGCTTCGTGCACAGCGAGCAATTGCAGCGAGAGCCCTTGGCCCAGTCGAGCTCCACCTCGAACCTCACGTCGCCACAGAGACAGGAACCTTGATGCTTCTTCGTTTGGGTCATGGGCTCACTTTGCTGGAGCCGACTGACAGCAGTTTGTCAGTGATTCGCAGCGCCTCTTAACCCTGAAGGCCTGGCTTTTTCAGTCACGGCAACAGAGCACGCCGCGCTGCAAGAGGTCCGACTCGATGGCGCCGCACACGTTCTTGTGACCATTGTAGACACCGAACCACGCGGTCTGTCCGGGGAAGATGCAGTTGCCGTTCTGCTGCACGCAGCGATCGCCACAGCAGGCGGCTCCGTCGCCGATCTCCGAGCAGGGCTCGCAAAACTGGTCGCCGACCGCGGCCACGTAAGCGCCGGGCTGGGACGCGCACTCCTCCGCCGTCGTTTGATCGCTGATCTCCGTCGGCGCGTACGGTGGTGAGGCACAGACATGCCAGCCCTCGCCGCAGGCGTCCGCCGGCACTGCGCACACGCCGAGCTCGAAGCCGCAAGCCACGCCCGTCTTGGCGTCGCGCAGGGACGCGCGGGGCCACTGGGCGGTGCATCCCGCAAGGTTCGGCCAGTCGCTCGGCGTGAGGAAGGCTTCGCGCGAGCCGTCGCTACAGCCGCTGATGGATACGCACGCGCCCTCTTCCTCACGGGAGTCAGCACCGCACCCGCCGCTGCCACCTGCGCCAGCGATCCCTGCCGCGCCGCCTTCGCTCCCGCCTGACGCGCCAGACTCGCCGCCGTTTTCGGCCGCTCCGCCCGCGCCCGCACCCCCGGCCCGCTCGCCGCCTTGACCTGCTTCACCGCCGGAGCTGTTGCCGCCCTGCGGGCGAGGCCCTGGCGCGTCACGAATGAAGTAGTCATCACTTGGCGCCATCAGCGAGCAAGCGACGAGCAACGCGGAGGAAGCCAGGGCAAGGGAGGCAATGTTTCGAGACGCACGGAGCTTGGAACGCGAAGCTCTCATCGAAGGAGCTGCTTTCTACCATTTTCGGATCGCCTTCAGACGGCCCACGCTGGTCACGTTCGGACTGGGTCGCAAAGCGTCTCGCATCCCGTGACGTCCGTATGACGAGGGCACCTTCGATCGAATT
>JAQSWN010000057.1 GCA_029266615.1 Polyangiaceae bacterium
AGTCCGCCGACGGCCGCGCCCTGTAAGTCAATCTGTTCCCAAGTTGCGCCGCCGTCCTTCGAGCGGAGCAGCGCGCCCTTGCCGGCCCAAGTAGGGTCGGTGTTGGTGCCGGCCATCGCGTACACCTTGCTTGGGTCCTGGGCGTCGAGCGCCACGGAGAGAATTCCGTAGTGGTGGGCGTGGGTCCGTCCAATCCAGTCGAGCAGCGGAACCCACTCCGAACGAGCGGCGTCGTAGCGGTAGAGGCCACCCATGTCGGTGCGCGCGTAGAGCAACCCCGCGGCCGTCGGGTGGAAGACGAGGCCGGTGACGTACCCGCCGCCACCGATGCGCACGTTGCGCCAACCGCTTGCGTCCATGGGCAACGCTGGCGCCCCGCCGCCCCCGCCCGTCGCGCTCGACCCACCGCCACCACCTGCACCGCTCGCCGCCCCGCTCCCGCCGGTCGCGCTCCCGCCCGCCGAACCGGGCGAGCCCGCCGTGCCCGGCGTCCCTGCCAGTGAGCCGCCTCCGCCGACGCCAGGGGTGTTGGTCGAATCCCCGCCACACGCGGTCGCCGACAGCAACAGACTCCCGAAACCGGCCAGGCAAAGCCCAAGGGCGGAGCGACTCGACGGCAAGCGACGTGAACGGACCAGATCCATGGGCAGGGCATGCCAAAAGTCAGCGGGTCCGGCATGGCTTTTCAGTGGTCACCGACGACCTTCGGAAGCGGCGCTGGGAGCTGGGCGGCCTGACGGGCGACCCAACGCCCAGGTTTGGGTCGCCCCGACGCAGCTAGGGGTCGCTGGCGCTGGTTCCGGCAACGGGGGCGCGCGCGACGAACTTTTTCGGCTCGGAATCGGGCACCAACTTGGCGAGTAGCTTGGCGAGCTGGCGGCTGTCGATCGGCTTGGGCAGCACGCGGTCGGCGTGGCGCTCGATGAAGGTGCGCGAACGTTCCGTGAGGCCGCCGCCGCTGATGAACACGACACGGTCGGCGAGCGTGGGATACCTACGCTCGATCTCCTCGAATACGTCCATGCCGGTGAGGTCGGGCATCATTAGATCGCAGAGCACGAGATCGTAGTCGCGGTCTTTGCGGAGGCGCTCCAGCGCGTCGCGCCCACTGCTGGCGACGTCCACGTCGTGACCCTTCAAGAGGCGGCCCAGCGTTCGCGCGACCAAGACGTCGTCATCGACGACCAGCAGGCGGCGGCGCGCCGTGAGGAGCGGTAACGAAGGCACGCTCTCGACGTGAGCCACGGCCGGGGCGGACGGGGGGAGCATGATGCTCACGGTCGTGCCTACGCCGAGCGCGCTCTCGACGTCGAGGCTGCCACCGATGGCGGTGACGATGCCGAAGGACACGAACAGCCCGAGCCCGCTGCCTTGGTCTTGCGGCTTCGTCGAGAAGAAGGGCTCGAAGAGCCGTGGCCGATCTTGCGGGGCGATGCCGCGACCATTGTCCGTGACCGTCACCGCGATGCGATTGTCTGGGCGCAGGCCGACGTTCACCCGAATCAACGAGTCGGCTTGACCGACGCGCTCTTCGGGCATGGCCTGGAGCGCGTTCATGAGCACGTTGACGAAGACTTGGGTGAGTCGTGTCGAGTCCGCTAGGACCCGGGGCACTTGCTCGATGTTCGTCTCGAGCCGCGCGCGGTGCCGGAGCGCGCCCCAAACCAGCTTGATGGCGGCGTCCAACGCCTCGCGAACGTCGACCAGCTCGCGCTTCTCTTGGTCGGAGCCGCGCGCGAACACCTTGAGCTCGTGGACGATGCGGCGGATGCGGCTCGCTCCACTCGTCGCGTCGCGCACGGCCTCGAGCAGGCCCGGGCTGTTCGTCGCCTCCAGCTCTTTCGCGAGGTACTCGAGGTTGCCGACCACGTATGAGAGCGGATTGTTGATTTCGTGACCCACGCTTGCCGCCAGGCGCCCCAAGGCGGCCAGGCGTTCGGCGCGGATCAGGTTGTCGCGCGTTTCGCCGAGCTCGCGCGTGCGCTCTGCGACCTCGAGCGACAGCTCCGCGGAAAGCTGCTGCAAGCGACGCGCGTCGCCGGCCACGCGAAACATCATCTCGCCCGCGACCGAGAGCACGACCGCCAAGAACCCCAAGTCGGCGAGGTAGAGGTTGTCGAGCACGCCGAGCACGACCAGTACTTCGTTGAGCGCGGTGAGGTAGAGGATCGAGAACCCGAGCCAGTGGGCCCGCGCCCCCGGCACGCCTCGGCGCGCCTTCCGAAAGTACGTGACCGCCGGCATCGACAGCGCCAGGAGCACGAAGGGGACGACGAGCGAGCCGAAGGGCGTCGTGACCGGGATGCGATACGTCACCGCGGCCCAGTGCACGGTCTCTACGACGTGGCCGGAGGTCGTCATCAAGTCGGGGACGAACGCTGCCGCCGCCAGCGCGCCCAGCACCGCGAGCACGCCTCGGTCGAAGCGCCGGAGCGGCTCCTTGTATTGGACGCGGCAATACACGATCCAGAAGCCGCAATGACAAAGCGCCGACGCCAGGTTCAACCGGCCCACCCAGGGAACCCAAGGCGCGACGCCGGGCCCAGAAGCGAACACCGCATCTCCGCCGCTGTATGCGGCCGCCGAAAACGCGACCCAAGCGAAAGTTTGAAAGTGCTTCCAGCCCGGAGCGCGTCCGAAGCCCAGCGCCAACAAACCGATCACGAGCTCTAGGGCTGCGGCTGCGATCGAGAGGACGGTAGCGAGGCTCATGACTTACGGCGGGCAAAGCCCCCCCGGGGGCAGCCGCCCGGACGACACTCTAGAGCAGCAAACGCGGCCTTCGAAGACCTCTGCGTTTTATGAGTTATTTCTTGCATGATTCGGAGGTCTCCTCCGTCGGCAGGGCGAAGGCGGCGTCAAATTTCCGACGCGGCGCGCCGGTTCGGACGCGCCCTTCTGTCGTACGCAAGCGACACCGTCGTACGCAAGCGACACCGTCGTATGCAGGCGACAACACCTTGGAGTGAAGTCGAAGCGATGAAATCGACGCGCACGATCGAAAGTCCGACACGGACTTGGCCGTAGCTCCGAAAGGCGTCGCAACACCAATCGCGGTGCGCGACCGCAAGCGAGCTCTGCCGAGCTCACTCCCGAAGACACCCAGACGCACCGAGCGCGATTGGGAACGGGGAACCTTATCCGAAGGAGACCATCCGCATGTCCAAGCCGAGTCGCTCACCGCAGCTTCGCGTCACCGATCGCGTCAACCTGGTCAAGAACACGGCCCGCGCGTTGACCAGCCGCGGCATCTTTCACCTGACCGCCGAGAATCAACACTGCGACGGTCGCAAGCTCTTGATCAACGGCAAGAGCCTCGTCACGTTCGGAAGCTGCTCGTACCTAGGGCTAGAGACCGACGTGCGGCTCAAGACCGCTTCGTGCGAGGCTGTTCTGCGTTACGGGACGCAGTTTCCGTCGTCGCGCGCCTATGTCTCGGCGCCGCTCTACACGCGGCTAGAGGCGGTTTTGTCCCAAATCTTCGAAGGGCGGCCGCTCACCGTCGCCTCCACGACGTCGCTCGGCCACATGGCGGCGTTGCCCGTGATGGTCACGGAGCGAGACGCCGTGCTCTACGATCTGTTCGTGCACGCCAGCGTTCAAGCCGTTCTGCCGACGCTGCGCGAGCAAGGCAGCACGTGCGAGGCGGTCCCCCACAACCGGCTGGATCTGTTGGAGTCCCGCGCGCGCGAGCTCGCGGCGACGCACGATCGCGTCTTTTATCTGTGCGACGGGATCTACAGCATGCACGGCGATCACGTCGATGTACCGGGGCTGTACTCACTACTCGACCGCCTACCGCAGCTCCACGCCTACATCGACGACGCCCACGGCATGGCCTTTGCGGGCCGACGCGGCGCGGGCAGCGTGCTGGGCGTGCACGGCGGCCACGAGCGGGCCGTCGTCGTGCTGAGCATGGCCAAGGCTATGGGCGCGGCCGGCGCCGTCATCGTGACCCCGACCGAGGAGCTCAAGGAGGCCATTTTCAGCTGCGGTGGCACTATGATCTTCTCGGGCCCGATGCAGCCGGCGCTGCTAGGAGCGGCCGTCGCTAGCGCGGAGATCCTTGCCTCACCGGAAATCGACACGCTCCAGGCCGAGGTCATGGAGCGAATCGAGCTCTTCGATGACCTCGCGCGGCGCGAGGGCCTGCGGGTGAGCGGTAGTCCGACGACGCCGATCCGCTTCATGGAGGTAGGCGCGGAGGAGACCGCCATCGACGTGGCGGCCGAGCTGCAGAGCGCTGGCTACTTCGTGAACGTCGCGGTATTCCCGGCGGTCGCCCGCGGCCATGCCGGCATCCGCCTCGTATTCACTCGCAATCATACGCGCGAAGACGTCGCCGGCTTGGTCGGAGCGCTCTCACGAGCCGTCCAACCACGTCCGCGTCAGAACTCCGCTGCCGCGCTCGTCGTTGCGCCGGGGCGCACCCTCACGTTGAGCGAGCGGCGGCCGTAGAGCGGATGAATGAGGACCACCGTGTGCGAGCCGACGGGGACTCGCACGACGCGCGGCGACATTCCGATAGGGCGGCCGTCCAGCACGATGTTCGCCGGGGGAGTAGACGCGACGTTGATGGTGCCGGCGTTGACGCTGCCCTTCGACGCATCCACGACCTCGGGCGAAGGCGGGACCTCCGGAAGGCTGACGCTGAGTGGAGCCACCTCTCGCGACACCTTCTCGGCCGTCGGAGAGCTCCGCGGCAGCGCGGGCAACGCCTCGAGCGGGACCGGCGCTTCGGCGCCGTCCGCGCCCGGCGCTTCAGGGGGAGGCGACTCGGCGTTCTCGCTCTCGGCGGAGGCTGTCTTTCGCTCGTTCGTCGCCTCGTGCGCTTCCGCCACTGGAGGAAGCGGTGCCGCGGCGGCGCCAGCGGGTTCCTCCGGAGTCGGGCCATGCATGGACAAGCCGCGCAGCAATCCCACGGCGGCTAACGGCACGAGGAGCACGCTCGACACCACCGCCGCGCGCCGGCTCAGCCTTCGCCGCGGCAGCCGGCTCGGAAACTCGTCTTCATCCTCCGCGATGAACGGGCCCGGGGGCTCGGACAGAGGCACGCGATCGCTGTCAGGCGCGTGACCGACTGGCCGCGACCGACGCGCGCCTGGAGCCGGGCCGATGCCGACGAGGGTGCGCTGTTCACTATCGAACGCGTAGGGGCTGAGGCGACTCCCGGCCGGCGTGTCGGCGAAGCCGTCAGTAGCGGACGCGTCGGTGTCGTCCCAAGGCGGCAGCTCGTTGATGTCCATGGGGGTCCGGCTTTCGATCTTCATCATCAGACGTCGCTCCCGCTCCAAGCGGGCGGCGAAGGTACTCCCGGCTATGTATCGTGAGGGTTACTTTTGGGCAGCTTCAGCCGCATATGACGCAAGAATGACGCTCCGGCCGCGCGCGTCGCGAGAGCTCACCCCTTGAACGGGCGCTTGGCCAGGATCTCCGAGACCAGCAGCTCGCCGAGCTCTTTGAACTCGCTGGCCGTAACTCGCTTGCCGAAGCCGACGACGGACTCGACGCTGCCTTCGGCGAGAGCGCGCGAGCGGGCGTAGTCCCAGACGAGGAAGCGGCCGTCGCACTCGGCTTCACGACGGGTGGTCGTCGTTTCGCCCATCTTGGTGCGCGTGATGCTCGCCTGGTACTTGAGCTCGCCGAGCACGAGGACGTATTCGGCGTCCGTGCCGAGGCGTTGAAGGAGGTCCCGCGGCGGCACTTCGTAGCGAGCTTTGCCGTCGACCGTGACGCTGAGGAAGGTTTCAGGCTGCGCGAAGTACTCGCTCCAACGCGCGGCTTCGACGTGCTGGAGGAGGAGCCCTGTACCGGCTTTTTCGAGGGCGCGCTGGCCGCTGAGCGCGCCGGCGGCGTAGAAGGCTTTGAGAGAGCCCAGCTCGGGGTCTTGTTCCTTCGTCTCCAGGGCGAGGAGTTGCATCTCTTCTCGCTCGAGCGGCACGGAGGCTTCGGCGTCGACGGCGCGCGTTGCGTAGGGCGCAAGCAGGAGACGACGCTTACTGAGCTCCTTGGCGTCGAAGTCAGGCAGGACCTGGCGCTCGGAGCTGACCCCGCTCCCGGCGCAAGCGCTGGTCAGCGCGACGAAAGCGAGGAGGGCGGCGGCGGTGAGGGGGCGTGAAAAGAGCGGGAGCAATCGAAGCATGCGACAAGATCCTTGGTGACGGAGAGACGAAGTAGACGCGCTGCGGTTCATGGCTTCATGGCTGCTCAGTCGCGGTAGCTGCTGCCGCGGTAGGCGCCTCCGAGCTGGAAGATGAGAGCGTGCAGGTTGGGCAGCTCGTCCCCCACGAAGTCGGATTTGGAGACCGCCGAGGCGAGCGGGAGGACGTATTGCGCCTCCGCCCCCAGGGTGAGCGAAAAGCCGCCGAGTAGGCGCACCAGCTCGAAGCGGCCGCCCACGGAGGCGCTCGCGGCGAGTAACGTTTCGAGGCGGGCGTTTCGCGAACGCTCGTCGCCGAGCGAGCCACGCATGAAGAGGCCGCCCGCGGTGACGTACGGCAGGAAGGTCAAGCCGAGCGCGGGCAGCAGAGGCGTTTCGTAGCCGACGCCACCTTGCATCCCGACGAGCAGCGCGGCGCCCGAGGAAACGACGAAGCTGAAGTGAGTGTCCACAAGTGGGCGGAGGCGGCTGCCACTGCTGGGCTCGACGAGGAAGCGCCACCCCACACCGAGCTCGGTCGCGCCGTCGAAGTGGCGAGTGCGTCGACCAGCCTCCGCGGCGGCGAGCCGCTCGCCTTCGCTGGCTGTCCCGTACGCTGCACGACGCGTGAAGCGCAAGCTGAAGTCAGAGGTCATGCCGGGCGCCTTGGCCAACTCGAGCAGGCGCGTGCCTTCCCCGGAGCTCAGGACCCGCAGCGACGCACGGGTGGTGGTGACGTCGTACACGGTGGCGTAGCCGGAGCGACGCCCCGGTTCGTCTTCGAAGACGAAGCGGTCGCCGTTGCCGATGCCTTTGAGCGAAGCCAGCTCGACGTGCCGTTCGCCATCCGCGCCCACGACGAGCCGTGGGCGGATGCGGAACGCCGCGTTCTCACGCAGCTTTTGCACCAGCTCCTCCACCGCGCGCAGCAAGCCGAGCCGAAGCGCGAAGCGACGAGTAGCCGCGTCCGTGCTCGTTCCCAGCACGCTGAAGCGAGCCTCGGCCTTGAGCGGTGAAAAGCCGCGTTGCCGCGCGACGTCGGTAACGAGCGCGCTCGCGCGCACGGTAACGGTCACGGCTTTGCCGTCTCCGCCGAGCGTGTAGTCCGAGCCGTCTTGCACGAGCAGTTCGTCGACGCTGGGAAGCAAGACGTAGTCTGCCGTAGCGGCTCGGGTGCCGGCCTCTGTCAGCACGCGCGGCGGCGCACGACGCTCGGCGCGGCGAGCGAAAGATTCGGCGTCGCCGAGGCTCTCGAAGCGTGCCTGCGGCTCGACTACCGTATAGATCTCCCGCTGCTCCAAGCGCGCACCCAGCGCCCTTTGAACCAGAGCGGCGGCGTAACGGCGTGAAGCAGTCCTCGAGAACCGGGGGTCTCCGCGCGGCGGAGTCACGGCCGGGTAAAGGTAGAGCACGCGCGGCCCGGAGCCAGCGCTGCGCGCGGGCAAGTCGCCGGGCTCGGGAGCGGAGCTCGGACTTGTCGGCGCTGGCGCCGGCTCGGGAGCCTCCGGGAAATCGGCGCCCGCGGGCTCGGAGGGGACGCCCGCGTGAGGGCTCGCGCTCGACAGGGCGGCCTCCGCGTCGATCATCAACGAAAGGGCGACGACCGCGTACTCGGAGAGCGCCGAGCACTTATCGCTCTTCACGCTGAGCACGCGCTCCCCCCGCAACTGGCTATCTGCGTCACGCCGTTGAATGCGCGCCCGAAAGCTGGAGCCGACTCGCTCCACCTTCACCTCGAAGCGCTCGGCGCCCGCGGCCGTCGGCGATTCGAGTGGCCGGCCGAGTCGCGCCTCCACCTCCGCTAAGATGACAGGCTCTTCCGCGCAAGAGTCGGCCCCCGCGCCGCGCTGCCAAGTAATGGTCGTAGCCGAGGCCGCCTCGGACCACGCAAGCAGGGCCAACGCCAACAAACATCGTCGCACAACGCCTGAGTGCCGGCTCGGTCGCTAGATTACGAGTCTTTTTCTCAGCCTCGACTCTTGCTGGTGCCGGCCCCTCGGTCTGGCGGTGTCGGCCCGCACCCTCTAGTGATAGAAGAGCGCGTGTCTGACGTGGACCTGGAGGCAAGCCGCCCGTCGGCGCTGAGCTTCGACGCGCTGTTCGAAGAGTATGCAAGCTTCGTGTGGCGGGTGCTCGGGCGCCTCGGCGTTCGGAGGAGCGACGTGGCCGACGCCTCCCAGGAGGTGTTCTTGGTCGTCCACCGAAGGCTCGCCAGCTTCGAAGGTCGCTCCAGCGTCAAATCCTGGATTTACGGGATTTGTGTGAAAGTCGCGGCTGGCCACCGGCGGCAAGTGCGCGGCGCGCACGATGAGCTCGACGAAGACTCACGCCGCGTCGACGGCACCTCTCAAGAGCAAGAGCAAGAGCTCGACCAAAGCCGCGCCCGAGAGCAGCTCCGCCAGGTCCTTTCGCAGCTGGACTCCGACAAGCGCGAAGTCTTCGTGCTCTATGAGCTCGAGGAGCTGTCGATGCCTGAAGTGGCCGAAGCGCTCGGCTGTCCGGTCACCACCGCCTATTCTCGGCTGCACGCCGCTCGCAAGCTCGTGCGCGCCGCGTTTGCGCGCCGCACCCTCACCACCTCGAGGGCGGGCTGATGTACGAAGAGCCGCCTCGCCTTCGCCTCGATAGCAGCCTGCCGGCCGAGCTGCGCTTCGCGCTCGGCGACCACGACGACGAGCTGCCGAGCGAAGAGGAGCTGGGCGTGGTCGCGGCGGGGCTCGCGGCCCAGGTCGGCGAGCCAACGCGCC
Source organism: Polyangiaceae bacterium (assembly GCA_029266615.1). Taxonomy (GTDB): domain Bacteria; phylum Myxococcota_A; class Polyangia; order Polyangiales; family Polyangiaceae; genus PMG-095. The sequence continues at coordinate 8,887 of JAQSWN010000057.1, forward strand.
TTAATTTACGCGATGATCGCGACCAACCGGGCTCCTTCAAGGACCTTGCCCTCGGGGCTTTCCCGGAGCCTTCCCAGGCGGAGCTCCAGGCGCTACGCGAGCGTCTGCGGGTCTCCCGAACGGGCACGCTGCGGGCACTTCCCGCCGACACGCAGCGACCGAAGGGGAGGCGAGCGCTGCTGCTGGCCTTCCTTCTTCCGGCGGCCGCGGCCGCAGCGGCGGGCACTTACTGGCTGACGCGGCCTCCCGAGCCGCACGCGCCGCCCAGCTCCGTGCCTCCTGCGAGTTCCCCTCCGCATGAACGCGCCGAGCCGAAAACAGCTCCCGCGTCTTCGCCTTCGGCCAGCAGCTCGGCCGAGCCCGCGGAGGCCGCCTCGGCACCGCCGGCTCCTCGGGTCGTGCGCGCCGCACCCGCACCGGAAGTGAGCGAGCTCACGTTGCTGCGCGAAGCTCAAGCCGCGCTGGCCGGCAATCCGGCGCTCTCGCTCTCGCTCGCCCGTCGCCACCAAGAGCTTCACCCAAGAGGTATGCTGAGCGAAGAGCGAGAGGTAGTCGCCATCGACGCGCTCTTCCGGCTCGGGCAAACGGCCGCGGCCCGGACGCGCGCAGAGCGCTTTACCAAGCACTACCCGAGCTCCGCGCATTGGCCGCGCCTCGAGCGCCTGCTGTTCGGAAATGCTTCCCCCCGAACCGGAGCTTCGGCCGCGCCGACAATCGACGAGGCGCGTTGATTTTTCTTCGTAGCTAAGCGCCGCCTCTGGCACTCAGCGGGATAATGAGACCGACGTCTTTCGGCGTGGGCGGAGCTGCAGTCGCGCTCGCCCTCGCCGCTTGCTCCCCCGCGCATGTCCACCTGGAGGCGCCACCGGCCACCGCCGAGGCCGCGGTACGCTTGGCGGCGTACGAGCAGCTCAGACCGGCGCGCCTGCGCCTAACGCGCGTGACCGACCTGCGTACCAACAGCTCCAACGAGTATGCGGATTCGGTCGAGCTGAACGGCGGCGCTCGAGTCAAAAACATTCCCGACCTTTTGCCAGTCGTACACCCCCAGTCGCGCACTGCCGATGACATTCGGCTCATGCAAAGCAAGAGCAGCACCGCGAAGTGGTTCTTCTACGGCGGGCTAGCCGCGCTCGGCAGCTCGCTCGTGCTGATGGTCGCGGACATGAGCTCCAATGGCCCCAGCAACCTGGGAGCTCCGTTCTACGTGGGGGCGGGGCTCGGCATTGGCGGCGTCATTGCGATTCCGATCGGGCAGTATCACGGGCGCCAGGCCAACGAAGCCGGCATCGACGCGGTCAAGCACTACGACGACGGCCTGCTCCGCAGGCTCGACCTATGCAACGAGCACGGGGGCGTCACGCCATGCCGCTGAGCTGCTGGTTACGAGCTTCCGCGTTCATGGGTGGGCTGGTCGTAGCGCTTCCCGGCGTAGCGCAAGCCGCCCCCTGCGAAGGCATCGAGTGCTCGGACGAAGAAGCGGCGGTGGAGGACGCCGGCGCCAACGACGGGGCTGCGGCGGACACGTCCGCGCCCCGCAGCGTCAACGTCAGCGGTCTCGTGCCGCTGAAGGAGTTGAACCAGCGGCCCTACAGCAAGGCTTGGCTGGGCGATCTGCGCTTTCATGCAATGGACATCGGCCTCTCCGTCACGTCGCTCTCGGTATCGGGCAACGTCGCGGGGAGCTTTTTCGACGGCACCGCCCAGCGAGCGACGCTGGAGCAAATCGACGGCAAGCTCACCTACGGCGGAGTTTGGGCGGGCTACTACCAACCGCTGTTCGGCTACACTCCGAACTTCAGCGTCGGCCTCTTCCCGGCGATTCATTTGGGACTTGGCGCGTCTTATAGCGGTAACAGCTCGAGCGCGCTGAGCGGGCTCCGCGACGGCGGAACATTGGGCAAGTTGCTCCGCATTCCCGTGTTCGCGAGCGCGCGCTTGGGGGGACGCGCCTCACGCTACGCGGATTGGGACTTGTCCTTCGGGGCCGGCGTCGGGGTCGAGCTAGTATCCTTCGCAACGGGTGAGCCGGTGAGTGCCAGCAGCACCTACGTGGCGCCCGTAGCGCGCGTGGAGGCGGCTTACGGCTTCGTGCACGTGTTCGCCGAGGCGGGGCTGACCGCGCACGACGACTTCGCGTCCCCGCAAGACGCGGTTCGCCTCTCTTACCAGCAAAAGTCCTTCGGGCTCGGCCTGCTCTTCAAGGCGGCCCCCGACGACTGAGAGCGCCGTGTTTGGCTTGAGGGTCGCCGAAGCGCAGCCCCACTGGCGCGCAGCAACTCGGAGTGCTCATGGCGGAACGCTTTCTGCGCCGCACGCCAACGGGAGCCCAATGACGCGGCTTCCGTTGGCGGTCCTGTCTGGGGGTGAACCGGCGGCGAGCTGTCACCAGCCTTCAGGTATGGCTGGCGCTCCTCTTAGAGGCTGCAGGTCAGGCCGTCGTCGCAGCCGAGCTGCGAGTAGTACTTGGTGTTGCAGTACGGGTTCGCTGCTTCTTGGCAGCAATGGTCGCCGACCACCGAGCACGGCTCCTCCGGGTTGACGCAGTAGCCGGAGACACACGCGAACACCGTGTTGCAGGGATTCGCACCCGCGCAGCACTTGGCCAGCAGCCCACCGCAAGTCGGTTCCGCAACCTTCTTCTTGTTGCATTTGCCCGACAGACACGTGAGCCCGCTGCCGCTCTCGCAGGCGGAGCCGGTCGAGCAGCAATCCTGTCCGCTGCCCCCGCACGCCGGTTTCTTGCACGTGCCCGAGCTGCACGTCATCCCTTCATTGCACCTATCGTGGTAGCAGCAGTCCTGTCCGCTTCCTCCGCAGGGGGTGCACTCGCCCGACGCGCAGACGAGCGTGCCGTTGTCGCAGCTGCTGCCACAGCAGACTTCGCCGCTGCCTCCGCAGCTTTCACACTTCCCGCTCTTTCCACAGTCCAAGTCGTCGACGCAGGCGTCGCCCGCCGTGCAGCACTCGTCCCCCTGCTCTTGGCCGCAGGTGCTTGCTTTGGACTTGAAGCTCACCTTTTGAGTGGCCCCGTCCGTGGATCCGAGACGAGCGCTGACCGCGATGCGATAGCTGCGTCCAGCAACCATGTCATCCGTGAAAAAGTATGCCTTCGGCACGGAACAAAGCAGTGCCGGGCCCTTGATGATGCCACCGAGGTCACCCGGCGTGACGGGCTTGACCGGAATGTCAGGCAGCGGCGCGCTTCCAGGCTGTGCCGGGGGACGCTCTATATCCCCGGGCTCATCGTCCATCGTCAAGTCGCCGTGAGCCGATTTAGACTTGATGAAACGCCATTCATCACCCCGCTTCTCGAAAAGGTACACCCAAAGCAGGGAGCCGAGGCAATCCTTGGTGGACGGCTGCGCCCCCGCCCAGCGCACCTCCGTGTAGCCGCCCACGGCGTACTCTGGCGAATAGTCGTCTATTTGCACGACCTTGCCTTTATAGCAGTCGTCGTACGTTTCGGCGCTCGTGTACGTCGACGCGAAGCCTCCTTCCACGACTTTGGACGCGGTCTTCCAGCAGTTCTTGTTGATCGCTGCGGAGACTTCTCCCACGGTCTCCGGCGGGCCGAGTTCCCAGTCGCCCTGTTCGTCGACACCGCTGCAGGCGACAGCCGCGAACGCCGCGAGGGCTGCGCATACCGTGGCACTCACCACTTTGTTCAGGTTAATCATGCTCAAGCTCATGCCTCCTCCTTCGCCACCGGGTGGCACGCCCCCTTGAGCAAGGCCTGTGCCCGTTCGGATGCCCGAGGCGACCCACGAAAACGTGCTGGTTCCACGCTTGCGTCCGCTGTCCGGACGGACGCCGCTCCGTCCGGACAACGCGCACGAGGTGGCTGGGGTAGCTGATTCATGCTTACATCCGCCCGCCGGATGAGCTCCGCCGACACGACGACCCTGCGCTTGACGAACACGGCCCACGGATCGGCGGCGTCCGTGTATTGGCTGCTTTGGAGTGGACACGGGGCTCGTTCATCGCTGCGCCTCGACGCCGAACGCATAGTGATCGGCCGAGGCGCCGACGGCGCAGGCCGCCTCGAATATCCAGGGGTGTCGCGGCAGCATGCCGAGATCTCCCGTCGCGGGCCGCTGCTCATCATGCGCGACCTGGGCAGTACCAACGGCACGTTCGTGAATGGAGCGCGCATAGAAGAGGTCGCTCTCAGCGAAGGCGACGTCGTCCGGCTCGGCGACGGCTTGGGAGTAGTGATCCGCGTTCAGGCCGAAGCAGAGGCCCCGCGCACTCACGAGCCCTGCCCTGGGGTCCTCTTCGGGCCCGGGATGGCAGGCGTGCTGGAGACCGTGAAGAAGGTCGCTGCGACCTCGCTCCCAGTAGTGCTCGAAGGTCAGACCGGCACCGGAAAGGAAATGGTCGCGCGAGTGATTCATTCCCTCAGTGGTCGCGCCGGGCCCCTGCAAGCCGTCAACTGCGGTGCCCTCCCGCCGGCATTAGCCGAAGCCGAGCTTTTTGGTCACCGCAAGGGCGCCTTCACCGGTGCGGAGCAAAGCGGGCTCGGCCACGTGCGCGCCGCCCACGGAGGCACGCTGTTTCTAGACGAGCTGTGCGATCTCGCGCCAGCGGTTCAGGCCAAGCTGCTGCGCGTGCTGCAAGAGCGCGAAGTGACACCGTTGGGTGAAACGCGAGCGCTGCCCGTCGACCTGCGTATCGTCGCCGCCAGCTTGATACCGCTCGCGACACTGGTCGAGAGCGGGCGGCTACGTGAGGACTTGGCCGCGCGCCTCAGCGGAGTCGTTATCGCGTTGCCGCCGCTACGCCAGCGTCGGGCCGATGTTCCGGCCCTTCTAGACCACTTCCTGCGCGTACACTCGGGCGGGCGCCCCCCCGCGTTGGACGGCAAGCTGCTAGAGCAGATGCTGCTCGCTCAATGGCCGGGCAACATCCGCGAGCTCGAGCTTGTCACTCGGCGTATGCTCGCTTTCGGCAATAACGAGCCCGTCCTGCGCCGAAGCCTGCTGCCCCCTGCCTTCGCGGCGGCCACACCGTCCACGGCGGCGCCTACCACGAAACCGACGCGACGACCGACGGAGGCACGAGAGGACGACCTCGAGCGCCTCCGTGAGCGCTATGCCGAACACGGCAACCTCACGCGCGCAGCGGGCGAGGCAGGTATCTCGCGCCAGCGAGCGTACCGCTTGCTGGCAGGTCCGGCATCCCGGCAGCGCCTCGACTTGAGCTCCGATGAGCGGGACTCGAGCGACGACGGCGGAGCCCCCGGCCGGTCATGAGCCAAAGCGGGTCGCTCGTCCCTGCGGATCGAGGCTCGTTCGAGCCGATCGACCCTCGCTACTCCCTAGTCGGCAAGGTCGTCGATGCCAAGTTCCGAGTGCTCTCGCACATCGCAAGTGGCGGCATGGCGGACGTGTATCGAGTCGAGCACATCCCGCTCGGTCGGCAGCTTGCGATGAAAGTTTTGCGCCACACCAAGGCAAGCAGTCCGGCGCTGGCCAGGCGTTTCGCTCGTGAGGCGCAGGCGGCTTCACGCCTACAGAGCGAGCACGTCGTGTCCATTCACGACTATGGTGAGCTGCAGGAAGGATTCCCGTACTTCGTCATGGAGCTATTGGAAGGCCAAACCCTGCGGGAGGAGCTACGACAGCGCGGCACTCTGCCCTTGGCGCGCGTCGCCAACTTGGCCATCGATGTCTGCCTGGGCTTGAACGCCGCTCATCGTGCGGGCTTGGTGCACCGGGATCTCAAGCCAGAGAACCTTTGGCTGGCTCGAGGTGACGACGAGCGCGAGCGCTGCATCTTGCTGGATTTCGGAGTCGCCCGCTTTACGGATACGCACAGCACCGGCGAAGGCGTCTTGGTCGGCACGGCTCGCTACATGTCGCCCGAGCAGATCACCGGGGCCCCCCCGCCGAGCGGTCGAAGCGATCTGTTCGCGCTGGCAACGATCATCATCGAGTGCGTTACCGGAAACTGTCCATTTGCCGCCGATTCGCTCGAGCGCACGCTGTTTCGAGTACTGAACGACGTGCCTCGGCCCTTGCACGAGTTAGTGCCCGACGTGCCCGAGGAGTTGAGCCGAGTGCTGGAAAGGGCGCTCGCCAAACCCCCGGAGTGTCGCTTCGAAAGTGCGCTGGCGCTTGCCGCGAGCCTGCGACCTTTCGCCGCGGGAGCGCGCCCTCTTCCGCGTCTCGACGTAGCCCCGCCTAGCTTCTCGCTCGACACTCTAGCCGAGGACGAAACCACTACTTGGCGCGACGAAGCAGAACCAATCGAGCCCGAGCCCACGACGCGGTCGCCGCAGTCCTATCGAAGAATCTGGGTTACCTTCGGCCTCGGCGTTCTGCTGGGCGCTGGGAGCCTCTGGGTCGCGGGCGCACGGCTAGCCAGGACCGGCGATTCGAGCGAACGCGTCGTCGAGCTCCCTACGGTGATGGATGAGGCCCCAGCCCCCAAGGTCTCGTCAGCCGGGGCGCCCAGTCCATCCGTGCCGTCGGAGCCAGCCAAGGCGGCGATCGTCGCTGTCGACCCGGTAGGATCCGTCACCGTGACGACTCGTGCGCCGCTCCGGCGGCGCGAAGAACGCGCTGCGCCCGCTCCCGAAAGCTCCGCTCGCCCGCCCCTCCCCCGTCCCGACTTCGATGGCCGCAATCCGTATCTCGAGTAGCTTCGCCACGTGCCTGGCCTTGTGTTCGCTGCTGGTGTCCCCAGCGCTGGCCGAAGAGCGGGCCGGGTCCAGCGAAGCTTCGCGCCATTTCGAACGCGGCTACTTGATGGCGCAGCAGGGCAGCCTCGAGGAGGCCATCCAGGAGTTTCAGACCGCGTATGCGCTGAGGCCCCACGCCTCGGTTTTGTACAACCTGGGGCAAGCCTACGCTGCGAGTGGGCGCGCCGCGGAGGCGATGCAGACGTTGAGCAAGTACTTGGCCGAGTCCGATCCGAAGCTCGACGCAGAGCGGCGCGCCCAGGCGACGACACTCCTCGACTACCAGAAACAGCGCGTCGGTACGCTGGTAGTCGAAGCAGAGCCGGCAGGTGCCGAGCTGGTCCTGGACGGCGTACTGCTCGGAAGAGCCCCGCTGGCGAATCGGGTACTTCTTAGTGCGGGGATCCACGGCCTTTGGGTCAACGCGCCGGGGCGGGTCGCGCACTACCGGCGCTTGGAGATTCGGGGTGGAGCGACCTTGCATGTCCGAGTTCCACTCCCGCCGGAGCCGGCGAGCACGCGCTCGATTTCGTGCCGGGTTCCGGACGTGAGCGTCGAGGCCAACGGAATCTCACTCGGCAGGCTCCCGCTCGGCGGACGCGTTTCGATCCCCAGCGGGACCTCTGAGCTCCGTTTCGAGCGCGCGGGCTACGCGGCGAACGCCCTGCCGCTGCCCGCGGACCCCAGCGCAGTCATCGACTGCGGACTCGTGGCCTTGGACGGGAGCGCTGAGCTCACTCCGGTCGCGTTCGATGCGCCGGCGCATCTGGTCCTGGAAATCGATGGTCAACCCTTTCGGCGCGGCGCACTCCCGTCCGGACGACACCTGCTCGCTTTGTCCGGACGCGGCGTGGTGCCGACCGAAACGCTTATCGAGATTGGCGACAGCCCGCGGCGCCGCATCATTACCGCCAAGGCCACCACGGATTCTCTGTCGAACGAGCGAACGAAGCGTAGGCGCTGGCATCTGTACTCCGCGCTGGCGAGCGCCGGCGCGGGCGCTGCGGGGCTGGGCATGGCGGGCGTGCTCTATGCGATGAATCGCGATGCCTATGCGTCATGGCGAGCGGACGGCACGGAGCTTGCTCAGCGTGCCAATGCCATGCCCCATAGCGTCGGTATCTCGGATTGGGATGACCTCTTGAGGCGCGAAAACGCGCTCCGGAATCGCGATTCAGTCGCGCTCGGCTCCGCGCTGCTCGGCAGCGCTCTGCTATTGACGGGAGCGGCGCTCTGGTGGACCGCGCCGACCGAGCCAACACAAAACGTGCATTTAAAGATCGGGAAGGCGCCGTGGGTAGGGTATTCCAGAAGCTTCTGAGCCCGTTCTTGGCGAGCGCGGCCGTGATGCTGGCAAGCTGGGGCTGTCGTCAACACGAAGCGCTGTGCGGCGGGTCCGATTGTGGGTCTGCGCAGGGGGCCGAACCCCAGGGCCAGGGGGGCAACCGCACGAACACGTCGCCGCAGGGCGGCGCTGACACCGCCGTTGGAACGGGGGCCATGAGCGGCGACGCACCGCTCGAACCGTCCGGCTGTCGCGATGACGCCGATTGCGCGGACGAGGTGCGCTGCAACGGCTTGGAGTCGTGCGAGGGGGGAGAATGCAGACCGGGAGCTACGCTGATCTGCACCATGGGGACGCGGTGCGTCGAGCTCGAGGCCACCGCGGAGTGCCGATTTCCGGAGCCCAGTCCGTGGCTCCTCGTGTTGAGCGGTGGCGCCGTGTTTGGGTTGCCGGTCGCCGAGCTTGGAAGACGCAGCCTCCTTCCGCTGGGGGAGCGCGACGTCGCGAGCGGCTTCTCCGGGTTTGCATTTGCGGAGGTCTCGCCGGACAACCGCAGAGTGTGGCTCCACTTCTACCACGGCACTTTCCGCGACGTGTCCATGTTCGGCGTCTCGCTCGGAGCTGGCCTACCAGGGCCGATGGCCCCCGTGCACGACCTACCGACTATCGGCTCTTTCCTCACTCCGGTGTTCTCGGCAGATTCGCGCTACGCCTTCATCGAAGACGAATACAGCGGTCTGTACCTGTTCGAATTTTCGGACGAAGATCCGAATCGTTACCGTGCGCGTCTCGTGGGAGTCTACGAGCCAGCCTGGTACGACCAGCACGGGTTCTGCGAAAATTCCGAGCTTCTGGTGGCGTCGGGCCGGGTAGATTGGGACGAGGATCAGCCCTCCGAGCCCTCGGCGTGGTTGCTCGACAGCGGAGCAGGACCGGAACTACGCGAGACGGAGCTTGGCCCCGGCAGCACCTACATTTCGAGCAGCGGCAGGCTACTCGCGTTGGCGGGGGCCGAGGGGGTGGAGCTGCTCACTTGCGACCGGAGCTTGGCTCGCGTTCCCCTCGCAGCGGGAGAGTGGAGGAACGTCATTTTCATGCACGGCGACAGCTACGTCGCGCTGAGCAGCTTCGGAGACTACGAGATCTACTCGATAGCGGACCGCAGTGCGCCCGTTCTCGTCTACTCGTGCTCGGATTGTGAAGTGGAGTGGCCGGGTGAGGGACTGATCCGCGTTACCGGTACCAGCGAGGATGGGGTGTTCGAGCTGCAGGGCGATTCGCCACCCAAGCCTTCCGTCGATGAAAACTCGGAGTCGCCGCTTCCTGCCGAGCTGGCGGAGCTCGTGGTGGCCAGCGGCACTCGTGCTTTCTTGCTCCAGGCACCGGAAGAAGTAATCAAAGCTGGCGGAGCCGATGGGAGCGACGCGAGCCGCGAGTTCAGCGTCGTCGATCGAGCGGAGCCAGGTCAGGTGCTACCCATCTTGCGGGAGGGCAGCGGTCACGATGAGGGCAGCGTGCTATGGACCGATATGGATCGCGGACTTTCGCTCGTCACGCGTTCCAGAGCTTCGTCTGAGGAGCTGTGGGTCCTGCATTTTGCTGAGCCGCCGTTCACGGAAGAGCTCATTGACTCCGACAGCGCTAGCGCTCGCGCCGCCGTGAGCCCCGACGGTCGTGGCTTCGCCTATTGGTTCACCGAGTCGGATAGCCCGGACGGCAGCGAGATCGTGTGGCAGCCGTTTGCTCGAGGCTCCCAGGGCGTTCCGTTGGGTGTGACCGGCGAGCCGATGTTCGGGCCGCTGCCGCCATGACTTTGCCTGCAAAACGGCCCGGCCCTGCTTGCCTGCTGATGACCGCGCTCACCGTGGGCTGGATTTCGCCCGCGTGCCGCTTACTCACGATTTGCGACGATAGCTGTTCGGCCGCTTCTGGCGCGGGCGGAGAGCCGAACGATCCGGACGCGTCAGCTGGCGCCGGGAGCAGCGGCCCTGCTGCGGCCTCAGACGGAGGTGCGAGTGGGGCGGGAGGGGAGGTCGGGGAGGCCGACGGTGCGGGCGGGCAGGCAAGTCCACCGTCCGAGAACGAAGCTGGCGCGCCCGGCTGCACCTACCCGCGCGGCGAGTGCGACGGGACCCTGCAAACGGTGTGCGAAAGTGACCTGGATTGGAACGCGAGAAACTGCGGCGGGTGCAACCGTGCGTGCGACGGCGCTTGCGCGCAGAGCCGTTGCAGCCTGGAAGCGCCGGTGTTCGAAGGGGGCGAAGTGACCGCCGTGCTCGCCGACGAGCGGCACTATTACTTTCTCACCTATCGCGGCCAGCTCCTTCTCGCCGACGCAGTGTGGGGCGAGTCCCAGCTCTTGGCCTCCAATCTGGATACGACGGACTCACCCGACGCGCTCGCCCTTACCAAGGACGCGATCTACGTCTGGGAGAGCATCTGGCCCTCCGTGCAGCGTGTGTCGCTCGAGAGCGGTGAAGTGGTGCGCGAAGCGTGGGAAGCCACCAGCTTCGGGGCGTCACAAGCTGGCATCTACTACGCGGACGAGCACGGACTCTGGTTCAAATCCACCGTCGCCGGTGAAGCGATGCTGCTCACCATGCAGGCAACGACCATTCTCTGCTCGAGCGCTTCTTTCGTGCTGCTAGAAACACACTGGCCCGACTCGTCGCTCTACTTTGCTCGAGGCGCCGAGCTCACTCGAGTCGGCACGGCGCCCGGCTACATCGAGCGCGCGATTTGCGCCAGCGACGCCGCGCTGCTCCTCAACCCGGAGGAAGCGATCCGCGTCAGCGCGGCGGGCGTCGAAGGGCCCACGCCGATCCCCCAAAGTCGCGACCTGGCTCAGCAAAGCCTGCCCGCCTTCGATGGCACGAGCTTCTCGCTCGCCTACCACGCACGCGGTCACGCCCATATCCGAACGTTTGAGCTCGCAGCATCCGTCGAGGCGTCCATCGTTGGGCTCCCCAACGAGGCGCGGCTCGTTCATCGCGATACCAACTACCTTTGGTACAACGCTCCTGACCCGCCCCGCCTCTCGCATCAGCTGAAGCGCGCGCGATTGCCGTAAGTACCCGCGAAGCGGCGACGCCCGCGTTGGTTGCGCGCTTAGCGCGAAGCTTTCGAGTCACGCGTCCCTCACCGTGGGCGCACCAGCCTCCGTCCGGACGTCTTTGAAGGCGTCCGGACGGCTCGTTCAGCCGTTCTCGCCGCGAAAAACGCGGAAGTCATGTCGGCATACCCCTTGCTCAAGGCACCCCGCACGCGGCGAATGGCCGCGGGCCAACGATGCCAAAGGGATTCTCATGAGACTTCGAAAGAGGGGGACGTACGTCCTCGCGTGCCTATCGCTCAGTGCTTGCGTTGCCGGTTCGGCCTCTGTCGACGAAAACGTCGACGCCGCGTCGTCGCCACTCGACACCGTCAGCTTTTTTCCGGGTCGCGGCTATTTGCTGAACGCGGACAAGGCGGTCGGAGACTGCTTGACCGACGCGGCCGGAGGACTCGCGATCGCACCCGTTCGTGCCGCCAACGTTGGTGGTCAAGAGGTCACGTACACGCTGTCCAAGGTCGAGAGCTCGGAGGACCTGCAGAAGAAGCTCAACATCGACGCCAGCGCGAGCGCTAGCTTCCTCATCGGCTCGGCCGACGCCAAGTTCAGCTTCGCGGAGACGACAAAGACCTCCTCCACCGCCGTCACGCTGCTCGCTTCGGTGAAGGTCCGAAACACGTCCTGGACCGTGCCGCCCGGCGTCAAGTTCCATCCCGACTCGGTCGACCTACTCAAGACTGCCGACCTGAAGCGCTTCCGCGAACGCTGCGGCGACGGCTTCCTACACTCGTACACGACGGGTGGTGAGTTTCACGCCATCGTGCAAATTCAGACGAGTAGCGCCGAAGAGACGCAGAAAATCAACGCTTCCATCGAAGGCAGCTTGTTCACGGCCTCGGGCTCCGTCGAGTTCAACAGGTACATGGAGAGCGTCGTCAAGAACGCCAGTACCGTCGTCAACTCCTATCAAGTAGGCGGCACGGGCATCGAGACGACGCCTTGTCGCGACGTGAAGTGCGTCGCGGATCGCGTCGTCGCGTTCACGACCGCCGTCAGCAAGCACCCAGTCGTCATCTCGGCCGAGGTGCTGCCCTACGACGTGCTGTCTCGCCCCGCTGATAAGGTGTCTCCGCTCGATATCTCGGTAATGCGAGACACCATGCGCGAGGTGAACAAGCAACGTAACTGGACGCGCGACAAGATCAACCAGTTCGTCGAGGTGCAGAGCCGACCTGAAGTCTACGCGCTGGGGGCTCCGAACGCCACGCTCGCGCAGATCACGGACGGCATCTCCACGCTGAACAAGAACTTGACCACGTACAACGACTCACTCAAGACCTGCGCGCGAGACATCGACCTTTGCAAGATTCCGACCGTGTTGTCTATGGCCATCAGTATGCCTCCGGCTAAGTCGCCAACGTCGCAGGTGATGCTGCGAGCCTACGGCAAGCCGTCCGGCTTCGTGGTGGACGGACTGCCCATGCTCGCGCCATGCGACTACCAGACGTGGGTTGGTACCCAGTCGCTCGAAGATCGCGGTCGCGCGCCGGAAGCCACTTTCAAGCTGGTCTCCGGCGTGAGCGGCGTCGCGGGCTCGGTCTCGCTGCAGTCGCTGCTCCAGCCCTCCAAGGTGCTCTCGGCGTTCTTCGGTAGCAGCTGCAGCAAGCGCGTGCAGATGGTCACCGCGAACACTCCCGACCTGAAGGAGAAGTCGACCTTCTTCCGCGTGCCGGGGCTCAACGGAAAGCCCAACACCTGGTCGTTCAGGCTGCACCACGTCACGACCGCGCCAGTGGCCGGTGAGGTCCCAAAGAATCGCGACGCCAACACCTACCTCTCGCTCAGCCGCGTTACGCCCATCTCCGTGCAGTCGCAGCCCGATACCGCGGACGCCGAATCGCTCGAGAAGTTCAGGAACGACGTGTCTTGGTACGTCGAGCAACAGTAAGCCACAACCCAACGACAACGTTTTTGAAGAACGAGGAATACAATGAACACTTTCATACTCAAAGGCCGCGCTCTCCCGCTGCTGTTGCTAAGCGCCTGCGGTAACTTCCAAACTCCGACCGTCACCGATACGCTCGAAACACCGGTTCCAGAAGCCGTGGGCGAGCTCTCGCAGAACCTCGACACGCAGGGCTTCTTCGAGGCGCGCGGCTATTTTCAGAACAACGACACCGTCGCCGGTGATTGCGTCGCCGGTCCCGGGGCGGGCGATCCGGCAGTGGTGCCGGTGCAGGCGCCGAACGCAGGCGGCCAACAGGTGGTGTTCTCGCTCGCGCTCCTGGAGTCGAGCGCGGACGTGCATAGCCGGCTTTCGCTCGACGCCTCGGCCAGCGCTAAGTTCTTGGTGGCGGGCGGCGACGCGAAGTTTCAGTTCGCAGAGGCGACGGGGCTCAGCGAAACCAAGGTGACCTTGCTCGCAGCCGTGTCCGTGCGCAACAACGCCTGGACCGTTCCGCCCGGGATCAAGTTCCGCACCGACGTGGTCCCGATGCTCACGGGAGTTGCGGGCGCGGCGCCGACGGACGCTCAGCTGCAGCGCTTCCGCCAACGTTGCGGTGACGGCTTCTTGCACTCATATGTCACCGGTGGCGAGTACTACGCCATGATTCAGGTCGAAACGCAGACGAAGGCCGAGACCGAGTCAATCAAGGCCCACATCGCCGGGAACTATCTGACCTTCAGCGCCTCGGCGGACTTCGAGAAAACGATGAGCAAGATCGTCAGCACCAGCAAAACGCTGGTGCGGACTTACCAAATTGGCGGCGAAGGTACGACGACCTCACCTTGCTCGGACGTGCAATGCGTTGCCAAACGCATCGACGAGTTCACGACTGCGGTCACGGCCAAACCTGTCGTCTTCGCGACAGAGGTCAAACCCTATTCGCTGCTCAAGATGCCCAAGGACGGCACGAAGCTGATCGATATCTCCACGGCACGCGACCAGATGGAGCTCATCAACCGTCAGCGTGACTCAACTCGCGACTTGATCAGCCGTTTCGGTGACGTGCTCGATAATCCGAGCACTTACGTGCTCGGAGCGAACACGTTGGCCTCGATTGGCACGGCCCTGAACACCGCCAACGACAACCTGAACACGCTCAACACGGCGCTGCGCAGCTGCGGTCGCACTCCCACCGGCTGCAAGGTGCCGGCAATCAAGTCGATCGCGGTCACGGTGCCAGGCCTCAAGCCGATGCCGACTAGAGTCGCGCTACGCTCGTACGCCAAGCCTTCGAGCTACATCCTCGACGCCGGGTCGCTCTCTGATTGCGACAATCCGTTTCTACGCATTTCCGCGGTCGAAAACCCCGATTCACTGGAGCCGTTTCGCATCGTACCGGGCCTGAACGGGGCGCCGCGCACGTTTTCGTTCCAATCGGAAATCGCGCAAAAGCACATGTCGGTGCGGCTCGAGTCGCCTTGCGTCAGACGCGTCAAGCTGACAGTCCCGCGCTCCGAGGTCGAGAAGAACCGGGCGTCCTTCTATCGAGAGCGCGGTCTCAACGGCAGGCCTAATACCTGGTCATTCAGGCTGTATGGCAATCCCTCCGGCGAAGAGCTGTACCTGACGCGCAGCCGGGTGTCGCCGATCTCGGTCACCGCGCATCCCGAGCTGAGCGTCGCGGATGAGGACATGGACGCTTTCAAAAACGACGCGTCTTGGTATATGGACGAACTCTGAAGCGGGGCCATTGACGGTCCCACGCAGGGGCGCTCCCGATTCTCAGGGGACGTCCCTGCGCTCTTTTTGTAGCTCGCGTGAGTCGACGCGAATTGCGCGCGCCGCAGAACTCAAGCTCGATTGCACGCCGCGTCCGGATGGGCCACGACCGGCCGATGGGCGGCCAGGCGTATGAACCGCGGCCAGTGTCCTGACCACTTTCGGGCCCTTTCAAAGGCGCCAGCGTCCAATCCAGAAAATACTCGAACGGCCTGTGCGACTTGGCGGGGGCTGCTTTCGTTGAGGAAGCAGGAGTCGTCAGTCATGTCGCTGCAGCCGCGCCCGCTCTGTCGTCCGTCAATCCTCTCCCAATCATCGCGCGCAACTGGACCGGCGAGGGATCGCGCGCAACGAGCCAGACACTACCGCGGTATCGCGCTCATTGCGGTGGTGGTGGCAGGTTGCTCCCCCGCAGAGCGCGATTTCCTCGGCGAAGCGCAGCCAGTGGGCGGCGCCCCCGCAGCAAGCGGCGGCCCCGCAGCAAGCGGCGGCCCCGCAGCAGGCGGCGCGGACGAATCGACGAGCCACGGTGCGCAAAGCGCAGTGGGCGGCGCGGCAGGGCAGGGCGCCGCGCGAGGTGATGACCCAGGTCCTGGGGGGAGCGATGCGGGCGGAGACGCGCCCGGCGGAAACGGGGCGGGCTCACCATCATCCAGCAAGTGCGAACCGGGAGAGAACCGGACCTGTGGTGAAGCTGGCTTCTGGGGCACCTGTGCGACGGGCGAGCAATCCTGCGACGCCGACGGAGAATGGTCCGAGTGCAGCAAACAGCCGGCCCGCGAGGACACTTGCGCGGAGGGTAATGATGACGACTGCGACGGTATTGAAAATGGCGGCTGCAACTGCATCGAAGGCGTCACGACGAGCCCGTGTGGTGACTGCGACGAAGGCACGAGAGTGTGTAAGGACGGCAAGCAGAACTCGTACGGCGAATGCACGGGGGCGATTGCGAGCCGCACGTACTACCGAGACGCAGACGGGGACGGCTACGGATCGGCAGACAAGCTGAAATTGTGCTCCGACACAGCCCCGGCTGGATACGTCGAGAAAGGTGGAGACTGCTGCGACGTGGCGGACAAGCCAGGAAGCAAAGTGCTCCCCGCGATGATTCACCCAGGCGTAGTCAGCTACTTCGCGGCAGCAGCCGACATCTGCGGTGTCGGCTGGGACTACGACTGCTCGGGCGGAGTAAAGACGGACCCCGTAAAACGAACGGACCTGTGCTGTGTCGACCAGTCGTTCGGCGAAGCCGACTGTGGGAAAGGCTACGGGGTTTGCTCGTGTAACGGATGTTCCACGAGCGGATGCGGAAGCGGCGGCGTGGTCCAATGCCGGTGAGCGAGCGACCTCGATCCTACCTTGCCCAACCTTGACTTCACGAGGGAGGCGCCTTTAGCTGGGCGTGGGCAAACCGAGATGGCGCGCCAGCACCCGGACGTTCCGCAGCCGATTGTCGACAAGCTCAGGCTCACTTGCCTCGACTTGCCCGAGGCCTACGAGGAGCGAGCGTGGACGGGCGTGCGTTGGCTAGTTGCGGGTAAAAATTTCGCCCACGTGGTCTGGATCGACGGCGGCTTTCCACCGGCCTACGCGCGTGCAGCCGGGACGGAGGGGCCGGCGTGTGTGCTCACGTTCCGGATAGCGCACGCGACGGCCGAGTCTCCCCGGTTCGCTCGCGAGCCCTACTTTTCACCGCCGTGGTTCGCGAACATCGTGGGGCTGCGGCTCGACGCCTCCACTGACTGGACCGAGGTGTCGGAGCACCTCATCCAAAGCTATCGGGTGCTCGCGCCCAAGGAGCTGACGGCTCTTCTAGACGAAGGCTGAGCGAGCGAAAGGCGTTTTGGATGAGTGTGCTGTCGAGCGCGCGGACTCATTACGCTCTCGTCAAGGGCGCGGCGCCGCTCATGCCCAAGCAGTAAAGTTGTAGAAGCTGGTACCCTTCAGTCGTCGCGAGGTCTTTCGGCGACGATGAACGCGATGGTCGAGTCCGCGCCCACATCGGGCTGGGTGACGCCGACGAAACCCGCGAGGACCAGGGCGTCCGCGAGCATGCTTTTGCGCAACATGCTCACCCGCGGAGCCTTGCCGAGCCAACGCATCGCCTGAAGGAGCGGACGGTACGGCACCCACGAGTCACCCAGGCACACGGTGGAAGAAACGAAGAACCCGCCGGGTCGAAGCAGCCCGCGAATTCGGTGGAGGGTGGCCGGCAGATCTTCCACCAAGTGCAGCAAGCTGTAAGCGCAGATGCCGTCGAGGCTCTCGGGCTCGAAGTGCTCGCAGGACTCGAAGGAGCCTGTGTGGAAGCTGACGTTTGTCGCACCTTCGGCGTTGGCTTTGCCCTGCGCGATCCGGATCATCTCGCTCGAAAGGTCTAGGCCGTGAATGGTGGCCCCGGTGCAAGCTAGCCGTAGCGCCACGGAGCCGGTGCCACAGCCGATGTCCAACACGACATCGGTCGACTTCATGCGGGACCCGGTCACCTCGATCTTGCGTTCGAAAGCGCCAGGATTGGCGACAGGTTGGCGCGCGTAGCGCTCCGCTAGGTCGTTCCAGAATCTAGCTTCTGCGTTCATTCGGGCTTCTCTACGGATGATGGCTGCTCCCCGTAGTACACGCCAGACTCGGCCCGCGTTGAATGCCGGAGCGCTTTTTTAGCGGCGCTGCCCTGCGCAGCCACGGCTGTCTTCGGACCCTATTCGAGCAGAACCGAGAGGAGCCCTTCCTCCCATTGGCCGGTCGTCGAGTCGTACAGACGCATGTTGTTCGGATCTTCCCAGATCGTCCAAGGGATGGACGCGGCCTCGCACTGCTCACGCATGCTGCGTATGAGGTTCGCGCGCGAGGTGATGTCGCCGCCGTCCTGAGGGCCCCATTCGGTGTTCATCACGGCGCGACCCGACGTTTCCCGGTAGGCCTTCACGCGTTCGACCTGTGCCGTCACGGTGCGCGGTCCGGACGGGTTCTGAGCCGCGTCGAGCGTGTTGTATTGGGTGAACCATTGCGCGGCCGCGGCGTTGGCCTGGGCGGCGGGGTGGGGGACAATGGGCACGGGGGGCGGCCCAGGGAAAATCACGCCCGGCGTTTGCCAACTCGGGTCGCCCCATGTCTTCCCTTGGAATGAAAACAGCTTGGGCTCATAGGGATGCACGGCCACCGCGATGTTCGCGTCGTTGGGTAGCTGCAAGGAGCCGAGGGTCGTCGTGTCGGCCCACGATGTCGAGTCGATCACGATGAGTCGCTGGGGATTGGTTTCGCGCACCGCGGCGATGAGCTGTGCGGCCAGGCCGTTCCACGTGCTCTGCATCTTCTGCGGCGGTTCGTTGAATAGCTCGAACGCGACCGACTCCGGGCGTGCCTGAAAGCGCTCGGAAAGCTGACGCCAGATGCCGAGCAACCGCGGCGTGTGAGCGGCGACGTCCGCCTCCAGCTCGTAGTACCCGTGCAAGACGAGGAGAACGGCAAGCTTCTCCGCCGCGGCCAAATCCAAGACGTGGTCGACGCGAGACAGGAACGTCGCGTCGAGAGCAAACGGGGGCGTCTCGCTCGCGTGGCCGCTGAACCACACGGGGATGCGCACGTGATCGAAGCCTCGCTGCGCGATGAGGCGCAAGTCTCCTTCTTCGATTCTGCCACCCCAGGCCCCCTCGTCGGGTTTGCTCTCCAATCGATTGCCCAGGTTGATTCCGCGCCGGAAGTGCTGCAGGGCGCGAGGCGGTTGCCCGGCAACGAACGCCTCGACAGCGCCCGAGCCCGCCAGACCCATGGCCCCGGCCGCGCCGTTGGGGCTCGCTCCGGCTACGCTCGGCGTGCCGCCCGCGGCGACGGGACCATTGACGCCTCCTTGTCCACCCGTCGGTGACTGGGGAGCTCCTCCCGCCGCTTGCCCCGGAGGGGCCGAGCCGCATCCGAGCAGAACGAGGGCGACCGCGAAGCTTCGAGCGGAATCAAAACGCACGCTCATCGGTGGTGCGCTTACTATCAGCGCCATCGGTCGACCAGCTCCCAGGTACACCAACGTTTGCGTGAGATCCACATGGCCTTACGACCTCCCAAGCAGCCGCAGCATCTGATCGGCAACAACACGTCGGAAATCATCGTCAAGTCCGAGCACTGCGCCGCGCTGAAGCGCCACGGCATCGTGGTCGCGGGGATCTCCGACGCGGCCCCTCCGTTTTCCATGTGTCGGCTGCCGGCGTGGCATACAGAAGTGTTGGCATGCTTCGCCGGCCGCGGAATCCAGTGGGTAGGCGGTCGCTGGGTGCAACAAACGCCGGGAATGGTGTGCATTGCCCCGGACGGCGCGACCCAAGCGTTTCACGCGGTGCGAAGCCAGCGCTGGGGCTTCGTATGGATTCAGTATCACCCCGGTAAGCTACCGCTCGCGACCCGGGAGGTGACGATGGCTACGGCCGACCCCGAGGCACTACGCGCGAGCGTCGCGCTCTTGCATCGCGAGCTCGAGGGGCAGGCCAACCCCGCCGTTTTGCAACAGGTCGCAGATTTGCTCCAGATGCTCGTCATGCGGATCTTGGGTCGGCACGAATTCGACCCGCGCGTCACGCGCGTCATCGAGCGGGTGACTGCCGACCTGAGCTACCCGTGGACGCTTCGCGACCTCGCCAAGACGGCCAAGGTCAGCTCGGAGCAACTCCGCCGTCTCTTTCATCGCTACCTCGGCCGTAGCCCCCTCCGGCGCGTGCTCGAGCTTCGCCTGGCGCACGCCGCGGAGCGGCTCCGCACCACCGAAGAGAAGCTCGAAACCATCGCGCATGCGGTCGGCTACCGCAGCGTCTACGCGCTGTCCTCAGCCTTCTCTCGAGAAGTGGGGTGCTCGCCGAGCGTCTTCCGCCGCCGAACACGGGGCGCTTCTCCGCGCGGCAGGTGAGCTTAGCCGGAGCCGGCGTGCCGAGTGTCGGGGAAGGCGTGAACAAGTGCCTATTGAGGATTGAGGGAGCGCGGCGCCTTATTCGTCGAGATCATGAGTGCGGTAAGTCGACGTTCAGTCAATCGCTTGTGTCTCATGGCGATGCCAATTGGGCTCGTTTCCTGCCAGAAGCTGATCAACGGCTTAGTGCCGGGTGAGCAACCGGAAGATGGCGACGCGCGTTTACTTCAGGCCCAGCAGGACTCGGCGGGCGGTTCCGGTACCCTCGCCTCACCCGCGGCTATCTTCGTGCGCGCCAAGGGGGGCACCCACCTCGCCGTCCGCGTGGATGGCGGAGTAGCGTGGCAACTCGATCAGCAGCCCGCTGAAGGGCGGTCGTCGCTCTGCCTTCTGCTCCCGAGCGGCTCCAATGAAGGCTGGGGACAGGCGCAGTTCCTAGTCGCGTCCGCCCGGCAAGGCTACGACGTCCTGATTGGTCTGGCGCGTTTCGAGGAGGAGGCGGTGGAGCCTACCGTCCCCGGGGCGGGTGGAGCGGAGCCCACGCCTGTAACGCCGACGCCAGTCGCTCCGGAGCCGCAGCGGGAGTTGCTCGAGCACGCGTGCCCGGGCGCCGCGCTCGTCGACCAAGTCACCGTTCATGTCCGCACCGAGGAGGTGTTGCCACCAACCCCGACCGAGGGGGGAGCCGGTGGGCGTGACCCGAGTGACGGCGGCGCCGCGGGAGCCGCGATGGGGATCGGTGGTGCGGGTTCCAATGGTGACGCGGGGGGGGCCGCGCCCGAGCCGCCCGTCGCCGAAGGCGGTGCGAGCGGTAGCCCCACGGCCGGCAGTGGTGGTGAAGGAGGTGGGGAATGAACCGCCTCCGTCGTTGCTTCGGAGTCGCTTTCCTGGCGTGGGCCGCTTGGAGTTGCTCCGGAAGCAAGGTGCCGCCAGAGTCGCCAACGACCTCCGCATCGGGCGCTTCGGGAGGCACTGCAGGCTCAGTCAGTGCTCACGCCGAGCAGACGAGCGCGGCGGGCGCGGCGGGCGCGGGGACGGACGTGGGGCACCTGCCCCTCGCCACCGGTGCCGCGAGTCCCGACGAAGCGGACTGCAGTGTCGAAGACAGCGAGCGTGACCGCCCCTACTGCTGCCTTCGCAATCTAGACCAGAGCCTGCCCCATATTCAGGAAGCCTACTGCCGGCTCTATTGTGATGGGCCGGATGCCATTTATTGCATCACTCCCGAGGGTGACCCCCTGGACGAAGAGCCGCCGCCCACCCTGGTCCCCGGCCAACAGATCACGGTGCGTGTGGTCGGGGCTCGCGCTGCCCTAGCTGGGCACACAGTGGAGCTCAACGGTTCGGATAGCGACGCACCGACTCGCCTTCGTATCGACGAGAGCGAGGGGCTGGCTTTCGGCGGGGGCGCGGGCGGAGCGCCTGCCGCTGGTGCGTCTACCAGCGGCCCCCTGGCTGGAAGCTCACCCGGTGGCGGTGCGCCCAGTGGTGGACTAGCAAATGGTGGCGACAGCGCGCTGGGTGGGGGCGGAGTCAGCGGTGCGGCGGCGGGTGGCGGCGGCCTCACCGCCTTGGGGGGAACGGCAGGAGCGACGCCAGCGCCCACGACTGCCGCGGCGGCGGGCGTGACCAGCCAACTGCTTTGTACCGGTTCATGTGAAAGGTTCCGCCTTGCGTCTTACACGCTGCTTGCCCCGGAAGGCGCTCGCCAAGCGAGAGTGACGCTGCAGGTCACCAAGTACGCGAACGGCTCGGTCAAAACTCAGCGTCGCATCGAGTTCGGCATCAATCGCGGCAAGTTCTATTACGAGCTTGGTTTCATGATACCGGTCACGTTCGGCGGAGACCGTCGGATATCAACCACACCCATCGCCAATAGCGGCGTGAGCTCGCTCGTGGCCACGTCGGATGCAGCATGGGCGCTGGGACTCGGCATCATCATTTACCCCTTGGGCGTACACAACACGCTCATGGAAGATCAACGCCGGTGGTACTGGAGGTACGCTAGCCCCCTCGGCCTCGGCTTCGGTACCAACCTCTACTCGTCCCACGCGGCCTTCCGTGAAGCCTTCTTCACCCTGAACTACCGCTTCGCCTACGGCGTCGTCGCTGGCGTCGGCTTCACCGCCGCGCAGGGCGAATTCCTGCGACCCAATTACGCCGCCGGGGATCTCCTCCCCGCTGGCGTGCCTCTCAGTGACGTCACGGATACTCGCTACGACTTCCGCCCCAATCTCACCCTCACGCTCTCCGCCGACGTCATTCGGGGCTTCTTCGAGCTCATCAGCAGTGTAAAATCGGCGCCAAGCGAATCGGGCGCGCCGAAAACGAAGCCTCACTACTAATCCGGCAGACAGTCTCGCGGAGCGGGCGCCCGGTTCGGCGGGTTGCGCGACTCGTTAGGGAGTGCGCGCGCAGCGGAAGCCGCTCGAATCGTTGCGGTACCCTGGGCCTTCCAGCTCCCAGACGACGCGATCAGCAGCACGAAGCTGCTCGCCGACGGTCGAGCGCCAGCTGCCGCCGCGGCGCACGCGCCATGTGCCGCTCGTGGCCGCGCAGTTGTTGCAGAAGCTGGTCGTGTAGTTGGCGTAAAAGTCGAACACCCACTCTTGCAAGGAGCCGGACAAGTCGCGGCTGCCGTAGCGGCCCGCGCCGTTCGGCTTGGAGCCGACGTTCGCGAGGTTCGCGGCGGTGCCGTTCGCGCAACCGCCGGGGCAGTTGAAGAGCGCGCGCGTCGCTGCTGCCACCTCGTTGCCCCAGGGGTACACGCGGTTCTCGCTACCGCCGGCGGCCGCTAGCTCCCACTCCGTTTCCGTAGGCAGCCGTCCACCGTCCCACGCGCAGAAAGCGAAGGCTTCGTACCAGTTGACGCAGTTCACCGGCAGCTGCTCGTTCATGCCGGGGTTCGTTGTCCAGACGGTGCCCGTGCAGTTCAAATTGGTGCGGAGAGCGGCCGGGGTCGCGGCGATGGGCCATGCGCTTTGCCAACCCGTGCCGGCGATGGCGGGGTGCGCGCCGGCGCCGACGGTGGGTGTGGTGTAGTTCTCCACGAAGCGGCGGAAGCGCCCGACCGTGACCTCGAAGCGGTCCAGCACGTACTGATTGATGCTCCGGTTGTGCTCGGGCGTGTCGAGGACACCTTCGGGGTCCACGCAGCTCGTGCCCGCAGGGCAACCGTCGACGCAGCCGATACACGTCTCCGTGCCGCGCCCCATCTTGACGCTGCCCCCCGCGATGGCGTCGCGTTCGCAGCAGCTGCCGCCCGCGCACGCAGTTTGGCTCAGTCGGGCGCAAGAGCGCGAGCAAACGGAGGGCTCGCCCCAGCAGCCCCAACCTGTATTGACCTTGCACGCCGCGCTGCAACCGGGCTCGACGTTGCTGGCGCGATCGCACTCTTCCGTACCCGCGACGATGCCGTCCCCACAGATTGTCGCGCACACCGACGGCGTGCCCATGCAGCTGTAACCCGGGTCCACGTTGCAGTCGGTGCAGCCGTCCTTCGCGGTGTCGTTGCCGTCGTCGCAGGTTTCGCCGGCGTTCGGCGAGCCATCGCCGCAGTCAGGCCCGAGGATGGGCGGCTCGCCGCCTTCGCCGCTGCCGCCGCCCGTCCCACCTTCGCCTGGGCTCGTTCCGCCCGCACTCGTTCCTGCATCACCCCCGCTACCCTCGCCGCCCGGCGACGGCCCCCCCCCTGAGCTCATTCCTGCGGCCGTTGACGACGTTCCGCCGCTGCCGCTGCTATCCGAGCCCGCTTCGCCGTCGTTGGTTCCAGCATTGCCTCCGCTCGGTCGGTCCACGACCGTGCGGTCGTCGATGGAGAGGCAAGCAGCAGCCCCCGCGAACGTCAGGGCCAGGAAGCGCAGGTCACGTAAGCTTTTCATCTCTCACTCCTCAGAAGGTGCCGTACAGCGAAGCGCCGAGCGGCGCCGTGCCCGCGGCGGGCACGAAGCGGAGCGCCGCTTGATCTCGATTCGGCTTGGGGGCGGTGAAATACAGCGCGGCGGCGCCAACCAGCGCGCCCGCGCCGACGCCCCACCCGACGTACGTCAAGGTGCGGGCATTTTGTGCGTCGTCCACCAGCTCCGCGTGGCGAGCGGCGGAGCCAGGGTCGCAAGCAGTGCCGCTGGGGCACACGTCTTTGGCGTCACCATTCTTGGAGCTGTAACGGGTGAAGAACACCGTGCCAAGCGCGAGGCCGACGACGCCAACGCCTCCCGCCACGACCGAAAGCGTCTTTTGGGTGCCCCACGAGCTGCCGGCGCTCGAGGCGGGCGGGGAGGCGATTGGGGCGCTGGGGTTGCGCGCTTTGAGCTCGAAGCTGTGCGAGAGCGCTTGGCCGGGGGCGGCGTCGACCTCCCACACCTCGTCTTCGTAGCCGCTGAGCCGCGCGATGAGGCGGTGCTGACCGGCGCGCACACGGAGCTCGAGCGGGGCTGCGAGCGGGCCGTAGACGTTCTTCACGGCTTGCCCCTGCACTGCTTGCCGCTCGTCGATGAGCGAGGCTCCCGCCGGCACGCTCGTGAGCGTGAGCTTGACGGTGCCGGACGTGAGCGTGCTGAGGTCACGCTGGATCTGCGCGCGCTCCTCGGCGTCGAGCTCGGCGCCGCCTTCGGCGAGGTACCGTTCGTAGGCGTCGATCGCTTCGCCGTCTCGCTCCAGCTTCATCGCCGCGAGGCCGAGGTTGCCGAGCACCTTCCACGAAGGCGAGTCCGCGTACGCGGCTTTGAACTCGCGGTACGCTTCCTCGTAGCGTGGCCCCTCCGGATCTTGCAGGAGGTTGACGCCGGCGTTGAAGTGGGCGCGGGCGCGCTCCGTGATGGGAGCTTCGGCTGCCGCGGGCGCAGCCACTGTGGCGACACAGATGCCGAGCAAGACGGCCGAAAGCCTCGAGCGATACCGGGTGAGCATGGTCCAGCCGATAGAATCGACGCAATCGCGAGTCGTCCGCAAGTAGCGATGCGCGGGCCTGGGTCCGGCCTCGGACGAAAGGCGCCCGTTCGCAGCGAATCATTGTTCATGCCGCTTGAGGAGAGCTGCCGAGTGCCGGTAAATGAGCTTCAAGTCGGCCCGATCAGCAGGAGCAATTCTCACGCTAGCTGGTACGATCGGAAGAATATGCAAAGCGAGCTCGCCGCCCCGTGCTCACCAGCCGAGCCGGCGACGGAAGGCAGAAGCTCCGATTACCTCGATCGCCTGATGCGCCGCGGTTGCTTCGAGGCCCTGTGGCCTCTGTTCGCAAAAGCCGAGCGGCCGGCAAAAGAGCTAACGGAAAGCTACTCTGCGCTGGTGCACCTGCGCCCGTTCATGCTGGGGCCGGGGCCCTATCGCGTGCTCCACGTGGGTGACGGAGCGCACGCTCGCACGGGAGCCATGTTTTCGCTCAACTGATTTGCAAAAGAGCGCGTATCCAGGACATCGCGAGCGAGCTGAACGGGCTGCCCGCCATGCCCACGCTCGTGACGTTCGTGCACGCTCACGTGCCGGTGGACGACGTGCTGCGGCAGCTGCGCTGGGACGTCGCTTTCACCCTGGCTTGCTGCCATCCGACCCGGCAGCTCACTCGCTGCCACACCATTCACAGCGGCGGCTCGGACTCGAGCGTGCTGTCGAGCGCGCGGACCTATCAGGTTCTGGTCAACGGTGCGGAGCCGCGAACGGCCGAACAATGAGCTAGTAGAAAAGCTGCCAGGTCACGATGACAAAGCCACAGCGCCGTCTAGCCCTCCGCTCTTCTCGAAGGAACCAAGGCCATCGCGTATTTGAGGGCGTTGCGTACCCCCAGCGCCTGCAGGTTCTGCTCGGCGCTGCGTTGCTGGTCCTTCCCCGCATCGCCCAACGCCCTTGCTAGCTGTAATCGAGAGGCTCCCGCGTGCGCGAGCATTTGCGCGCGCTCGGCGAGCTCTGCCGCGAGGGTGAGCTCGTCGACGGCGCGTGCCCCGTCCGTCGTGGCTAGGGCGCGCGCGCCCCGAGCCATCGCCGCGAGAGTCGACGTCCAATCCGTGCCTTCCGCCTCCAGCTCGGCGATGTTTCGGTCGACCTCCGCGCCGTCAAGCTTTCGCCGAGCAATTCCCGCCGCGATGATTGCCCGAATCAACAGAAACCTCGACATGCCGCGGATGTACTGAACGCGCCTCAACCCACTCCGCGCAAACTTCGGTTCCGCCTCTCGAAGTCGCGCCAAGGCCACGTCCGCGCGATCGCGATAAAGGTCCACTTCGCAGCTGAAGTACAGGTGTCGCCAATGTTGGAGAAGAAACCTCGGACTTTGCCAGCCGCTCATCGCAGCTCGGAGCTGCTCGGCGGCTTCTTCCGGCTGATCTTGCGCCAGAAGCAAAGGCGTCTGCGCGGCGACGCGGAGAGACGTCGCCGTGAAGCGATCGCTTCGGTGCTCGGCTCCCCTGAGCAAACTCGGTAGCTTCTTCGCTACTTCCTCGAACGAACCCATGTTCACCAGACTGAACATCTCGTAAATCCAGGCATTGGTGTGCCAGCCCGCCCGATGCTGCGGGACGTCTTGGTAGACGCCTTCGAGAAGCCGCTGAGCGTCCAGAAAGCGACCCCGAAGAAACTCACTGACCCCACGGCAGGCGCGGACGAATGCCGCACAGCCAGCGTCCCCGCTCGACTGGGCGAGCGCTTCTGCCGCCTCGAACAAACTCGCAGCGCGAGCCGCAGCCTTGGGCCCCGGCTCGCGAGCGCAGTGAGACGCCTCGAGGGCAAGCGCGCGGGCCTGCTGCAGTCGATCTCCCTCCTTCAATGCCGTGAGAATGTGCTGGCTTTGCATGCTCTCCCCGAGCAAGGGATCAATGAACACCATGCCGAACGCAGCGTTGTACAGTGCCTCCACGCGAGCGCGCGCGAGTGACCCCACCACGGAAGGGGCAACGCGGGCGGCCTGTCGGGGGACGACGATGCTCAGCCGCGCGCGGTAGACGGCAAGCCAAAAGAGCGCGCTGCCAGTGGAGCTCGGCACGCGTAGATCCAACGATTGCAGGCTGCGCCGGAGCAGCGCGACCCCCTCTGCAACCTGTCCGGTGCAGAGCAGTTGCATGGCCGCGGCGGACTCCAGCTCCGACCGTTCGATACCGGAGGCGTGAGCCACCGCCTCCCGGTAGACCTGGGCTGCGTCCAAGCCTCGTCCATCCCACTCCAGAACCTCGGCGAGGCGCCGACGAACCAGCTTTGCGTCGGCGGAGTCGGGGGCGAGGTTCTCGAGGGCCAGCCGATAGAAGGCCTCACTGCGCTTGAAAGCGAGCTTCTGGGCGGCAAGCTCGGCCGCTTGCACCGCGGATTCACTCGTGCGCTCCGCCACTCCGGCTCCGCTCCAGTGCCGAACCAGAGCGTCGGCCTCGAGGGCGCTCGCCTGCACGATGGCGCGCGCGAGGCTCGTGTGGTGGGCGCGGATGTCGGCGGGGCTCAGCCGCGCTAGCACGGACTCCCTAATTCGGTCGTGGCACGTCTCCAGCACCTCGTGGCCCCGGGCTCGCGCGACTCGCAGCAACCTTCGCTGTCCGAGGATGGCAATCGAGGGCTCTAAAGAATCACTCATGAGCGCAGCGGCGCCCAACGTCTCCGTCCGGATGGGGCGACCACTGACGGCGACTAGCTCCAGCACGCGCCGAACGTCGGCGTGCACGTCGGCGAGGCGCTCCTGCACGAGTCGGTCGAAGCTGGCGGGGGCCGAGCGCGTCGGTGTCCCTTGCGTGCGGCTCGCCTCCAGGCGAGCGCTCGTCGCGAGCTCCATGACGAGGAGGGGGTTGCCCGCGACCTCTTCCGAGATGGCGTCGGCGGCGGCATTCGCGGCCTCATCCTGGCTGCCAAGCTCGGCGAGGAACAGAGCTCGTACCTCGGCGAGAGTCAGCGGCTCTAGCGGAATATCGATCAACGAGACGTCCGCCGGCCAGCGCTTCAGCAGCTCCTCGACGAAGTGATCTCCCTCGGCCGCCACGTCCCGATGACCGAGCAGAAGGAAGATTTTAGTGGTGCAAGGCGGGCGGATGAGCTCGACGAGCAGCGATACGCTGTCGGCGTCGCCCCACTGAGCGTCGTCGATGCTGAGAACCAGGGGGAGGCCGCCGGCTGCGAACCGCAAGAGCTCGCGAAATCCTTCGATCGCGAGCTGACGTACTCGCATCGGGTCGTCGCGCGGAGCGTCTCTGGACTCGGCAATGGTGCGCACCCGCTTGAGGATCGGAAAAAGTCGAGCCAGCGCCTCCGTGCTCTCGGAGGTGGGAACGGCATGGCCGCGGGTTTCCAGAGCCATGAGATGGCGGCACAAGCCGTCCACCACGCCGTCCAAGGCCTTGTAGGGGATCGTCTCCTCTTCTAAGACTCGAGTCGAAAGCACGACCGCGTCGCCGTTGCTGGTTAGCTCATCCGCGAAGCGAGCCAGCAGGCGGGACTTGCCCATCCCGGGAGCGCCAGTCACTCGAGCTCCGGCGATATGTCCTTCGCTCACCCGGGCGAAGCCATCCCTCAGTCGCGCCAAGTGCCGGTCCCGTCCCACGAGCTCGGCCGCTGCGTGGCTGCGGGTGTCGATGATTGCCGGGCGCAGGCTCTCTTGGCCACCAAGGACTCGAATGATGTCGCTGCCGCTCGGTCTCCGCTGAGGGTCGCGGTCCAGGAGCGCGGCGCAGAGGTCGTCGAGCTCCTGAGGCACGCCATTGACGAGCGCGCTCGGTCGTGGCGCGTCCATCGTGAGCTTGGCTTCCAGCACGTGCTCGGCGCTACCCGCCAGCGGCGGTCGTCCCACCAGCGCGTCGAACAACATGACACCGACGGAGTACCAGTCACTGGCCGGGTCGGGGAGACCGAGGAGCGCCTGCTCGGGGGCCATGAACTCGGGGGTCCCCACCAGCTCCGTGACGTCGGCGCTGCCGAGCCCGATGCCCCTGGCAATGCCGAAATCCAGCACGATCAGGCGACCGCTGCTCGTGACTACGACGTTCGAGGGCTTGAGGTCACGATGCACGACCCCGCTTCGGTGAAGAGCGAGGACGCCCCGGGTGAGCTGCACGAGGGCCGCGCGCAGACGGTCCAGGTTCGCTTGCACGACGCGTGCGCTGTTCCTGCCCGTGTCGATGGGGGCGCGTCCCGTGCCAACAGACGCTTCCGGGGACGGCCGAGGCAAATCGAGAGCTGTGATCGTGCTCGAGTCCTCGGGTAAGGCTCCTGGCCACGTCGAGGCCCTTCGCGTAAAGCGCCGGAAGTCTCCTCCGCGGACGAGCTCCATCGTAAAAAAGGGATGGTGCCCGTTGTCGTCCGCGCAAAGCTCGTAGAGTCGGACCAAATTCGGGTGGTGTACCTCGGCCGCGGCCCGGAATTCTTGCTTGAACTGGTACAGGGCGGCGGGGCTGAAGTGGCTGAGCATCTTCAGCGCAACGGCTCGCTCCCGCGCTCGGTCGAACGCCTCGTACACGACGCCGACGCCGCCCTTACCCAGACGCGCAACCAGCTCGTACCTCGAGCTGTGCTCCCAGCCCGCGGGTAAGGAGGGGCTCTCCGCCGTGCGAGCGCCTTCGATCCTCATCGCAGGTTCGGCCGAGGTGAGGCTGAAGCGCTGCTTCGGCTGTCCAGCTGGGGTTTCCACCGTCATGGCTCGGACGTATGATCGGACGTGCCACGATACGGATAACCCGACCCCTACCTTTTGTGGGAGCAGGTAGGCGGTCGGGTAGGCCCCCGTCGTCGCGGGGCTGCGAGCGACATGAAAAAGCCCGAGGTGCGGGCGGGGCCGTACCTCGGGCACATGTGGAACGGCTCAGGCTTCAGTCGTCGTAGCCGCAGACGGCTGCTACACCACTTGCGTACTCTTGGCCGCGGTGAGCGCCGTCGAACGAGCAGCAATCGCCGTAGCTCTCGCAGGTTTCATCGCAGTAGCAGAAGCCACTCGGGGCGCCCCCGCCGCAAGCGCCTTCGCAGACGTGAGACGCGGCCTGCCCGGTACACGCCAGCTGCGGCGGCGCCGCGCAAGTGTCGCTGACGCGCCGATAGATGCGCGCCTCGCGAATCGAAACGCCCCAATCGCCAGTACCAGCAGTCGTTTTGATGTTGTTGAGCCGTAGGCGAACCCGGCTGCCGAAGGCTTGTGCATTCTGGCTCAGGTCGATGACTTGAGTTCCGCCCGTGCCCGTGACCGTCGCGACGTCGACCCACGAAGTACCGTTCTCGGTGACCTGGACGGTGACGTTGCTGCCGTAGGTCGTTCCCCACTCGATCTCTAGATGATGGAGCATCCGCAGCTCACCGAGGTCGAAGGCGATCGTGGTACCCGGAGTTTGGGGCGCCATCCAGCGCGTCGCGGACGAGCCGTCCAGCGCGTTGTTGGTCGGGAATTGATAGAAGGAAGGCGCGGTTGCAGAGGCCGGCGTCAGCTTTTGGACTCGCGCCTGGACCCCATTGGGCAGGACGCGCACTGAACCGCAGTCGTAGTCCTCGAAGCCGAACCCGATGGCGGCCCCGGTGGCCGTGGGGTTGTCTCCAGCGTAGTTGCGCCAGCCGATGGCGACGTTGTCACCGTCGATGGCGGCGCCCCACAAGGTAGCAAGCGTGGAGGTCCCGCTCTGTCCCACGTCGCGAGGGAAGAGACCCCCCGGCAAACCACCGTGGAAGCTCCATTGGCGACCCCGTTGAAAGGTGATCGGCAGACCCTGGGTGGCTACGACCGCCCCGCTCCCTGACACCGCGACATCGTACGCGGGGACGGAGAGCACGCAGCTGCGAATCGCTCCCTGGTCGACGTTGCCGGGGGCGTCCTTCACCAAGTCGATGAAGTGAACGCCGCTATCGTCGGTCACGATGAGTGAATTGCCGCTCAACGCGAGCTTCGAAGCGAAGCCGCCTCCCGAGGTCGAAGAACGAGCTCGGAACGCGAACTGCCACGGCGTCGCGGCGTTGGTCCGCTGGTAGATGTTGACGTAGCGAGAGCCGTCCTGGTGAGCCACGGTGGCCGCAAGGCGATCGGCGCTCTGCGAGACCGGGCCTTCGAACGTCTCCGAGGTCGCCACCGGGATGACGGCCTCCGCCCAAGAAGATCCGCTCTTCTTGAGCTGAACGAGCTTGTCGTTGGTGCTGACGATGAGCTCGTCTCCGTCCAGCGAGAGGCCTCGGATCTGTTGGCCGTCAGCGAATGCTGCCGGGCGAACAACCGCCACCTGGGGGAGAGCCGCGCAGGAGAGGCGCGCGATGTCGGGCAGCCCTTGCCCGTTGTCGGGCGCGACCTCACAAGTCACGCAGTTGGGAATTTCTCCGTTGGGGCCGAGCGCACCGCAGCTTTCGAACTCGCCCGAGACACCTTTGCCCACGAGCAGCACCGCGTCTTCCAGCTTCTGCGGAGAGAACGGAAACAACTGAATCTTGCCGGCGAGCCAGCTCGGTGACAGCGCTACCAAGTTCGCAAACCGCGTCCCGGGGTGGATGGTCGTGGCCGCGTACGAACGGAGGGGAACGCTGTCCTTGAAGAGGTGCGCGCTCCCGTCGAAACCTCCCGGCGCGTTCGAGTCCGTGTCGGCGCCGTAAAAGGTGTAAATGCCGGACTGGGCGATGTCCCGGCCCGCCTCCGTGAACGAGGCGGCTTCGGTTCCGGGCTTGTCCATCAAGGTCAGAGCGTCGGATCGGGTCGAGCCAGCGGACTCTTCCGTGTCCGCGGCGCCGCACGCCGTCAGCAAGGGGAAGAGCAGCGCCGCGCGCCTGAATGCACGTAGTTTAGTCATGTCGTTCTTCTTTCACTCCAGATACTGACTTCCCCCTGAGAGAACGGAGAGGCTTGAATCTTCACTTCAGGGGTGAGCTTTTTCGGGATTCATCGATGAAGGTTTGCAATCAGTCTTGGGACCAGTGCCGTGCTCGGGGCGCGAGCCATCCGTCACACATCGTGTTTACGAATGAGCTCGAAGCTCCGAGGCCGCTCGCCGCAAGACTCGTGCTCCCTCAACGAAAGCAGCGCCCGCCAAGTCGCAGCCGCGCCTCGCAATTTTTCTATATTGGACGGTTGCTCCACCTAGACGGCCCAAAGTTGTCAGGACATCGCGTCGCAGGCTCAGGCCAGCAAGCCTCCAGCTCGTCGTCCGTGAGGCGCTGGACCAGCCGCGCAGGTGACGGCGGCAAGAACTTCGAGATGGTCCAGCTCGTCAGTGGCGAATTGCCGCCTGGAAGGTCGCGTCTTCCACCGCGTTCGCCCGCCGGCGGCGGCGACAGGGTTTTCTGGGTGCCGGGGTCGTCCCTCACCCCGCTGCCATCTGATGCCGGCTATCGCACCTGATCGAAGAACGCAAAGACGTCCGGCAGGACGAGCGGCACCATGCCAGCGTGATCAGCGTCGACCTCCTTGTAAGTGACGCGTAAGCTCTGGGTCTTCATCCAATCGCGCACGGCGTGGCTGCCGGCCACCGTCGCGGTGGAGAGGCCCTCCGTG
>JAQSWN010000437.1 GCA_029266615.1 Polyangiaceae bacterium
GAGTCGCCGTGGAGTCCGGCGCGACAGGTAGGGCCGCGAGCCACTCTGCTACCTCTCCGTGGGAAACCGAGTCTCCCGTCGCTGCGAGCACGCGATCCAGCGCTCGCGATAGTGCGCGGGCGCTTTCGAAGCGCTTGCGTGGATCGAGCTGTAGTGCGCGTTTGGCGATCTCGGCCAGGGCCGGCAAGATGACGGGCTGAAGCGTGCGTGGATCCGGGACGTCACCTTTGCAAACCGCGGCAATGGTCGCGGCCTCGCTCGAGCGGTGGAACAAGCGCTCGCCCGTGAGGAGCTCCCAAAGGACGACGCCCAGCCCGTAGATATCCGCGCGGCGGTCGACGCGCAGCCCGTTGATCTGCTCTGGGGCCGCGTAGGCCAGCTTGCCTTTCATGGTGCCGGTCGCGGTTTGGTGTAGCTGGTTGCGCGCACGGGCGATGCCAAAGTCGGTGACTTTGACGCCGCCGCTCTTGAGCACGAACAAGTTGTGCGGCGATACGTCCCGGTGGACGACTTCCAGCGGCATGCCTTGCTCGTCGGTGAGCTCGTGCGCGGCGTGCAGCCCCTCCGCCAAGCCAACGACGATGCGGGCCACGAAAAGCTGATGGCGCGGAGACGCCACCAGCGTCGGATCCGCGCGGAGGCCCGCCAACAGTTGCCTCAAGCTGCAGCCGTCCAGCAGCTCCATGGCGATGAAGGTTCCACCTTCATCCGAGACGAAGTCCAGCACCTGACACACGTTGGGATGCTGAATCGAGGACGCCAAACGCGCCTCGTCCGCGAGCAACTCCACGAAGCGGACGTCCCCCAGGTGCGGGTGAATGCGCTTGACGGCCACGCGCTTTCGAAAGCCCTCTGCGCCAAGCTTGACGGCTGCGTAGACCGTCGCCATCCCTCCTGCACCCAGCTGCCGTCCGAGTCGGTAGTTGCCGCTGCCCACCGTTGGCTGCTGCGTGGATGACCTGCTGCCACCCAATACCTCCAGCATGGGAGGCGGCAGGCGCGGCACCAAAGGCAAGCTCGGGGTAAGCTCCTGTAAACCTCGTTTGCTGCGTTCGGTTGCCATCGCGCTTCGCCCTCCTCCCGGCTTCTGCAAACAGGGTCGTCGCGTGAACAACGGCCGTTCGCGCTGGCGGCTAAGCGGGACCCTCAAACGCCCACGGCCCACAGGTCCGCACCTAGGTGAGGTGCGCGAATGACGCCTATAGGCCCAGCTGAGCAGCCATGGCGCTTGCCGACATGGCCCCCGAGATGCGCTTTGCCTCTTTACCGCTGCGGAACAGGATGAGAGTCGGAATACTGCTGATGCCGAACCGGGCGCTGAGCTGCGGCTCCGCGTCCGTATCCACCTTGGCGACGATGAGTTGGCCGGCCCGCTGCGCCGCCAGCTTCTCGAGCTCGGGCGCGACCATTCGGCACGGACCGCACCACGCGGCCCAGAAATCCACCAGCACACTTGCCTTCGCGTCCCTCACGAGCTCCTCGAAATCCTCCACGCTTTGCACGGCTATGGGTCGCGAGAGCGGCAGAAGTGGCGACTTGCACGAAGCGCAGCGGGCCTTGTCTAGGAGCCGCGCCGCGGGCAACCGGTTCTGGGTCTGGCAGGAAGAACACGCGACGCGCATCGCGACAAGGTGGGGCTGGTCCTCCGGCTCGTCAACGTCCCTCGGATGGCGGAAGGCTAGCGGATGGGCGAGCGGGCAGGCCTTGGTAGAAGGCGAACGCGCTCGCAGCGCCGACGGCCGCGGCCGGTACACACATAGCCCAATGGCTCGCGCGAGCGGTCAGCACCGCGCCTAGCACGGCCCCCACCACGAAGGACCCGGCGATGGCCAGGAGCAGCCTGATCTTGCCATCCGCGGGTGGGGGCCCCGGCGGCTGGCCGTGAGAGGCGCCGGATAGGAGCAGCGCTTGATACCAGCGGTACCAACGTACGGACTCGATGGCGAGATCCGTCACGACACCGGTGAGGTGCGTGGTCCGCACGATGGCGCCGGAGAGTCGCGTTACGGACGCGTTTTGCATGCCCATCGCGACGCACAGTAGCGTCGCTTGCGCGTCCAGAATGCGAGGATGGGTCGCGCGCGACAGTCCGGCGATGAAAATAAAAACGAGCAACAGCGCTGCTTCCGCCGCGAGCACCAGACAGTAGCGGAGCGCGGTGCGCGCCGTGCTCAGCTCCAGAATCAAGCTGGAAGCGACGGCGCCGCCGAAGAACGCGAGCGTCAAAGAGAGGGCCGACATCGACGCGCCGACGTGCCCGTCGGCTACGTCGCCCGCGAATCGACCGACGCTGCCCGTGACATGCGACGTGAACGACCCGATGAGGACATAGCCACCGGAGTTGACGTAGCCGGCCGTGGCCGCCAAGTGCGCGGCCACGAGCATGTTCGTGCGAGTATTCCGCGATGGCCCTTCTCGTTTGAACACGGCGCCAATATAGCGCGTTCGCGGCGGAATCTAGTGTGCTCCACGACAGCTCATGGCCTTCGTGGCTTCCGAGCAGCGCTGTCCCGAGCGGGGCCAAGATGGAGACAAGTCCCGCTTCGATGTTGGCGAGGGACGGGAACACGAGCGTGAGCTCCCGCTGCTCTTGCGTATCGAGGTCGAGCACGACGACCCGCGAGTTCATGGTGACGACGCTCTTCGGCACCTGCTCGGGCGGCACCACCACCGCGCGACCCAGCTCGCGTTCGAGCACGCTCAACGTCGGTGGGGGGCTGACTTGGCGACGGATACGCTCGAACAGAGCGTCCAAGCGGCGAAGGTCGAAGTCGGTGAGAGTCGGAACGTGATTGACGAGCATGGCTTCTCCGAGGATTGGGGAACAAAGCGCCCGCACGGGGGCGCGCAGTGACGACGACCGGCTCGCCGAGCGCGCGTGGCGTCGGCGGCGTGGAGCGGCGTCCCGATGATGTGGGGCGCGCCGCTCCTTTAGGAGCGTGCGGCCGTCTTCATGGAAAGCTCACGGATCGACCAGCCGTACGCGCAAGAGCGCGACGACCAGCGATTCAGGCAGCCCATGTCCACGACCATAGATTGAATGCCTAGCACCGCGAGCGTGCGATCGCCACCGGGCGGCCTCACGTTTGTGCCCTCAGCGCTGTTGCGGTTTGACCCACGCTCCCGGTTAGCGACGTTTGCGACCTCACTAGTGCAGCGTACGTGAGATAGCAGCAACTTTCGGAAGCGGCGCTGCGCTAGGCGGACGCGAAGCGGAC
>JAQSWN010000268.1 GCA_029266615.1 Polyangiaceae bacterium
TGGCTTTCGTCGAATGCCCGTGAACGGCGCCTACCGAGCGGCGTCGACGACGCCGCTCGGGTCGCCCGTCTGTAGCTTCCACAGGCTTGCGTAGATACCGCCGCGGGCCAGAAGCTCGTCATGCGTGCCCGACTCCACGATGCGCCCTGCGTCCAGGACGTGGATGCAATGCGCGTGGCGAACCGTAGACAACCGGTGCGCGATGATGAGGCTGGTTCGCCCGACCACCAGCCTGGACAGCGAACGCTGAATGGCAGCCTCGGTTTCATTGTCGACCGCGCTCGTCGCTTCGTCCAGCACCAAAACGCGCGGGTTGCGCACGATGGCCCGCGCTAACGCGATGCGTTGGCGCTGCCCGCCGCTGAGCTTCTGCCCACGCTCGCCGACCTCCGTGTCGTAGCCGTTCGGCAGAGCCATGATGAAGTCGTGCGCTTCGGCCGCGACCGCGGCCGCCACGACTTGCTCGCGCGGTACGCCCGCAAGGCCGTAGCTGATGTTCTGCGCGGCAGTTGCGTCCGCGAGGAAGCTGTCTTGCGCGACGTAGCCGATACAACGCCGCAAGTCCTGTAAGTCCAGCTCGGAGATCGGTTGCTCGTCGAGCAAGACTTCGCCGCGTGTGGGCTCGTAGAAGCGAAGCAACAGCTTGACGAGCGTGCTCTTCCCGCCGCCGGTGCTGCCTACGAAGGCAATGCTCTGCCCGGGTTCAATCGACAGCGAGATGTCCTGCAACGTCCGACTTTCCCCATACGCGAAGTCCACGTGGTCGAAGCGGATCGCGCCGCGAACGTTCGGGGGCGCGATCCTGCGCCCCGCGTAGCCGATCTTCACCGGCGTCTCGATCAGGTTCATGACGCGCTCCACGGAGGCCATGGAGCGCTGGTACAGGTCGGACATGTCCGCCAGCCGCGTCATCGGCCAGAGCAGGCGCTGGGTCAGAAATACGAGCACGGAGTAGCTTCCGACGCCCACCTCGCCTCGGAGCGCGAGGAAGCCGCCGTACAGCAGCGTGACGGTAAATCCGGCCAAAATGGCCATGCGAATGACGGGCGTGATTGCGGCCGAGAATCGGATCGCGAAGGCGTTCGCGCTGCGATAGCCGTCGGAGGTCTCGCGGATGCGCTCCACCTCGTAGTCCTCGGCCGCGTACGCCTTGATCGTCGCGATACCGAGCAGGTTGTTGTTCAGCCGGGCGTTGAGCACCCCTGCCGCCTCGCGCACCTGCGCGTAGCGCGACGCGAGCCGCGATTGAAACCAGAATGCGCCGTAGATGATGAGCGGGATTGGGATGAGAGCCAAGAAAGCGATCTTGGCCGTCAACGTGAAGAACACCGCGCCGACCAGGAGCGTGCCGGTCAATACCTGGATGAGGTCGTTGGCACCGCCGTTGAGGAAGCGCTCCATCTGATTGATGTCGTCGTTGAGCACGCTCATGAGCGTCCCGGTCCGAGTTCGCTCGAACCACGACAGCTCCAGCTTCTGAACGTGCGCGTAACTCTCCATGCGCAGCGCATGCTGAATGTTCTGGGCCAGGTTGCGCCAGCGCACGGAGTACAGGTACTCGAACGTGGACTCGAACACCCACACGAAGACGGTCACGAGCGCGAGGAGCATCAGCTGCTGGTGCGGATCCGCGACTCCCAAGCGCGCCAAGAACGAGTCTTTGCGGCTCACCACCACGTCCACCGCGACGCCGATCAGCACCTCCGGCAGCACGTCGAAGAGCTTGTTCAGAACGGAAAAGACGCTGGCCCACACCACTTGCGACCGGTACTGGCGGGCGTGCTGAAACAATCGGCGAAGCGGGTGCATCTCGCGGGAAGCTTTATCAGCACCGCCCCACGCCGGCATCCTTTCCCTCTGCTCGGCAGCCGCTCTCCGGAGCGCGTTGCTCCCCTCGCAGCAGCCCCACGCGCGCTAGAAAAAGCTCGAGCCGCTCAGCGGGTGCGGAGCGGCTCGGACGAGTGACGGGGGAGCGTAACGATCAGACCGGAATGCCCGGCGCCGGGAACGACTTGCACATCTCCGCGACCTCGGCCGCGACTTTCTCGATGAGCTTGTCGTCGGAGGCGTTGCTCACGACTTGGTCCATCCAGCCCGCGAGGCGCACCATCTCTTCGTTGCCCATGCCGCGCGACGTGATCGACGGCGTGCCGATGCGGAAGCCGGAGGGATCGAAGGGCTTGCGCGGGTCGAACGGGATGCTGTTGTAGTTGCCGACGATACCCGCGCGATCCAGCGCCTTGGCGGCGACCTTGCCGGTGACGTTCTTGCTACGCAGGTCGATCAAGATGAGGTGATTGTCGGTGCCGCCGGTGACGAGCGAAAAACCCTTACCGAGAAGGGACTCGGCGAGGATCTTGGCGTTGGAAACGACGTTGTGCGCGTACTGCTTGAACTCGGGGGTGCTCGCCTCTTTGGCGGCGACGGCAATGCCGGCGGTGGTGTGGTTGTGCGGGCCGCCTTGGAGGCCGGGGAACACGGCGCGGTCGATGTCCTTGGCGTGCTCGGCCTTGCACATCACGATGCCGCCGCGCGGACCGCGGAGAGTTTTGTGAGTCGTGCTCGTGACGACGTCGGCGATGCCGATGGGCGAGGGGTGCGCTCCGCCCGCGACCAAGCCGGAGATGTGCGCGATGTCCGCGCACAGCTTGGCTCCAACTTCGTCGGCGATCTCGCGGAACTTCGCGAAGTCCAAGGTGCGCGGGTAGGCGGTGGTGCCGGCCCAGAGGATCTTGGGGCGGTGCTCCTTGGCGAGCGCGCGCACCTCGTCGAAATCGATGCGCTGGTCGCTTTGGCTCACGTTGTAGCCGACGGCTTTGAAGTAGCGGCCCGTGATGCTGACGTGGGAGCCGTGCGTGAGGTGACCGCCGCTGGGCAGGCCGAGACCCATGATGGTGTCACCCGCGTTACAAAACGCGAGGTACACAGCGAGGTTCGCGGGGCTGCCGCTGTACGGCTGCACGTTGACGTGCTCGGCGCCGAACAGCGCTTTGAGGCGCGAAACGGCGAGCTCCTCCACCTGGTCGATGATCTGCTGGCCCTCGTAGTAGCGCTTACCCGCGTAGCCTTCCGAGTACTTGTTCGTCAGAACCGAGCCCGTGGCCTCCAAGACCGCGCGCGAGGCGTAGTTCTCGCTCGGGATCAGGCGCAGCTTGACGGTCTCGCGGACCTCCTCCTCTTTGATGAGTCGGGCAATATCCGGGTCACGTTCGGCGAGGGAAGGATCTACGAGGTTGAAGGAGGCCATGGGGTCGCGGAGAGTACCGCCCGTTATGGAAGTGCGCCACATGAACATAACTCAAGGTTACTATTGAGAATTTCAAGATCCACCCACAGCAGACGGACTGGCCCGCGGGCGTATCGACGAGCACCGGTCGTTGCCTGACCCAGCGGCTCTCGACGTGGGGTGGCAGGTGGCTAAACTCGGTCCGGTGCGATGGCAGCGCCAAGCCAAGCGAAGAACCCACGGGAGCCAAAGAAAGCTTCTCGGGCGTCGGACCGTCGCACGGGGGCAGACTTGCGCGACGAGCCGGGAGGGCGGCGTGAGCCCGAAGGGATTGCGGGAAACCTGACCACCGATTCCCCGAATCCGAACGCGACCGATTCTCAACGCGACAAGCCTGCACCGAACACGGATCCCCAAGCAGTGGCCGACGAAGAAATACTGGCGGACGCGCAGCGCGAGCCGCAGGAAGCAGAGAGCGCGCCGCCGAGCATCCCTTCGGCCGCGGCGGTGTTCTCCGAGGATTCTACGCGCGCTGCCACCAGCACGCCCGTCTTGCCGGGGCATGTCATCGCGAATCGCTACGAGGTCCTGAGCGTCCTCGGCGAGGGCGGCATGGGCATCGTCTACCGTTGCCGCGATCAAGCCAACGGCGAGCAGGTCGCGGTAAAGCGCGTCATCCCGCCGCCCGGCAACCTCGCGCACGACTACGTGATGTGGTTTTACAAGGAGGCGCGCGCGCTCGCGGCTCTCGACCACCCGAACATCGTCAAGGCGCAGGATTTCGGGCAGCTGCGCGACGGATCGCCCTACTTGGCGATGGAGCTCGTGTCCGGCGCGTCGCTTCACGAGCTGGCGCACGCTCGCATCAAATTCCCGCTGATCTGGATCGTGGTCGATCAAATCTTGTCTGCGCTGGCGCACGCGCACGCGCGCGGCATCGTGCACGGGGACTTGAAGCCTTCGAACGTGCTCGTCGAGCGCATCGAGGGAGAGGATCCCCGCGTGCACGTGCTGGACTTCGGTCTGGCCTGGCTGCGGCAAGACGCGCACGACGAGCGGCTGGACGGCAGCAAGGCGATGGAGTTTGCGCCGCACGCCGGCGCGGGGACGCCCGGCTACATGGCGCCCGAGCAGATCCAGCACGAGATGCACCACGTCACCGGTGCGACCGATCTGTACTCGCTCGGCTGCATCTTGTACCGGTTGCTCGCCGGGCACGCGCCGTTCACGGGGGAATCGAAGGAGCTGCTGCGCGTGCACGCCTTCGACCGCGTGCCGAAGCTGAAGCTCGCGATCGAGGCGCCGGAAGACGCGATCCCGTTCGTCACCCAGCTCCTCGCGAAGAAGCCGTGGGACCGCTACGAGTTCGCGCAAAACGCGCGCCGCGATTGGGCGAAGCTCAGGCCCCCCACCTTGCCCAAGGTTTGGGAGTTTCCGTCCCTGGCGCGCGCTTCCGACGTCCAAGCTGCCGCGCCGACCCGCCGCACGGGCACGCGCGGCCCGAACCCGGATCTGGCGCCCGCGCCCGAGCACGCGCCCGGCTTGCTCAGCATTCGGCCGAGCCCGCTCGTAGGGCGCGACGTCGAGCGGCAGAAGCTCCTCGATATTTGCGAGGAGATGGCGAACGGCGTGGGCGCGCCACACCGGCTCGTCATTTTGGTCGGGCCCGCCGGCTGCGGTAAGAGCCGCCTCGCGGAGTGGCTGTGCGAGACCATGCACGAGCAAGGGTCGATGGTGCCGCTCCGCGCGCGGTATCGAAAGCTGCGGAGCTCGGTCGACGGCATGCTCGGCGCCGCCGCGCACTACTACAACTTCGAGCGCACGGATCGCGACACCATCGAGCGCTCGCTGCTCGAGCGCTGGCGCGTGCGCCGTGACGACAAGAACGGCCGCGCGTGGGTCGCCGGCGCGGCGGAGTGGATGAAGCCAGTGGGCGGCTCTTCCAGCGACCAGCCGATCGGTCCCTCGGGTATCCGCTTCACGTTGGATACGCTGGAGACGCGGCGCATGGTGATCCGCTACACGCTCCGCAAAATCTCCGCCGGGCGCCCGCTCTTGTTCTGGTTGGACGACCTCCATAACGGCGGTCCTGCCACTTTCGAAGGCTTCATCCGCATCCACAACGAGGAGACGGACGTCAAAATCGTGATGGTCGCGACGGCCCGTCACGAGGACGTCGCGCTCGGTACGCCCGCCGCGGAGCGCCTCCGCCAGCTGCGAGACGTCATGGATGGCACCGTCATCGAGGTGCAGCCCCTGCAGCCCGAAACGACGAAAGAGATGCTGCGCGCGTCTCTGCCGCTGGACGACGCCGCGGTGGAGGAAGCCGCGCGACGCAGCCGCGGCAATCCGCTCTTCGCGCTGCAGCAGCTCCACGCCTGGGCCCTCGGCGGCAACATGGAGTTTTTGAACGGCACGTACCGCGTGCCGCCCGAGGTGCTGGCGACACGCCCGCAGACGACGGCGGAGCTGTGGGACAGCCGAGTCAACTCCGTGCCCGAGCAGTACCGCACGGCCGCGGTCGCGGCGGCGACGCTCGGCGGAGAAATCCGGCGCAACGTGCTGCGCGAGCTAATCGCCTCGCTGGGCATGGCGCCCGAGCCCGCCATCGTCGCGCTGCAGAACGCGGAAGTTCTGATTCCGCGCTCTTCCGGCCGCTATTCGTGGCCGCACGAGCTCTTGCAGGAGCACTTGTCGGCGCAGCTCTCCGTGCGGCCGGACAAAGAGCGCTTCTACCGCGCCGCCGCGGCCGCGCTCCTCACGCATCCGCAAGCGAACACCCGCCGCATCGTGCGCCAGCGCGTCGTGAACTTGATTCACGCCGGCGATCACGATCCGGCCGCGCTGCTCCTTTTCGACTTTCTGCAACGCGGGTGGAACGGCGCGCGCGAGCCGCTCTCCACGCTGTCCGACCTGGACTTGCTGAAGGGCAAGCTCACCGGGCGCATGCTCGCGCTCAAGAACCGCTGGCAAGCGGAGGCCATGCGCCACGTCGGGCGTTTGGCAGAGGCAAGCACGCTCGCGGAGCTGGCCCGCACGCGCTTCGAGGACGCGGGCGACGAAGAGAACGTGGCGCACTGTTTGCGCTTGCAGGGCCACTTGCTGAGCGAGCAGGGCAGCTCCGCGGAGGGGCTCGAGCTCGTTCGGCGTGCGCTCCACACGTTCGAAGAGCAGAGCCACGTTCTCGGCCAGGCCCTGTGCGAAGCGGTCGCAGGCGAGATCGAGTTCCAGCTGGGCGACTACGAGAGCGCGCGGCTCACGATTCAGAGCGGCGAGCGCAACTTCGCGGCCCTCGACCAGCCGGTTGGGCGCGGGCAGTGCTTGCTGCTGCTCAGCTGGATCGAGCACTCCGAGGGCACGACGGATCGTTCGCGGCGCTTGGCCCAAGAGGCGCGCAACGAGTTCGAGCGCGCCGGCTATCGCCTCGGCACCGCCCAGGCGGACGTCTCGATCGCGCACGTGGAGCACCGGTTGATGAACTTCCACACCGCGGAGGTTGGCGCGTTCGAAGCCTTGCAGACGTTCGACGTCTTGCGGACGCCGCGCGGCCAAGCGGCTTGTGACCGTCTCCTGGCCATGATCGGCATCGACACCGACGATTTGGACATGGCCGAGCTGCACACGGACCGCGCCCACAAATCCTTCGTGAAGATGGGCGACCCGTGGGGCGTCATGGAATCCAAGCTGCTATTTTGCCAGCTCGCGCTCATTCGCCACCAACCGGAGCGAGCGCGCGCGCTCATCGAGGAGTGCTCGCGCATCGTCGTGGAAGAGGCGGAAGCCAAGCAGCACTATTTGCTGACCTGCGCCTGGTACGAGCATTCACGCGGGCGCGCCGATCGCGCTTTCGAATACATCGAGGCGGCCGCCGACGTGTTCGGGCCCCGCATTCGCGCCGGCGACCACACGCCGCATCTGCTCGCGCGCCTTTCCCGCTTCAACTGGCCGGAGCACGCGTTGAACCGAATCGAAGCGTGGCGCGCGCTCTTGAACGACCGCGCGCGCCGCAAGGTGTCTTGAGGGCAGGGACCGGGGGCTGTATGCTGCCCCGCATGGCGAGCGGTGCGGACGGGGTGGCGGACGCGTATAGGGCTCCGGTTGCAGACGATGACAGCGGAGGGCGCGCGGTAGACGCGCACGAGGTACCCGGCTACGTGGTTTCCCCCACGAAGCTCGCGCTGCTGCACGTGGCCACTATGGGCCTGTACGGCGTGTACTGGTTTTACCGGCACTGGCGGGACCAGAAGCTGGCCGCGATGCCGAGCATATGGCCTTTGCCTCGCGCCATCTTTTCGGTGTTCTACGCGGCGCCTTTGTTCAAGGCGTTGGATTTGGACGCGCGCACGGTCGGCCACGCGCCGACTTGGAACCCGGCCGCGCACGCGGCGGTCTTCATCGTCGTCAATGTCGCGGCGCGGGTGCTGGATAAAGTTAGCGAGCTCGGCGAAGGGTCGAGAGGCTTGGCTCTGGTGGCCTTGCTGCTGCCGCTGCTCGCCACCGTTCCTTTGTTGACAGCGCAGAAAGTCGTCAATCTTTCCGTCGGGGACCCAGGTGGGCGCAGCAACTCGCAGCTGGGCGCCGGCGGAATCGTCGTGGTCTTGGCGGGTGGCGCCTTCTGGCTCCTAGTCATCGTCGGCACGTTCATGCCGGTCTGACGGCGCAGCTACGGCGCTTTACTCGAAGACGACGGTCTTGTTTGCG
Organism: Polyangiaceae bacterium; assembly: GCA_029266615.1. Classification (GTDB taxonomy): domain Bacteria; phylum Myxococcota_A; class Polyangia; order Polyangiales; family Polyangiaceae; genus PMG-095. The sequence continues at coordinate 7,928 of JAQSWN010000268.1, forward strand.
TAGACCAGCACCCGGTCGTCCAGGTGCGAACGGACGGCGCGCGCCAGCACGACCTTCTCGAGATCGCGACCTTTGCGTACCAGGTCCTCCACCGCGTCCCGATGCGAGGCGCGCACTACGTCTTGCTCGATGATGGGGCCTTCGTCCAGAACGGCGGTGGCATAGTGCGCGGTCGCGCCGATGAGCTTCACGCCTCGTGCGTAGGCCTGGTGGTAGGGCTTGCCACCGACGAAGGCGGGCAAGAACGAGTGGTGAATGTTGATGATTCGCTGCGGAAAAGCCTCGCAGAAGCTATCGCTCACCACCTGCATGTAACGCGCGAGCACGACCAGATCCACCTCCAGCTCGAGGAGCAGCTCTCGCTCGAGCCGCTCTTGGGCGAGCTTGGTGTCGGCCGCTTTGGGGAAGACATGGAACGGCACGCCGAACTGACCGGCAACGCTCGCGAGGTCCGGATGGTTGCTCACGACCGCGCGTACAAGCAGTGGTCGTACTTGGACACGAAGAGCGCCACCCGCTTGCGCTTGGCTTGATAGAGCAGCCGGTACTGCATCTGAAAGCGCTCGGCGAGCTCTGCGATGGCGCGCTCCAACGCCACCCTGTCTGTCATGAGCTCGGCGAGGTCGAACCGAAGACGCTGAAAGAACAAGCCCGCTTCGGCGTCCGTGTGTTGGTCCGAGTCCAAGATGTTGGCGCCATGGCCGTAGAGGACCTGCGCCAACGCAGCGACGATGCCACGACGGTCCGGGCAGGAAACGAGCAGCGTGGCGAGACTAGGGGCCGACGCGTTCATACGCGCCTCTATAGCTCAGTCGGGCCGAGCCACGAAAGCGCCGGCCGAAAGCCCGATGAAGATCGCGAACCCGGCTGCGCGTAGCGAGGACTCGCCCCGCACCTGGGCCTCGCGCAGAACCAGCCCGAGCTTGACGCCGCGCAGGCACAGATCGAACGCGTACGCCTCGTCGGCGGAGAAGGAGAGGGTGCGGCGCAGCTCCGCGCAACTCGCAGACGGACGGAGGGCGGTGCGCTCCAATCCGCCGAGCAACGCGAGCAGCTCCGGCGCCGCGTAGGCACGTCGCAGCGCCTCGAGCAGCGTGGCGATAGCGGGCTCGGTACCGACGCAGGTCTCGCCCGAAACCGCGCCCTCGACGAAGAAAAGCTCCCCGCTCGGCACGTGGCACAGCGCGGCGAGGCGCTCCACACGCTGCTCGGAGAGACACGTCGCGAGCGCTTGCTCCGTCAGCAAGCCTGCGCGCACCAGACTCTCTCCTAGCTGGCAACCGGAGCGGTAGCCGCTCTCGAGGACTCGCTCCAGGTCCGCGGCCCCGACGAGCCTGCGGCGGAGCAGCTGCGCACCGAGAAGCTCGCTTCCGTCGGTGGAAGCGCTGGCGAGCGGCGTGCCCTGTTCGAAATAGATCCGGCGCTGCTCCGCGCCGCTTCGCTGCACCAAGAGGCCGGTGCGGCGCTCACGCGCGATCCGGAGCAGGTGCGCGGGAAAGCTCGCTCGCTCCACCGGCTGCCGCTCCGTCGCCAAGAGCGCGATGGGCTCGAAGAAGCGGTACAGCGGACGCGACGCGAGGCGAGTCAGCTCGAAGGCGCGCGAGAGCCGGAGGAAGGGTCCGTCGTCGCGGGCTAGCTCCGAATCCAAACCGGCGCGGGCCGTTGCAAGCATGGCGAGCACGGTCGCGAGCGACACGGGGCCGACGATTTCGCCGCCGGGGCGTCGCAAGCGGTAGCGAAGGCCGGGCGGACTAGTGGGAGCCGTTCGCGTGGGCGCGAGAGGCGCGACCTCCAGGTGTACTGCGGGCAACGCGACTGCCACCGGCTTGAGGGCGTCGTCGTCTACGAGCGTCGCTTGCTCCTCTCGAGCCGTAGACTCGGCTGCGAGCAACTCGGCTGCGTCGCCGTGGCTGGGCGTGAGGCGGACGTTGCTTTCCAGCCGCACTACCCCCAAATCCGCGAGCCAAAGCGAGAAGTCATGCGCCGACGCCCGCGCGGTATGAGCGCTGGCGAGGCGATCCAGCTCTGCCACCACGTGCGCGGCGCTGACGGGGCGGTTGCGCGGCGAGCGCGCCAAGAGCTTCTGCACCAAGGCGATGACGGGCGGAGGCGCGTGACCGACGAGCCCAGCGAGCCCTTCCCACGGGCGCGCTTGCAAGTTCTCCAGAATCTGCGCGGCGCTGGTGCCGACGACCAAAGGCGCGCCGAGCAGCATTTCTGCGAGCACGACCCCGAGCGAGAACAAGTCGCTGCGTGGCTCTGCCTCGCGGCCTTGAGCTTGCTCCGGCGACACGTAACCCAGCTTTTCGCGCAGCTCTTCCACCGCGCGCAGCTCCGAGACCAGCGCGCGACGCATTCCGAAGTCCGTCAGCTTTACGACACCTGCGCGCCCCAGCAAAACGTGGCTCGGCGAGACGTCGCGATGGACGACACCCCGCGGCGCGTCTGCTTCCCCCTGGTGCTCGTGCGCGTGCTGCAACCCCGCCGCGACCTCGCGCGCCAGGTAGAGCGCCGGCGCGAGCTCCATGCGTCGTTTTCGCGCCATGAGCGCGCTCAGCACGTCCGAGAGGGACACGCCGTCCACGTACTCCATGACCAGGTAGAGCTCGCCCTCTGCTTCCCCGAAGTCCAGCACGCTGACGAGGTTCGGGTGAGTGAGCGCAGCTTGCACCCGTGCGGAAGCACAGAACGCTCGGGCAAGCTTTGCGTCTTGCGCGAGCTGCGGCAGGACGCGCTTGAGCGCGACGCGCTTGGCGAACCCGCGCGGCCCCGCGTGGCGCGCCTCGTACACCTCCGCCGTTCGCCCGCTGCTGATGCGACGCACCAGCTCGTAGCTACCGAGGCGAACCAACGAACGCGGCGAACCCGACTGCACTAACCTTCGAAGGTAACACGTCCCACCGACTTAGCGATGTAGTCACGAGTACGCGGTAGGACAATAACTCTGCAGAGTGATTGGCGCGCCGCACGCCAATCCGCGCACGTCGCTTGGGTCATGTGGGCGCGCGTGGGCACCTGGGGGCGACGTGGTCAACGCACGGTGAACAGCTCCTCGCCCTTCCCGGGCGGGGACACCCACAGCTGCAAGTTGATCTCGAAGCGCGGCCCCTGAAAGTACTCGAGCACCATCTGGTGGTCACCGGCGGCGAGCTCCACCTTGCCGCTCAGCGACTTGGGCGGATGCTGCTTGTCGTTGTCGATGACGACCTTGCCGTCGATGATGAGCTTGGAGCCGTCGTCACTGGAAAGTCGGAACGTGTACTGTCCGGCGTCTCCCACGCGGAACGCGCCGGCGTAGCGGATCGCAAACCACTCGAAGTGGTCCGCCACGCCCGGGAAGCCCTGGTCCCACTGCCGCGGCGGGATATCCCACTCGCAGGCATACAGGACGCTCACCGGTTTGCGCGCCGAGTAGTCCGTGGGCAAGGCGGGCGCGTTTTCCTGCAGTGGAAACACCTGTCCCTCGAAGCACCCCAAGACCGGCTTCTCGTAACCGAACACGTTGTCCGGCGGCTCCTTCGGCGGATCCACGGGTTTGTCCAGCTCGTCGGGCGAGGGCGACGGGGGCGTTGGCGGTGTTGGCGTGGGCTTTGCGGGCGTCGGCTTCGGCGGCTTGCCAATGTCCGCCGGCTTCGGTTTGACGCGCGTTGGCTTGTCTGCCTCCGGCTTCTCCGGATGGGTAACGGGCTTGGCCGGCGGCGTCGGCGGCACAGGGGCGCGGGGCGCCTCGCACGCGCCGTTGCTCGCACCGCCGGTGCTCTTGCCCGACGCCTGCGCGTTGCCGGACGCCGTGAGCTTGCCGTCCTTCAACTGGGCGTTGCCGGCGAGCTTGGCGGTGCCGACGAACTTGAACGGCGCGACGGACCGACACAGCTTTCCGCTCCGCCCCTGCCAGTGCAGCTCGCCATGGACCGAGCCGGACTCGTGAAAGCTCGCGGTCCACTTCTTCCCTTTACCGGTGCTCTTCTTCCGCTCCTTGCGCGGCTCGTTCGCGCTGCTCGCGCCAGATCCCGCCCCCGAGGACTGCGCCTGCATCTGAAAAGAGCAAGCCGCCGTCAGCAACACCGACCCCACCAATAAAGCGCGCTTCATGGCGGCTAGCCTACGACGTTTCAGCGCGCTCACGCTCGAAGGTTCAGTGACGCCGCACAATCATGGCCCCGTTCCCGGTGACGGGTACGCCGAGGAGCCCCGTTCAGAGGCCCTTGGCGCTCCGCGCGCTCGCCAGCGCTTGCTCGAGCGCGGCGGGGCTGAACCCGACCTGAATCTGACCCATGATGTCGATCACGGGGATGCTGGCGCCTCCGCGTCCGGCTTTCTCGAGCTTGCGGCGCATCTCGTCGGCGGCGACCTCGTTCTGATCGATGTCCTTCTTGATGACGGTCGCGCCGCGCTGCTTCAGGTAGCGCTCGGCGTCGTGGCACGGCTTGCACCAGTCCGCTCCGTAAATGATGGCCACGACGCCGGTGGCGGGAGGCTTGCCGGCGGCCGCGCCGCTGGGAGACTTGGGGTCACCGTTGGCGGGAGCCGGCGCACTGCTCGGCAGAGCGCTGGGCGCGAGCGCCTCCATGCGCGCCTTGCGCTTGCTGGCTCCGAGCTCCTCCCACTGCGCGCGCGGCATCGTCTTCAGGCGGTAGGCGCCGGTCGCGGTGGTTTCGTCCAAGTTTGCGACGTAGACGAGCGCGCCCGTGCCTTCTTCCCGAGTCGTGACGACGACGCGCACGGCGCCGCGGCCCTCCGTCGGCACCTCCGCGGGCTTCTGCGTGACGTGGAAGTCACCTTTGTCGTCGACCCAAGTAATGAGGAGGTTGGGCGTGTCTGCTTTCACCTCGAGCGGCGG
>JAQSWN010000269.1 GCA_029266615.1 Polyangiaceae bacterium
AGGACGATCTCCGCGTTGAGTCGGAAATTTTCGCTCACAATGAAATCCCTGGGCAAAGGCAGACGCGGCACGGGCGCGCAACCTCGGGCTCGCCGTATCATCTCTACGAGCCGCGGGGCCAAGGCCTAGGCGGCGAAGACATGGGTCCGCTGATACGCGTTGTGGGTGGCGGGTCGGCAACACACGCAGCGAGCCGAGCTTGGCGCAAGACAGGCAGCGCCCACGCTCGTCACCACCACGTTCTTGCTTCGTCGCTGCGACGGGACGGAACAACGAGCGTTGCCAAGCGAAACGGACATAGCGAGTTCGTTCGACTCCGCATCTGCTAATTTCAAGCGAGCGGCCAGCGCGCCTGTGAGCAGCGCTCGATAATGCACGCTTAAAAAGCTTTGCGACACTAATCAGCCCGATGTTCGGAGCCATCGCGCCGAGCGCCGTGCGAACAGTGCGATTTTCGATTTCGCCACTCAGATCTCACGGAGTTCGGCCGCTTGGGAGATCGTGGGAAACCGTCGCGAGCAGCTAACCCCGATTAATGAAGGTAATCGGGGGCAAATGCCGAGAGCTGCGCTCCATGCCGCCCCGGCAGAGCGGGCGAGTCGGCCTTTCGTCTCCCTTGGGATCCGGGTGATGGTGCCGGTGGTCCTACTCGTCGTGAGTGTGACCATCGGCGTGTATGTGGGACTGGTTCGGCAGTCGCGCCAAACCCTCCTGAGCTCCAAAGAGGCGGCGGCGGACATGGTCGTCAAGCTCACGAGCGCGTCGGTCCTGCCCGCGGTGGTGTTTGGCGACGAGCAGGAGATGCAGCGAGCCATCGCCAACCTCGCGCGCAACCCGGACGTTTCGGACGCGGAGCTCTGGGGCTTTCAGGCATCCGAGCTCGGTGCGAAGGAAGGCCTCCTGGCCCAATTCCACCGGCAACGGCCGCTGGAGCTCGGTCGCCCCAAGCAGGGTGAAAGGCGGAGCGTTCGGGATAGCGCGTCCATTCGGGTGGTCGAGCCGGTGGTGAGTCTGGAGGGCCAGTCCGTAGGCGGGCTCGTCGTTCGCTTCTCGACGGCTCGAGAGTCCGCCACCCTCGCGCAGCTCTCTCGCCAGATTTTGTACGTTTCGATCGGGACCGGGCTTGGGCTTGCGCTGGCTATCCTGTTGGCTATTCACCGCGTCGTCGTCCTCCCCGTGAAGCGGTTGGAAGAGGCGGCAGGACGCCTGGCCCGAGGCGAGGCGCAGGCGCGGGGCGGCGAGCTCGAACACGCGCGTCCGCGCGCGGGCATGGAAGACGAGGTCATTCGGCTCGCGGAAGCCTTCGCCGACATGGCGGATGCGGTCCGTGACCGCGAAGCTCGCCTCGGGGTGCGGAACGCTGAGTTGAAGCTCATTCTCGACAGCGTCGATCAGGGCTTCTTGACGGCGGCGCTCGACGGCAAGCTGTATGAGGAGCGATCGGCCATCGTCGAAAAATGGGTGGGACCGCTCCCGCCCGACGCCACGCTGTGGGATCTCGTCCGCGCCATCGACCCCGCGGCGGGAAGGTGGCTGAAGATGGGCTGGACGCAAGTCACCGACGGCGTCCTACCTCTCGAGGTCGCGCTGGAGCAGCTGCCGAAGCGACTCATTCGGACGGGTCAGGACTTCAGCCTGACGTACCATCCCGTGCTCAACGGCGACGAGCTCACCCGAATGGTGCTCGTCATCACCGACACGACGACCGAGCTAGCGCGGCAACGGGCGCTCGTCGAGCAACAAGAATTTGCCGCTCTCGTCGACCAGTTCGTGCGCGACCGCCGCGCCTTCCACGGCTTTTGGCAGGAGGCGTCAGGGCTGGTCGCTCGGATCCTAGCGCCTGAGAGCAACCCCGAGGCGCTGCGCCGCGATCTGCACACCTTGAAGGGCAATACCCGATTTTTCGGGTTGGGGCGCGTGTCCGCGCTCTGTCACGAGCTGGAATCGGCCATGACGGAGCGTGGTACGGCGTCGCTGGTCGACCGCGAAAAGCGAGCCCTGCACGAGCTGTGGGAGTCGCTTCGAGAGCGCATCGACCCACTAATCCGAGGCGCCGAAGTGTTCCTCGAGGTTTCGCGAGAACAATACGACCGGTTGCTCGACGGGTTCCAGCAGCGAGCGCCGCTCGAGCGGCTGGAGCAACTGGTGCACGACTTACGCTGCGAGCCGCTCGCGACACGCCTCGACCACGCAAAGCGCCTCTTGGAGGTGAGCTGCAACCAGCTCGGGAAGACGCCGCCGAAAGTGCACATCGAGCACGGGGACCTACGGGTGCCGCCGGGCCCTTGGGCGCCCTTCTGGAACGTCTTTTCTCACGTGCTGAACAACGCGGTCGATCACGGTCTGGAAGAAGACGAGGAGCGACGGCTCGCCGGTAAGGCCGTCCCGGGCGCGATCGGCCTGTCGGTGCTCGTCGGCCGAGGCGAAATCGTGGTGGAGGTCAGCGACGACGGGCGCGGAATCGATTGGGAGAGAGTGCGGCAGCAAGCCGCCGACCGTCACTTGCCGTGTGAGTCGCGCGCGGACTTGGAGCGAGCTTTGTTCACCGACAAATTCACGACCCGTGACCGGGTATCTCAGCTTTCGGGCCGCGGCGTTGGGCTCTCGGCCGTTCATCACGTCGTACGGGCGATGGGCGGCACCATCGAGGTCGACAGCACGCCGGGCCTCGGAACCAAGTGCCGGTTTCGCTTCGCCGCGAGCTCTCTGGTGCAATCGGCAGCGTCCATTCCACCCTCGGCCCACGCTCACCATGGCGCCTCCGCGCAGATCACGGGCGCCTGATGCGAGCGATGCACAAGACGTTTTTGGCGGCGGCGCTCGTGTGTTTCGTGCCTCGGAGCGTGCGTGCGCAAGACACCTCCGCCTTGGAGGGGGTGCTGAACGAGGCCATCGTCTCGTCGGCTTCTAAGAGCTCGGAAGGCGCCAGCTCCGCCCCTGCCCTCGCAACGAGCCTTACCGCCGAGGACCTGCGCAGGTACGGCATTCGCACCCTAGCCGAAGCCATCGACTTCCTTTCGCTGGCGGTCAGCACCTCCGACAACCTGGGCGGAGGTGAGGTGGGCGCGCGGGGCGTGCTCTTGACGGGCGACCGCGGCAGCCACTTCTTGCTCTTGGTAGACGGCTTCGTGGTGAACGACCCCCTGCGGGGCAGCACGACGTTCGGACCCGGGGCGGGGATCCCGTTCGAGCTCATCGATCACATCGAGATCGTCGTCGGCCCTGGCTCCGTACTCTACGGCTCCAATGCCATGTTCGGCATCGTGAACGTGATTACCAAGCAGGCCAAGGACTACAAGGGCGGCCGAGTCATCGTCGAGGCGGAGTTACCGACTAGCGTTCGCGCCGCCGCAGGGGCCGGCGCAAGCTTCGAGATCTTCGGCCAGCCCGGGCAGGTCACGACCCAGCTGGAGTACTACAAGAAAGAAGGCCCAGACTTCTTCTTCGATGCCCAAAACACGGGTACGGACCGCTTCACCGGGCAGCCCGGCCGGAATACTCGCGAAGGCGGCCCCACCGGCATTTGGGGTGGGGCGCGAGCGACGCAGTCTCTTTATGCGGATAGCCCCTCTGGTTTATTCCGGGTCGTGCTGGGCAACACCGAGCTCCACCTGCGAGCTTCACGCTACCGGCACGCCACCCCGACCGGGCCCGGTAACTTCGACGACTCGGGTACGCGCGATAGCGAAACCAGGGCCGAGCTCGGTCTAGGCCATCGTTTGGCCGTTTCCACGTTGCTGGACGTGTCCGCGCGAATGTACGCCAACTACTTCCAGACGCGCAGCGACTTCATCGCCTCGCGTGGCGAGCTTTGCCCATTCGGCAACATCACGTGTGACTACGTGAATGAAGGCCGCGCCACGTGGCTCGGCCTCGAGCTACAGACGAACTGGGACTGGTTCAGGAACAAGCGCTTCGTCACCACCGTCGGCGTGGACGCACGCCACAGCCACGTGCGTGCGAGTAGCGACACCGTCAGCCTTCAAGATGACTCGCGTCCCTACCCGGCGTCTCCCGGACTCGACCGTGCCGGCGCTATCCTCGCGGGTTATGCGCAGCAGACCTGGGTGCTGGCGTCGAGCTTCAAGCTCAGCGGCGGTGCTCGCGTGGACTCGGATCCGCGCTTCGACCCGGTAATGTCGCCACGCGTCGCGGCCATCTGGGACGCTTGGAGCGGAGGCGTGGTGAAGCTGGCTTACTCGACCGCCTTTCGTGCGCCCAGCTGGGACGAAACGGACAACTCCACCGCCAGGCGCATCCAGGCCGAAGGCTTGCAGCCGGAGCGGGTGCGCTCCGTCGACGTGAACATTCAGCACCACTTTGGCGCGCACCGACTAACGCTCGGGGGTTTCTATTCACACTGGGACAGCATGGTGGAGCTCTCCCCGCTCACGGATGCAGAGGCAATCTCCGCAATTCGAAACGGGAAGACGCAAGTACCGTTCACGCCCGGCATTCAGCTCGTGCAGTATCGGAACACGACCGCGGTCCAGAACTACGGCATCAATACCGGGTTCGAAGGCGCAATGGCGTCGAACCGTATCGCCTACGGCTTCAACGTCACCGGCGCCATCGCGGAGAGGAGCGGCGCCGACGGTACGACTCGCTTGCCAGTCGCACCACGGCTGTTCGGCAATGCGCGAGTGGCGGCAACGCCTTGGGAGGAAGGGCCGACGATCGCGCTCGCGTCGCATCTCCTCGGGCCTCGACCCGCGGACCTTTCCTATGGCCACTTCTCCCCGACCCCCTTTGCCTCCACGCAGCTTCAGCTCAGGTTGACGGTCAGCGGTCCCGTACCCCTCGTCCGTGGGCTCAGCTACCGCGCGCTCGCCAACTATGCGTTTGCGGACCGCGGTCCGTACGTCGTCGGCCCTGTCACGAACGAAACGCCGGCACAGCCCCTCCCTCAACTTATCCCGGTCGATCGCTTCCGAACCACCGTAGGGCTGGCCTATGAGTTCTAGTCCGGCTCTCGGCTCCGTGAGCCGCTGGCTGCGAGCACGAGCGGCGCTGCGGATATGGGTCGCGCTCGTGCTCGTGGGCATGACGTTTAGCCATCGCGGGGCGGGACAAGCCTCGCAGCTACCGGTCTCGGTTCAGGCGGACCTCATGGTCAAGGTGGCCGGCTTCGACCGCAACTTCAGGACGCGTGCTGGCGCCAAGGTCGTGGTGATCTTGGCGGCGGCTAGCGACGACGCCTCCGCGATGCGCCCCATCATGGAAATGAAGTCGGCGCTGGCACGACTGTCCACCATCGCGGATTTGCCGCACGAAGAACACGTCGTCACGGGCGCTAGCGCGTCGAGCCTCGCCACCATCACCCGGGAGCGCCGGGCCGCGATCGTCTACCTGGGGCCTGGCTACGGACCGCAGGTTGGGGCCGTCCGCGAGGTATTTTCATCGATCAACGTGCTCACGGTCGCGGCGGTTCCTGACTACGTCCCGTCGGGCGTCGTGCTCGGTTTCGATCTGGTCTCGGGCCGACCCAAACTTTTGGTGCACGTCCCTCAGGCTCGCAAGCAACAGGTCTCCTTTCCAGGGTCAGTGCTCAATCTAATGAAGGTCTATCCTTAACCGAAAGCAGAGGGTCTCGCATGAAGCGTGTGTTCGAAATCTTGGTTCCGTACAGCGTCGCGCTCGCGGCGCTCCTGGCCGTTGGCTGCGGTAGCAACTCGGAGGACCCGAACGAAGAGCAGCAGGGCCAGGTATGCGAAGGACTGCCTCCCCTCGCGGAGAAAGACACGTACCGCGTGGGCTTCGCGCAAGTGTGGGAAGACGACGGTCCTTGGCGCAACGCGAACACCGCGAGCATGATCGACGAAGCGGACAAGAGAGGGTTCGAGCTCGTGTTCGACCCTGGCACCAAGAGCGACCCCGCCGAGCAGGTAGCCCGGATGCAGGCGCTCATCCAAGCGAAGGTGGACGTCATCTTCATCGCCCCGCACGATGAGACAGTGCTGGCCCCGTCCGTCGTCAGGGCGCGCCGCGCCTGTATACCGGTCTTCATCATCGACCGTGCCGTCGACCCCAACGTGGCGATTCCGGGCGTGGACTACGTCTCCTACCTGGCCTCGGATTTCCGAAAAGAGGGCCAGATGGCCGCGGATTGGTTGATCGAGAAGACGCAGGGCAAAGCCAACATCATCCAGCTAGAGGGCACGGTCGGATCTTCCCCCGGCGTTCAGCGCAAGCGAGGCTTCGACGAGCGAATCGCGAAGGAAGACGGCATGACCATCCTCGCCTCCGAGACCGGAGATTTCGACGAAGACAAGGGCTACGCGTTGACCAAGCGCTTGGTGGCGGAGCATCCGACCGCAGATGTCATCTACGCACACAATGACGCCATGGCGTTCGGCGTGATCACCGCCCTCGAAGAGATGGGGAAGGTGCCAGGGGAAGACATCCTCGTCGTTTCGATCGACGGCACCAAGAAAGCGACTCAGTACATCCTCGACGGCAAGATTGGGGTCGTCGTCGAGTGTAATCCCAAGTTCGGGCCGATCGCCTTCGACACCATGCTCGCCTACGCACGCGGGGACGACGTGCCCCTGCGCGTTGACAACGTCGACCGCATCTTCGACATCGAGAACGCCGCCGAATACCTGCCTGAAGCTTACTAGTCTCTGAACAAGCGACAGGCGAGCGGCGAGCGTAAGGCGCCGGCTGCGCCAGCGAGCGGGCGCGTCGTGACCGGCGGTCCGGGTAAAAGGTTTTGTTGCAGATGATGAAGAGCCTCCTTTGGCCCTAGGCGGTGTCGTGGCGAGGGACCTGGCCGGCGCAGGAATGCTTCGGACAGGTCTCGACATCACCAGACGTCGAGGAGGCGGAAGATCAGAGGCAGCTCCGGACGCCAGGCGAGCAAGCGCACGGTGAGTGAGCGGGCCTGCGGCGCGATCTGAGCTGGGGTCAAGATGAAGCGCTGCAAGAACGAACGCAATTCCATGCGGAGGACGCGTAGCTTGATCGGCGCGATAGAGCGTCCATGCCCATGAAGCGATGACCATGTTGGCCCAGTTGGCCTCGAGCGAGTTGAGCGGAGCGCGCAAGGCACGGGAGCCTTTGAGCTGCGCGTGAATGTTCTCTCGATTGCAGCGGTCATTTGACTGGGCGACGACCTCTTCCTGGGACAAGCGGGGCCTTTCGATGCGAGGCATGCCGTTCAGCCTGCCCGCAGCCGTCGGCTTCATCGCCCTGGGTGGAATCGCGGTTCTGAACGGGGTCGTCATGGCCTCCGAGGTGCGCCGTCGCCTAGATCTGCATGAGCCGTTGGCGGACGCGCTGAAGGCCGGTTGCGCTCAGGTGCTGCGCGCGGTGCTGACGACCTCGGTCGTAGCCGCGTTCGGCTTTTTGCCGATGGCGATCGCCACGAGCGCCGGCGCCGAGGTCCAACAACCGCTCGCGACGGCGGTGGTCATCGGAATGCTCATCGCGACGCTGCTCACCCTCGTCGTTCTACCGGGCGTGCTCTCACTGGCCCTGAGAAAGTATCGACCTGCGGCCGCCCCGGCCGCGGCAACCGAGGCATCATCGCCCACGAACGTCGGGGCCGCGCTCACCGCTTAACGAGCTCTGCTCTCAGGCGACTAAACACGACTCAGGAGCTCGGCAGCGATTGGGGCGCGCTGTCCACGCTAATGCCAAATGACCAACGTGCACGAAGTGAGCGAACTGTAGGAGCGACCTACATAAACGAAGACATTATCGTGCTGGTTTCTAGACAATCCATCTCCTAAACCAGAGTGGCAATGCGACGAACGCTTGAAAGGAGCGCCTCATGATGGTGGACGTTCGAGTGAGGAACTGCGATCCGAAAGAAGAGCTACGGGACCACGCGGAGGTGAGAGTCCGCTTCCGTCTGAGTCGATTCGGCACAGATGTCCAATCTGTCGACGTTTCCTTGACGGACCTGAACGGGCCGAAGGGCGGATTCGACAAGCAGTGCCAAGTACAGGCGCGTGGCACCTTCATAGGAGAGCTGACTGTACAAGAGACGAGCTCCGATCCGTTCAGCGCGGTGGAGGGTGCAGTTGACCGGCTAGCTCGCGTGGTCGCGCGCACCTTGCAGCGCCGCAGAGAGGACGCCGGAAACTCCAACCCGAGGAGGCGCGTCTAAAAACGACGACTCAGCAGGCTCCGCGGCGTTCCGCGGACTTCCCTTCGGCGCGGTGACGTTCTTCGTGCCGCGCCGAAGGGCTTTTGTACGGTTCACGTTGGACGGTCGCTCTGCGGCCAACGCATCAATCCGCGTGGAGGAAGGCCGCCCATTCTCGATTCGGCATTCACATGTCGTTCCTACCGACAAGATGCGTGATATTTATCTAGATTTACAACATGACTCGTCGGGACAATACCTAGCTGCATGAACGGGAAATGCCCTGCTTGTGTGGATGC
>JAQSWN010000058.1 GCA_029266615.1 Polyangiaceae bacterium
CTGGCACCGGCACCGGAGGAAGCCCGGAGTTGACCTGCCTCGCCAACGTATCGCACTGCTTCGACGCAGCCGCGAACTGCTTTGCCTACTCGCCAGGGTCGGATTGCGATCAGATCGTCGACGTGTGCGCGGCGATGCAAGCGGACTGCGAAAACGTGACTCCTTAAGGAGAAACGCACGCTTGCGGACAGGATTCGCCGGGAGCCCCGCCCGCTGCGGGGCTCTCGGCGCATCGCCAGGCGGCGCCGTCACACTCGCAGCGCACGCCACTGCACGCAGCCAAGCACACCGCGCCTCCGGCGCACCCGGCGGCCACACAATGCGGAATGGGCGAGCCCTCGCAGCCCGGCGCGCCGCAGCGGTTACCGGAGCAACAGCTCGGCTCTCTGCAGCCGGGCGCGCATTGCGAGCCGGGATAGCATTCTTGCCCGGCGGCGCACTCCGCCTTGCGGTCGCACTCTGAAACCGGAGCGCACTCGCAAACGGTGCAGCCGTTGTAGTCGGCGAGCCGCCGTTGGAAGCCGTTCTCACAGGACTTGAAGTCGCAGTCGGTCGGCGTGGTAGGGCACGCCACGCACTGGCTCGCGCTGCACACCGTGCCTTCGCCGCAGTCCAGGTGGCTCGTGCAGTTGCCCCCCGTCCCTGTGCCGCCCGACGCTTTGCCGCCCGACGTCTCGCCTGCGGCCTGAGCCTCCCCGCCGATGCTGGTCTGCCCACCGGTGATCGAGCCGGCCAAGCTAAAGCTGCCGGCCGCTCCTTCACCCGAGCTGCTTCCTCCCGTCCCTGTGCCGCCCGCGCCGGCCTTGCCCGGCTTGTCCGCGGGTAACGAGCGAAGAACCTCGTATTCGGGGGAGCAGGCGAGGAGCAGCGCCACCGAAAGTACACGCCATCCTTTCCGCATCGAGACCACGGGCCAAAACTTACGTGAATCGGCTCACGAAAAAGGTAAAACTCGAGAGCCTGAGCCGAAATCGTCGGCCCGTGGCCCCACCCATCGATGCACCCTGCCTTCCGCCATCGCCCGGCAACGGAGCCGGCCGTATCCGCGGAGCGCATCGAGCCGCGCGCTTCGGACCAGGAGTTGGTGGAGCGCTTGGCCCGCGGTGACCAATGGGCGAAGGAGGCGCTGTACCGCCGCTACGTGAAGCTGGTGTGGACCACGGCGCTGCACATGGTCGGCAACCGCGCGGACGCGCAAGACGTGGTGCAGGACACCTTCGTGGAGGCCCTGCGCGACTTGCCCGCGCTGCGGCAGCACGCGGCGCTGCGCCCGTGGCTGCTGCGCATCTCCGTGCACCAGGCCCACCGGCGGTTCCGCCGTCGGAAGTTGTTCCGTCGTTTGGGGCTGGACCGCAGCCTGGACGACGCGCCGCTCGAAGAGCTGCTGCACCCTGGCGCCACCGCCGAGCAGCAGTTGGAGCTACGCGCGGTCGACAGGGCCCTGCAAGGCGCCTCCGCGGGAGAGCGCTTCGCCTGGATTCTGCGCTACGTGGACGGGCACAGTCTGGAGGAAGTGGCGGACGCTTGCGGCTGTTCGCTCGCAACCGCCAAGCGTCGCTTGGCCGGGGCGCAAGCGTTGGTGAGAGCGGCCCTCAGCGAGGAGACCCACCATGACCTCTGAACGCGCCCGCGTGACACCGGAGGGCGGCGCCACGGAGCCGCTCGCGCCCGCGCTGCGGGACGACTTGGCCGAGGCGCGCGTTCAACGCATGTGGCAGCGCATCGATCACACCCCGGCGCGGCGCAGCGGGGTCTTGCTCGCACTGGCGACGGCGGCCGTCGTCGTGTTGGCGCTGCTCGGGATGACGAGGTGGCTCGCTCCGAGCGGCTCGGGTCAGCTGGTGCTGGCGTCTGGCAACGTTCCGGCCGTGCTCGCGGCGGAGGAGCGCGCGGAAGCGCCCCACTTCGAGGACGGTTCACAGATCACGCTGCAAAAAGGCGCGCGCGTGGAGGTGCTGCGCAACGACGCGCGTTCGTTCGTCACCGCGCTTCGTCGCGGCGACGTCACGTTCGACGTGAAGCCCGGCGGCAGCCGGCACTGGATCATCGAGGCCGGCGAGCTGAGCGTGGAGGTCGTGGGGACGCGCTTTCGCGTCGAGCGGCAGCCGGAGGCAACGCGGGTGAGTGTGGAGCACGGCATCGTGCTCGTGCGCGGTGAGCGCGTCCGCGGGGGCGTCGTGCGGCTCACGGCTGGGCAAAGCTTCTCGCTCGCAGCGCCGAGCGCGGTGGTCGCGCCGAGCGCGGCGTCGGCACCCCGCGCCCCGTCGGCACCCCGCGCCCCGTCGGCACCCCGCGCCCCGTCGGCACCGGCATCTGCACCCGCACCGGCGACGACCTCGTCGCTCGCCCCCGTCGTCGCCGGGGAACCCGTCGTCGCCGTAGAACCCGTCGCGCACCACCTGGCCGAGGCAGACGAAGCCCGTCGCCGTGGCGATACCGCCGGCGCCGTGCGCCACTTCGAGGCTGCTTGGACCCGAGCTCCTCGTGGAGACACACGTCGCGGGCTCGCGGCGCTCAGCCTGGCGCGTCTCATGGTCTCGGGAAATCCCGCAAAAACTGCGACGACTCTGCGAAGCTCGCTCGCCGATATGCCCTCCGCGCTCCGTGAAGACGCGCAAGCCCGCTTGGTCGAAGCGGAGAGCCGCGCCGGCAATGGCGCTGGCGCTCGCCAAGCGGCGGAGGAATACCGACGGCTCTTCCCGAGCGGTCAGCGTCGCAGCGAGGTCGAGCGCTGGTCCGAGCCGTGAAGCTCCGCGCGTCGCTCGCGGCGCTGCTCACGCTGTCGTCTCCCGGCGTCGCCGTCGCGGGCGACGCCGGACGCGTCGCGCTGCTGTTGCCGAGCTGCGAGCTGCCAGGCGTGAGCGCCCAGGAATTGCGCCACGCCGTCGCGCTGGATCTGCAAGCGGAGGGCCTCGTCCTCGCGCCGGCGGGCGAGCTCTCACCTGCGCGCGACGTGCAGGTGCTGGTCGAGGCCGCGTGCCCCGCGCCGGACGAGCTCACGCTGCGTGCGGAGCGGGGCTCCGAGCAGCAGCTTCGCTCGCTGCGCCTCTCGGAGCTCTCGCTCGAGCAACGCGCGAGAGCGCTATCGCTGGCATTGTCCGAGCTCGTTTCGCTCGTGCTGAATCCGCCTCCTCCGCGCTCAGCCACGCCAACGCCAACTCCGACGTCCGCCTTCCCCGCGGAGGAGGCCCCTGGGTCGCCTTTGCCCGCCCCAACCGCGGAGCCCCCTCCAGCGCCAGTCGCTCCGCCAAAGCCCGCGCTCGTCGCGCCCGTGGACCGGCCTCCAGCCGACACTCGGGCGCGCCCCCGCTGGCGACTCGGCTTCGCGCCGCTCTTGCGCTTGTTCGACGGCACCTCGCTGTGGGGCGCGCAGGTGCAGCTGTCACGCGCGCGCTTTCGCTACGGCGCAGGGCTACTCATGGCTCGCACGGAATCCTCCCCAGGATCGGTCTGGACTCGCCTCGCTCACGCGACGGTCGGCTACGCGTTCCCCTTGCTGGGCGAGGCGCAGAGGGCGACGCTCGAATCCGGACCGCGCCTCGGTTTTGGCTACACGTTTTTGAACGCAGAGGGGCGCGCGGGCGTCGTCGCCTACGACGCCCGCGATTGGTACCTGGACGCGGCGTGGACGGCTCGCTACGAAACGGCGCTCTCCGGCTCGTTGAGGCTGGGTTTGGGGGCAGAGCTCGGTTACGGACGCGGCCCGATTGGTTACGCGGACGACGTCCCCATCGCGCGGACCTCGGGCGTATTCGCGTCCGTCACGCTGGACGGCTCAATGCCCCTCTGACTTTCTCTGAAAGGTCATCGGCACGCGCACGGTGACGCAGTCGCCGCGTTCGAGCTTGCTGAGGTACGGCTCGCTCATTCTCTTCAGTACGCAGCTGGAAAGATCTTCTTCTTCGAGCTGGTCTTGCACCAGCTTGGCGGCCAGCACTTGTCCGCCGTAGTCGATCGACAGCTCCGCCACTACTTTGCCCTCGGCAACGGACCCGAAGCGCAGTACGCGCTCGTAGCAACTCCGTAGGGTACTCGCGCGTTCGGTGAGCTCGCTCTGCAATGCGGCCGAGATGGTTCCGTCGCACGTCTCGCTCAGCGGCGCGCCCTCTGCGAACTGGTAACGCTTGCCGACGCCATCGCCTTCCTCTCCTTCGAAGTAGAACATGACGTACCCCGTGTGGCCTTTCTTGTCGCTAGCCAGCCGCCCATCCGCGCCGAAGTAGTCCTCGCGAGTGATGCGGTCGCCATCGTAGTGAAGGCTCCGAGACGCATACCCATACTCAGTGTCGACCGGGAGGCCCTCCAAGTCGGTGTACTCGTAGCGCGTCGGGTTGTCGCGTGCGTCGTACGTCACGGTCAGGCGGTGGTAGCCGTTCGCGCCTCGGGTCGGCGCGCCGGCAGCGTCGAACAGCAGCTCCGCGACGACGTTGCCGCGCGTGTCACGGTCTTGACGAAAGCCAGCCGCCCCGAGCGCCAGGCTCACGACGGGCGTGCCCTGGGCGTCGAAGTAACGAGTCTCCACGACCTGGTCGCGTTCGTCGAACTCCTGCTTTCGGAAGGCAAAGCCGTCGCTCCCTGCCGCTGCCTGCCCCTTCGCGTTCAGTAGCGTGAGCGATACTTCGTTGCCATGGTCGTCGCGCTCATAGCGGAGCGCTGCGGCTCCCCACTGTTCGTCGACGACCGCCTGCTCCTGCGCGTCGTAGAAGGACTCCGCGACGTCGTTGCCGAAGGCGTCCAGGCGGAAGCGCACCAGGTGCACTCCGCGGAGCTCCGCGGGCCGCCCCTGCGTATCGAAGTAGCGGCGCTCGATGCGCTGGTGGTTCCGGTCGCGCACGTAGGTGAGCCGGTGCGCGCCGTCCTCGTCGACGACGGGCTGGCCGCGCTTGCCGAAGAAGCTCAGCGCCACAGTGGCGCCGGCCGCGTTCGGTTGCGTCCGGGTCTCGCAAACGTTCCCCTGAGTCGTCGGCTCGCCTCGCAAATTCACGAACTTGTAGGCAAGCACGCGGCCGCTGGCGTCCAACTGGCGATCGAGCCCGCTGGCCGCCGTCACGGATTGCCGGCGCGGCCGATCCTGCTCGTCCAGCCACCGCACGATGCGCCCGTCCTCGCTGATGACGTTTCGGCCTTTCAGTACGCCGTTCGGGTTCTCCAACGAATACTCGGCAATGCGCCCCGCCCGGTACTCGTAGATGGCCGACAGCCCATGAGGAGCGCCGGAGCCGCTCACCCGATCCAAGCGCAGCAGCTGGCTGCCTCGAAGCAGCAGGCGTGTCGTATCCGGACGGTGCCGCTGCTGTTCCGGGGTTAGCTCCCACAAGCAGCGCTGCTCATCGCGTTCGAGCATCGTGCTGGCGCAGAAGACGACCCGTTCTGCCGACTCCACCTTGGCGGAGGTCGGCGGCGCCGGGCGTGGAGTCGACGCTGCGCACGCCGCCAAGTAGAGCAGCCACGGCGCACATCGAGTCGCAGGTCGGCGCATTCGCCTCGACTTTAATCGAGGTGCGCCCCCGTGCGATTCATTTCGCTTTGGGCCGAAAGCGCAGCAACGTGCACTCTTGCGGAAGGCTTTCCACGCCGAGCGGCGTGAGCTCCAGCTGCAGACCCGCCTCAAAGTACGGCTTGCCACCGCCGAGCACGACCGGCATCACGTACAGGCGGAATTCGTCCACCAGGCCCCAGCGAACGAGGCTCGCCGCGAGCTTCGCGCCGTTGACCTCGATATCGCCGTTGGTCTCCGTCTTCAATTGGCGGACGCTGCGCTCGACGTCCGTCTTCACGAGCCGCGCGTTCGGACCCACGCGCTCGAGCGTCGTAGAAATGACGACCTTGGGCGTGCTCTGCCAGGCGCGCGCGTACTCCTGCTCGTAGGGCGGGCTCTCTGCTGGCGGCGCGTCCCAGTAGCTCATGATCTCGTACATGCTCCGGCCGTAGAGGTTCAACACGGTGCGCTCTTGCATCACGTTGAAGTGCCGATGCAGCGGCTCTTCCGGCACGGGCAGCCCTATTTCGCCGGGCTGCGCGCTGGCGATGTAGCCGTCCACCGAGACCGCAAAACCATAGAAGATCCGACCGGCCATGATTGCTCCAAACTGGTTGCACAATGCAACTGGTTGCAAACTACATGCGGAGTGCCTAACGTGCAACCACGCATTTCGCCCCGTCATGACCGACGCTCACCGCTCCGGCTGTCCCATCAACCTCACCCTCGAGGCGTTGGGCGACAAATGGAGCCTCATCGTCGTGCGAGACGTCATGTTCGGGGGGCGGCGGCGCTTTCGGGAGCTGCTCACCGCGTCCGACGAAGGCATCGCGTCCAACATCCTTGCGGACCGTCTGCAGCACCTGGTGCAGCTGGGAGTGCTGACGCGCGCCGCCGATCCAACCCACAAGCAAAAGCAGATCTACAGCTTGAGCGAGATGGGCATCGCGCTCTTGCCGGTCTTCGTGGCGCTGGGCGCGTGGGGCCGTCGCTTCTTGCCCGCGACCCCCGCTCTCAGCATCCGCGCGGAGCTCCTCGAGCGTGGAGGCGACGAGCTCATCGAACGCTTCATGGCGGAGCTCAGGGCGGAGCACTTGCGCGGGGAGACGGTCAGCACTGTGCGCGACGAGCTGCGCGCCGCCTACGAAAAGGTGCGGGCCAAGGCGCGGCGCGGTTAGCTCTCGTCGCGGCGCCGCTTTTTGCGCTTCTTCTCCGCCCGGCGCCGTAGCCGCTCGATCGGAGGGGGGGGCATCGTGAGTGGCTTGGAGGCGAGACCCCGGATCGGTTCCTGCTCTCTCGCGCGCTCGCGCGCAAGCTCCATGAACCGCTGCTGGCTGCGGAGACCCTCGCGCTCAGGGGCGCGCTCGTAGTGGCCGTTCGCGCGAAGCAGCCAGCCCTTGGCCGTGTCGCTGCGCATGTTGCCGAGGATCTCCTCGATCATGCGCTGCTTCAGCCCCTCGTCCAGAACGGGGAACATGACCTCCACCCGCCGGCGGAAGTTACGTGGCATCCAATCCGCGCTGGAGCAAAACACTTCGTCCGCCCCGCCGTTCCTGAAGTGAAAGATGCGCGCGTGCTCGAGGAAGCGATCGATCACGGTGTGAACGCGGATCTTGTCGCTGACGCCCTCCAGCCCCGGTCGCAAGCAGCAGATGCCGCGCACCAAAAGGTCGATCGGGACCCCGGCTTGCGATGCAGAGTACAGCGCGGCGATGACGTCCGCGTCCACCAACGAGTTCAGCTTCGCGACAATCCCGGCGGGACGCCCGGCGCGGGCATGCTCCGCTTCTCGACCAATCAGGCCGAGCACGGCTTCGTGTAGGCCCAGCGGCGAGACGATGAGGCGGTTCCAGCGCGCGGGAGAGCTGTAGCCGGTGAGCATGTTGAAGAACGCGGTCGCGTCCTCCGCGATGTCCATGCGCGCCGTGAACATGGAAACGTCCTCGTAGAGCCGCGCCGTCTGCTGGTTGTAGTTGCCGGTGGCGAGGTGCACGTACCGCTTCAGCCCCTCGCGCTCGCGCCGGACGACCATGAGCACCTTCGCGTGAGTCTTGAAGCCGAGGAGGCCATACATCACGTTCACGCCCGAGCGCTCCAGCGCGCGTGCCCAGGAGATGTTGCTCTCTTCGTCGAACCGCGCCTTCAGCTCCACGAGCGCCGTGACCTGCTTGCCCAGCTCCGCCGCGCGTTGCAGCGCGCGCACCAGCGGCGACTCGCCGCCGGTGCGATACAGCGTCTGCTTGATGGCGATGACGCGCGGATCCTCCGCGGCCTGGGACAAGAAGTCGATGACGGCCTCGAACGACTCGTAGGGGTGGTGCAAGAGCACGTCTCGCGCCGCGATCGTCTCGAAGAAATCGTCCGAGTCGCGCAGCGGGGGCACGTACTGCGGAACGAAAGCTTCATCCCGCAGATCGCGGCGCTCGTCGCCGGAGCTCAGCACCGTCATGTCGCCCAAGAAGAGCGGGCCGTCCACCAGGTACACGTCGCGGGTCGGGTCGATCTCGAGCGCGCGGCACAGCCAGTTCAAGGATTCTTGGGGGGCGCTGCCGCTCACCTCGAGCCGAACCGCGTTGCCGCGCTCGCGCCGCCGCAGCTCCGCCTGCAACGAGCGAAGCAAATCTTCGCCTTCTTCGTCGTCCAGCTGCAAATCGAAGTTGCGGGTGACCCGGAACGCGTACTGCCCGGTCACGCGGAGCTGCGGGAAAATCAGCTTCGTGTGACGCAAGATGAGCTCTTCGATCGCGACGAACGCCCGGCGTGACCCTTCCAGCGGAACCCGGATCAGCCGCGGGATCATGCGCGGCACCTGCACGAGCCCGAACGAAGGCTCGTGCGAGAGCGGCCGCTTCTCGAAGATCATTCCAACGTTGATGCTCTTGTTCCGAACGTGGGGGAACGGGTGCACCGGGTCGATCGCAATCGGCGTGAGCGCGGGGTAGATCTCGCGCGCGAAGTACTCGTCCAGCGCGGCTTGCTCTTTGGCGTCCAGCTCGCTCGCGGAGACGAGGGCCACGCCTTCTCCCTTCAGTTGCGGTCGCACCTCGTTCCAGATCCGGTAGCTCTCCGCGGTGAGCTCGTGGGCGCGCTCGCTGATCGCCGTGAGCTGGCGGAGCGGCGTCATGCCGTCGGCCGTGGCTTCCTCCACCTCGCCGGATTGCTGCGCTTGCAGACCCGCGACGCGCACCATGAAAAACTCGTCCAGGTTGGACGCGAAGATGGCTAGGAACTTGGCGCGCTCGTAGAGCGGCACGCGAGAATCGTCCGCCTCCGCCAGGACCCGCGCATTGAATTCCAGCCAGGAAAGCTCACGATTGATGTAGAGCGCGGGGTCGTCCGAGCGGGGGGGATGGAGGGCGACCGGGACGCTGGCTGGTACGCTGGGGGCGCCGCGACTTGGCTCTGGGACGGAGGTCATGTTGCGGGAAGGCCGCCATCCTAGCTCTGTCTTCGAGACGTGCCGCGTTTGTGACGTAGATGGCGGCGAAACGTCACAGTCGCCGCAGCGTCTGGCGCATTTCTGCTCGGCCCAGCGCCGCCGCAGCCCGCGGCGGCCGCGCCGCACGCGTCCACACGTGCCTGCGTCAGCGCTCCAACGAAACTCCAACGGAGGTCAAACGCGCCGAGCGAAGCGACCGTGTTGCCTTCCGCGCGGCTCGACGATCAACGTCGGTCGAGCGTGTTGGAGCTTGCCGCAGCCGTTGATTATTCACGGTCGGTAACGCGCGCCATCAGGCGCGAGTGGCCGGCACCTGCTTGAATGCGCCTCACGATTCCGGTGAGCCGTGTGACGACGGCTCGCCATGTACGGCCGGGGACCATTGCCACGCGGGCGCGTGCTTAGGTGAGCCACTGACTCAAGCCGCGGAGCTGTCCGGTTCCGTGTTCGGCTATGGCTCGGAGCACCGTGACGTGCCCCGGCTGCAGACCGGCCGCCGAGAGCCGGCCGTCGTGCGCTACCGCGTCGCCCTTGCGAGCTCGATTAGGCAGCTTGGGGCTCCTTACCGAGAACGCCCGGGGCGGTGGCTATCGGCTCCGACCTTTTTCAGGAAGCTCGAGCTAGCTAGAGAGCTAGAGAGCTAGACAGAGGACCGGGAGCGGTTCGAGCACTGGAAGCAGCCTCGGGCGGGCGCGTGGACCCCGGCCCCGGGAATGGGCCTGGAAATGCGCCCCTTTTTCGTAGCGCATTTCGCGCTACTCTACGCCGCGGTGGTGCTTCGTCAGCTAGTCGTGGTGCTCGCAACCTTGGGAGCGACTTTCGCCGCTTGCACGAGCGTGGAGGTGGCGGAGCCGGATCCTTCGCCGCCGCTTCAGGAAGGTGGTGCGGCGGGCCAAACGTCGGGCGGCGCCGGCTCCGTGCAAGCCGGCATGAGCTCGAGGGGCGACGAAGACCCGTCCTCCAGTGGTGGCGACCCTGGCTCGCTCGAGCTGGGCATCTGGCCTACGTTCGTCAACGACCCGAACCGCTCCCGGGACGTTCAAGCGGTGAGCGCGAGCGTAGCCGCCCTTTCCGCGGGCTCGTCATCGCTGCCCATCTTCGAACGCTGGGACGCCCTAACCTTCGCGAGTGGCGCGCCGCTGAACGCGACCTGGAGTCGGCTCGATGCGACGGTCGAGCCATACCGGGCGCGCCGCGGCAAGCTAACGCTCTGTATCGGCATCGTGGACCGCGCCGTGCCTGCTTGGCCGTTTGGGGGCGGCCTCGACAGCGACTCCGCGCGAAGCGCGATGGAGCAAACCGTAGACGAGGCGCTCTCGCGCTACGGGGGCATGCTCGCGCACCTCTGCTTCGGCTACGAGCTGGACCGCTACTGGGCGGGCGCAACGACAGCCGAGCGCGAGCAGTTGCTGAGCTTCCTGAAACAGGCCGTGAAGTACGCTAGCTCCCATCCGCTCCGCAGCACCCGCACGGCCATCGGCGTCGCGCTCTCGCTCGGCGCGCTGAGTGGCGAGGGCGACGTACCGCTCGCAGAGCTGAACGTCGCGGACGAGCTCCTCGGCGTTTACGATCCGCTCGGCGAAGGCGCAGAGCTGAAGGCGCCCGAAGCCGTGGGAGACGAGGTCGTCGCGGCGCTGGAAACCGTCGCGAGCCTGCCGGGGGCGCGTGTTCCGCTCGGCCTGCTGGAGGTTGGCTACCCCAGCGCCGAAAGCGTCGGGTCGAGCGACGCCGCGCAGCTAGCGTACTTTCAGGCCCTATTCACGGCCTTGGACGAGCGGCGTGACCAGCTCTCGTTGGTCAGCGTGTTCGGGCTCGGCGACCGCGCCGCGGCCGAGTGCGAAGCCGAAGCGACCGTGTTCGGCGGGTCAGGTACGGGTGTCGTACCTGTGGCTCGCGCGGCGGCGCGCGGCTCCATGGGTCTCCGGGCCGAAGGCGCGGACAAGCCCGCGCTGGCGGAGGTTTTGGCTGCGATCGCCCGCTACCGCTGAGCCTGACGGAACCCCAAATGTGTGGTTTACTTGGGACTTGTTGAACGCGATTGCGCCACGCTAACGCTCGCAAGAGGAGATAGGGACGCACGATGACGGAGACGCTGGTTTCGCCGCCGGACACGAGCATGGTCGCGCAGATCGCGGCCATGCAGGACTTCGATCGTTACCGCGACCTCGCCTGGGAAGGGAGCTTCGAGGAGTACCTGGCGATCGTGCGGGACCGCCCGCAAGTCACGCGCAACGCCTTTCAGCGCCTGTACGACATGGTCATCTCGTACGGCACGGAAGAGTACATCGACAACAAGAAGAAGCTCATCCGCTACAACTTCTTCCGAGACGAGATCGACGAGGGCAAGGACGGCATCTTCGGGCTGGACATTCCCCTCATGCGGCTCATGAACGTGCTCAAAGCCGCCTCCGAAGGCTACGGCCCGGAGCGTCGCGTCATCTTGCTGCACGGCCCCGTCGGCTCCAGCAAGAGCACCATCGCGCGCCTCCTGAAAAAAGGCATCGAGCGCTACTCCACCACCCCCGAAGGCGCGCTCTTCACCTTCAAGTGGACGAACCTGGCCGGCATGGGCCTCGCCAGCACGGAGGCGGACAGCTTCGACTCGCCGATGCACGAAGAGCCGCTGCGCCTCATCCCCCAAGAGTGGCGCGAGAAGTCGATCAACAAGCTGAACCTGTCCAACGACAAGTTCCGCGTGAAGGTCGAAGGCGACTTGGACCCCGCCAGCCGCTTCATCTTGAACGGGCTGATGCTCAAGTACAGCGGGGACTGGGGCAAGATCGTGCACAATCACATCCGTGTGAAGCGCATGATCTTGTCGGAGAAGGACCGCATCGGCATCGGTACCTTCCAGCCCAAGGACGAGAAGAACCAAGACTCCACCGAGCTTACCGGCGACATCAACTACCGCAAGATCGCGGAGTATGGGTCGGACTCGGATCCGCGCGCCTTCAACTTCGACGGCGAGTTCAACATCGCGAACCGCGGCATCGTGGAGTTCGTGGAGGTGCTGAAGCTGGACGTCGCGTTCCTTTACGACCTGCTCGGTGCCTCGCAAGAGCACCGCATCAAGCCGAAGAAGTTCGCGCAGACGGACATCGACGAAGTCATCATCGGTCACACGAACGAGGCCGAATACAAGCGCCTGCTGAACAACGAGTTCATGGAAGCGCTCCGTGACCGCACGATCAAGATCGACGTCCCGTACATCACGCGCCTTTCGGACGAGATTCGAATCTACGAAAAGGACTTCAACCACGAGCGCGTCCGCGGCCGTCACATCGCGCCGCATACGCTCGAGGTCGCGAGCATGTGGGCCGTGCTTTCGCGCTTGGAAGAGCCGAAGAAGCACAACCTGCACCTCTTGCAGAAGATGAAGCTGTACGACGGCAAGGTCTTGCCCGGCTACACGCAGGACACCGTGAAGGAGCTCCGCAAGGAGTCCAAGCGCGAGGGCATGGAAGGCATCAGCCCCCGTTACGTGCAGGACAAGATCAGCAACGCCCTCGTCAGTGACTCGGGGGAGGGCACCATCAATCCGTTCATGGTGCTCAACGAGCTGGAAAAGGGCCTCACCCACCACTCGCTCATCACGAGCGAGGACGGCAAGAAGAAGTACCGCGACCTCATCGGCGTCGTGAAGCGCGAGTACGAAGAAATCGTCAAGAACGAGGTCCAGCGCGCCATCAGCGCGGACGAAGAGGCGATTAGCAAGCTCGCCGCGAACTACATCGACAACATCAAGGCCTACACCCTGCGGGAGAAGGTCAAAAACAAGTACACCGGTCAGGACGAAGACTCGGACGAGCGGCTCATGCGCTCGATCGAGGAGAAGATCGACATCCCCGAGAACCGTAAAGACGACTTCCGGCGGGAGATCATGAACTTCATCGGCGCCAAGGCGGTCGAGGGCAAAAAGTTCGACTGGCAGACCAACGAGCGTCTGCGGCGCGCGCTGGAGCTCAAGCTGTTCGAAGACCAGAAGGACAGCATCAAGCTGAAGACGCTCGTCAGCGCCGTGGTCGACCGCGAAACTCAGGAAAAGATCGACATCATCAAGGCGCGGCTCATCCGCTACTTCGGTTACAACGAGGTCAGCGCGACGGACGTGCTCAACTACGTCGCGTCGATCTTCGCCCGCGGCGACGCGAAGACGTAAACCTTCGCCCTCTGGGTGTCTGGATTGGGCGCCACCTTGGCTCGGACCTCGCGTCCCGCCGAGCGTGGCGCTCAGTCGTTTCGGGCCTTCCGAGGCCGCCCCTCCCGTGTCCCGGCGACGCGCACGATCGCTTCGCGCAAGAAGCGGCACGCAGGGTCCGCGTCGAGGGCGGTGGGCCACAGTAGCTCGACGTTGCCAGGTTCGTGAGGGAAGGGGAGCTTCGCCACCCGAAGGTGCGGACGGAGCTCGAGGATCTGAGCGACGAACAGGGACGGAATCGTGCCAACGATGCTGCTTCCGTCCACGATCGCGCCGACACTGGAGAAGCTTCCGACCGAGCAACGGATCCGGCGCTGCCGGCCGAACGTCTCCTCCACCACGCCTTTCAGGTCGCCATTGTAGGAGACGATGACATGGTCTTGCGCGAGGTACGCGGACTCGGTCGGCCGCGTCCCCAAGCGGACGAAGCGCGGGTCGAACAAGCACACGAAGTTGCTTCGAACCAAGGAGCGCCGCGCAACCGAAGCGGGCAGGTCGTCCGCGACCGTGAGTGCGACGTCCAGGCGCCGCGTCGACAGCGCCTCCCCAACCGTTCTGAATTGAGTAGGCGTGCACACGAGGCGCAGCCGCGGGGCTTCACGCTCGAACAGGCGGAGCAGTGGCGGCAGCAACCACTCGTCGAAGATGTCCGACAAGCCGAGCCGAAGCTTGTTGTCGGCGGTCGCGGGGTCGAAGCGCGTTGGTCTCACCACGGCGCTTACGACCGCGTCCAGATGGGGTCGGGCTTCGGCGACGAGGCGG
This sequence comes from Polyangiaceae bacterium, assembly GCA_029266615.1. Taxonomy (GTDB): domain Bacteria; phylum Myxococcota_A; class Polyangia; order Polyangiales; family Polyangiaceae; genus PMG-095. The sequence continues at coordinate 13,879 of JAQSWN010000058.1, forward strand.
GCGCCCCTTTCGGTGAGCACGATGCCGCGGCCGTGGCGCGTCACCACCGCCTCTCCGACCGCGGCTCGCAAACGACTCAGCGCTGCGCTCACCGCGGACTGCGTGAGGTAAAGCCGCGCCGCGGCGGCCGTGACCGACCCCGTGTCGGCGACCGCTATCAGCACCGGAAGCAGGTTCAGGTCCAGGTGGCGAGTATGAATGCCGCTCATGGTTGCCATGAATACTATTAGCTGGTTGCTGAGTCAGCCGCTGGTAGCTTGAATCGCATGACGAACACCCTCATCACGGGCGCCAACAAGGGCCTCGGCTTCGAAACTGCTCGCCGGCTCATCGAGCTCGGGCACACCGTTTACGTGACCGCTCGGGATCCGGAGCGCGGCCGAGCCGCCGCGCAACGCTTGGGCGCGCACTTCGTGCAGCTGGACGTGACCGATGACGCTTCTGTCGCCACGGCGGCGGCGTTTTTGGCGAAGCAGCCGGGCGGTCTGGACGTGCTCATCAACAACGCCGGCATTGCGGGCGCCATGGGAGATCCTCAGGCCGTGACGGCCGCAGACGTCGGCGCCGTCTATGAAACGAACGTCTTCGGCATCGTGAGGGTGACGCACGCGCTGCTGCCCTTGCTGCATCGCTCGCAAAACCCGGTCATCGTCAACGTGGCGAGCGGGCTCGGCTCGTTCGGCGTCGTTCACGACGAAAGTCGCCTCGAGTCTCGGGTTGCCGCCCTCGCCTACTGCTCCTCTAAGGCGGCCGTCACCATGCTCACCGTGCAGTACGCCAAGGGTTTGCCGACCATGCGGGTCAACGTGGTGGACCCGGGTTACACCGCGACGGACCTGAATCACCACTCGGGCCCGCAGACGGTCGAGCAGGGAACGGACGCGATCGTTCGGCTCGCCACGATTGGGAAGGACGGACCCACGGGCACGTTCCAAGACGCGGCCGGGACCGTACCCTGGTGAGCTGATGCGGGGCGCGTTCGCGGCACGCCGGCTGCAACACGGGCCGACATGCCTTCGAAATCGTCGAAAACGTTAACCGCCGTTCTCGTTTTGCCCGCGCTCGTTCTCACTGGCTGCCCCCGGGACCGTGAAGAGGCGCTCACGCTCGGCGAGGCCACCGCGGCGCTGGAGCAGGCGAGCGACGCCGGGCAAGCGGAGGGCCTCACGGCCGCCAGCGTCGATCTCTCGACGAGCTTCACCATCGGTCAGGCTGTAAACGATGGCGCGCTGGAGCTTCGCACCTTCATCGGTTCCCAGCTGCCGTGCGCGGACATCTCGCTCGAGGACGCGACGCTCACGGTCGTGTACGGCGCGAAGCCCGGAAACTGTCGCTACCGTGCGCACGCCTTCGAGGGCACGCACGTCATCGCGATCGAGCGTAACGACGACGCGGAGGTACATGTGCACCACGAATGGATTGGCTTCACGAACGGCGTGGTGTCGTTGGACGGCACCGCGGACGCGACCTGGAGCTTCACGGAGGCGACCCGGCGCGTGAAGCACACGTCACAGTGGAGACATGTGCAGAGCGGACGAGTCGGCCAGGGCTCGGGAGATCGGGTGCAGTCGTTGCTCGCGGGCGGGCTCGCGGAGGGGATTCAGGTTGACGGCGAGCGCACCTGGGAAGGCGAGCGAGGCCGCTGGGACCTGGGGATCGACGGCGTGCAGATGCGCTGGACCGAACCGGTACCGCAAGCTGGCCGCTACACCTTGAGCGCACCATTCGACAAGTCCCTCGCCATGTCCTTTCGGCGTGTCGACGACGACACGATTAGCGTCACGGTCAGCGGCCCGCGGCGAGACTTCTCGTTCGACGTGAGCAAGCTCGGCGTCATCGCCGAACGCGAATGAGAGGCTACTGTGAGGGCGCGGTACGGCCCGTAGACGGCGCCGTCGCGACGGCAGAGCCATTATTGCGTCGCGAAGGCTCTGCCGGACCGCCCGGCCCGAGAGCGGCGAGCGACGTGTCCAGCAGCGCGGATTCGCGGCGGTCCAAAGAGCTCGGGTCCGAGCTCTTGATGGCGCGCGCGTAGCCGAGCCAACGCGCGGCGTGCTGCGCGTCACCCAGCTTCAAGAACGTGGCGCCCCGATAAAGCCCGAAGCGGGCGCGGTCACGGCTCGAGCACGAGGCGAGGCGCTGCTCCGTTTGTTCGAATACCTCCGCCGCTTCCACGTAGTGCCCGTCTTGGTAAAGCGAGCTGCCGCGAGCCACGAAGTGCACGCCGCACCCGCTCAGCATCGCGAGCAGCGATGCCAGCGCCAGCGCGGCAGCGCGCGAGCGACGGGGCGAACGGACGGCTTCGCTGCACATTTATTCACAGGGTACACGGACGCTGGTCCGGACGCTCGGACGTTCTGACGGGCGCCGTTCAATCTCGTCTCACTTCGGCTTACTCAGGCTTCCTTGTGCGCCAACTGCGGCGAGGCCGTGACACACTTTTTTCTCCGCAAATCAAAGCCGAATTGCTATTTGGCACAGTGGCATGGCACGATGCGCCCACCTTTACGGGCCGGGTGGGACATCCGCGCGGCCCCCTACCGAATCATCGCTTTTCTGGAGGCTTGAATGCGCAAGGTTGTTTCGTCGCTGGTGCTTGGGACGCTGAGCGTGTGCTCGTCGGTGGCTTGGGCGGCTGACCCCCCACCCGCTTCGGAGGGGACGGACGCTGCGCCTAGCGCCGGCACGGAGGCCACCACCCCGGCCGCGGACTCGCCGGACGCGAAGGCGGACGTGGCGAACGCAACTGCGCCCGACAAGGACTCCGCCCTCGTCGCGGACGCGGAGCAAGGCAGCTCGCCGGTGGAGCTTCCCGGCAAGACCTACCTGTTCGTCGGGGCGCGCTACCGCGCCATCATCCTCCCCAAGTTCATGATGAACCTGTTCGGAGACGGCGGCAAAACCGTCGTCGCGCACGGCTTCGGTCCCGAGTTCTCAATCCGCAAGAACGCCTTCGAATACAACCTGAGCGTTTGGTACGCCGGCTACGGCATGAGCCCCACCGCCTTCAAGGCGAAGGACGACGGTGAGAAGGCCTGGGAGATTGTGGAGAGCAAGCTGAAGAGCGTGTTCATCACCGCGGACTTCTTGTGGAGCCAGGATTTCTCGCCGGAATTTTCGCTCAACTACGGCATGGCGGGCGGCTTCGGCATCATCTTCGGAGACCTGTACCGCACGCAGGCGCGCCCTGGTCCGAACGCCAACCCCAACACCGGGGACGGGTTCGTCCCTTGCGGCGGCAAGTTCGAGGACGGCATGGGCGGCTTCTGCGACGACTCCAACGACCACTACGGCGGCTACACGGAGAAGAGCTGGACGGACGGGGGCTCGAAGCCAATCCTGTTCCCCTGGCTCGCGCTGCAGACGGGCCTTCGTTACAAGCCGCACAAGAACTTCGCCGCGCGCTTCGACGCGGGCTTCGGGACCAGCGGCTTCTTTCTCGGCGTTGGAGCCGACTACGGTCTGTGATTTTGGCGCGGGGGCACGGGTTACTTGTCTGAATTGAAAGAGCTATCGCTGCCGCCTCGTTACGAGCCGATTCGTCGGCTCGGTCGGGGTGGTGGCGGCGAAGTGTGGGCAGTGCGCGATCGCTCGAGCGGCCGCGCCTACGCGCTCAAGCTCCTCGCGGAAGACGCGAGCGAGCGGGAGATGGCGGCGCTGGTGCGCGAGGCGGTGGCGCTGAGCGGCCTGGAAGGTTTGGGCGTGCCGCGCGTCGTACGCTTCGGTCGCCTACCCGCTTCGGGGCGCCCGTACTTGGTGCGAGAGATCGTCGAGGGCGAGAGCCTGGACGCGGTACTGTCGCGCGGGGCGGAGGCGCGTGCGGCGCTCGAGATCTTGGCTCGCGCCGCGGATCAGCTCACCGTGCTCCACCGCGCGGGTCTCCTCCATGGGGACGTCAAACCCGCCAACATCATCGTTGAGCCGGAGGGCAGCGTGGTGTTCGTGGACTTGGGCCTGGCTGCGCCGTGGCGTGAAGGCGGCGCCTTCGCGGAAGGACTCACCCCGCGGTACGCCGCGCCTGAGCTCTTCGAAGGAAAGCCGATCACGGTGCGCGCGGAGGTGTTCGCGCTCGGGGTCGTGCTCGCCGAAATTCTGGAAACCAGTGCCCTCTCGCTCGGTAGCGACCTCCAAGCCCAACTGAGCGGCGTGGCCGATCGCGCGATGGCTCGCTCCCCGCAAGATCGCTACCCGTCGGTGGACGAGCTCTCGAGCGAGGTGCGGCGGGCCCTCGGCGGGCAGGGGCCGGACGCGGCTTCGGCGCCGGGCAGCGTGCTCTGGCCGATCTCGGGGATCGACGCGATTTCGAGCCAGATCTTGGAGGCGGCCCAGGCGCTCGAACCTGGCGGCGTCCTACGGCTGGAAGGACCGCCCGGCTCTGGCCGCAGCGCGCTCGTTCGGCGCTTGGCGTGGTCCCTCGGTGTGCTCGGTCGCGCCGTCGCGCTGGTGGACGACGGCTCGAGCCGTGCCACCGTGCAAGGGGAGATCAGCGCCCACACTAGCTTGGACGGCGCATTCGTGCTCATCGACGACGCGGACGGCCTGGACGACGAGAGCTTTCAAAGCGTGCAAGCCGCGCTCGCGTCGGGGGCGCGCTTGGTCGTAGTCGGAGGCGCGCGCTTCGAAGGCGCTCGGGAGCTGCTCATTCCTCCGCTCTCGGAGCCATGCTGCTTGGAGCTCGTGCGACGCGCCGTGCCGTCGCTCACGGCGGGGTTGCAGCGTCGGCTGGTGGAGGCCGCCGAGGGGCGCCCCGGGCCGCTCCGTCGGCTGGTGCGGCTGATGGCGTCCGAGGCGGTCGCCTCCGCGGCGGACTTCGACCGGGTCGTCGGTAACGCGCCGCTCAGTGAGAGCCCGGTCCCCGGTGAGCCGCTCACGCGCGCCTTCTACTTCTTGGACCGCGGGCGCTTCAACGACGCCGCGGCGGCGCTGGCGGCCGTGCCGAAGCGCCAGCAAGACAGCGTCCCGGTAGGGATCGCGCGCGGACGCTTGGAGCTCGGCTTGGGTGAAGAGCGGAGCGCCTTCGAGCGGCTAGAGCTCTTGGCGCACCGCCCCAAGATTGCGCCCGACGAGCTGTGCGCGATCCGTCTGTTTCGCGCCCGGGCGCGGCTGGGGCTGGGAGAGTACGCCCCCGCGTTGGAAGACTTGTCGCTCCTCAAGGAGCGGGAAGACTCGCTCGGCACGGAAGCGCAAACGTACCTCGGCCTGGCGTTGTCGCTGGTCGGTAAACACGAGGAAGCGCGTCAGGAGATCACGTCGGCGGTGGAGCGCGCTCGCGCCGCCCAGCTGCTCCGCGTCGAGGCGCTTGGCCTCGCGTCGCTCGGGTTCGTGCTGCAGCGCGCCGACCGCATCGACGAAGCGCGCGACACCTACCGCCACGCTCTGACCGCGAGCGAGCGCGCCGGGGACGCGGGGACGCTCGCCACCGTGCAGACGAGCCTCGCCGGCTTACTCAAGATTCGAGGCGACATTGCGGGCGCGATCGAGCTCTTCGAGGCGGCGGTGGACATGGGGCGGCGCAGCGGTCGGCGTTCGACGGCGCGTCAAGCGTTGCTCAACCTCGCCAACACGGACCTGTACCTGGGGCGGCTGTCACGCGCGCAGAGCAACATCGTCACCCTCCGTGAGCAGAGCGCGCAAATGCCGAAGGTCATGCTGGCGCAGCTCCTCGGTCTAGAAGGGGACTTGGCGGCGCGCCAAGGTCACCACGCCGACGCCGCGGCGCGTTTCATTGCTTGCGGCGAAGCCTACGGCGAGCTCGGTCGCAATTTGGACGCGGGCGAGGCGCGTCTGGAGGCGGTCCTCGTCGCGACTCGCCTCGAGCACCCGCGCCAAGCCGAGCTTCGCGCGGAGCTCTCGCGCGCCGAGCAGCTGCTAGAAGGCACGCCCGCGCATCGTCCGCTCTTGTTCCTCGCGCAGGGGCGCGTCGCCAGCCTTCTGGGAGACGAGCTCGACGCGCGCGACAAGCTCGACGCCTCCATCGAGGCGGCGCGCAGCGCGCACCAGCGGGAGTGGCTGTGGCGCGCGTTGGAAGCGCGAGCCGAGCTCGAAGAGCGCGGTGGGCAGCCGCTCCTCGCGCGGCGTGATCGAGAAGAAGCGCTCGCGGTGCTGGAAGAAATCGGCGCGCGTCTGCCGCGCGACTTGCGCGAGGTGTACTGGAACGACCCGCGTCGGAAGTCCTTGCGCGGCACTGTCTCGGGCACGGTGGGCCACGCCGCCACGGAGCTGCTCCCGTTCGCGCCGCTCAGCGCGCTGCCGGCGGCCGGGCCCACGCTCTCCGCAGCGCGACGCGCCTCCAGCGCGACCTCGTCCATGTCGCAGATCGGCGGGCTCACGCCGCTCGAGCAGCGGCTGTCGCGCATCTTGGAGGTGAACGCGGATCTGGCCGGCGAGCTCGATCTGGAACGGCTGACCTCCAAGATCATCGGCCACGCGGTGGAGCTCCTGCGCGCGGAGCGCGGCTACGTGTTGCTCGCGGAGGAAGACGGCTCGCTCACCGTCCACGCGGCTCGCGGCACCGGCGGCGACCCTGCGCGCGCGGAGTTCTCGCGCTCCATCGCCGAGGGCGTGGTGGCGTCGCGCGAGCCAGTCGTCACCCTCGACGCGCGAGGCGACAGCCGACTCAAATCCTACGCCTCCGTGCACCAGCTGCTGCTGGAGTCCGTGGCGTGCGTGCCAATAGCGGCGCCGTCCGGCCTCGCCATCGGCGCGCTCTACCTGGAGACGCGGGGCCGCCCTGGTCGACATTTCGAGCGCGAATTGCCGACGCTGCGCGCGTTCGCCGACCAAGTCGCGATCGCGCTGGAGAACGCGCGGCTCGTGCACGAAAACCGTCGCCGCGCGGACGAGCTTTCCGTCGCGAACGCGGAGCTCGCGGAAGCGCAGCAGCACCTGCGCGAGCTGCTGGACGGCCGCACCGAGCAGCTCAAGCGCACGCGCCAAAAGCTGCGGGACGCGCGCGACACGCTGTACGGCCATTTCGGCTACCAAGGGCTCGTCGGCACCAGCAGCGCGATGCGCAAAGTCTACGCACTCGTCGACCGCGTGAAAGACACGGACGTACCGGTGCTCATCACGGGCGAGTCCGGCACCGGCAAAGAGGTCGTAGCGCGCGCCATTCACGACGCGTCCGCGCGCAGCAAGGCCAAGATGCTCGGCGTCAACTGCGGCGCCATCCCCGAGAACCTGCTCGAGAGCGAGCTGTTCGGCCACGTGCGGGGCGCCTTCACCGGCGCTGACCGCGACCGCAAGGGCCTCATCCGCGAAGCTCAAGGCGGCAGTATCTTGCTCGACGAAATCGGGGAGATGCCGCTGAAGATGCAGTCCGGCTTGCTCCGCGTTCTGCAAGAAAAGCGCGTTCGCCCCGTCGGCGGCACCGCAGAGGAGCCGGTGGACGTACGCATCCTCTTCGCGACCAACCGCGAGCTGGAGAAGATGGTGCAGGAGCACAAGTTCCGCGAGGACTTGTACTATCGGATCCACGTCGTCGAAATTCACCTGCCTGCGCTGCGCGAGCGGAGCGAAGACATCCCGCAGCTCGTCGACCATTTCCTCGGCATCTTCGCGGCTCGTTACAAGCGCGAAAAGAAGACGGTCTCTCGCGACGCGCTCCGCCGGTTACAAGCGTACGGCTGGCCCGGAAACGTCCGCCAGCTCGAGCACGTCTTGCTCAACGCGTGGGTCATGAGCGAGGAGCAAGAGCTCTCCGCCGAAGACCTGGAAGTGCCGGACGGCTTCCGCCCCGTGAGCGGTGAGCGCTCCCCCAGCGTCCTGAAGCCGCAAAAGAAGGGCACCACCTCCCAGCACCGCCGCGACGAGCGCGAGCGCATCATCGAAGCGCTACGGTCCTGCAACTGGAACCGCGTCAAGGCCGCCGAGCTCTCCGGCATCCCGCGTCGCACGTTCTATCGGCGGCTCCGCGAGTACGGCATTCAATAGCCCCCTACAGGCCGAGGCTTTTCAGCTTCTTGTGCAGGCCTTCGCGCGTGATGCCCAGCGCTTTGGCGGCGGCGGTCTTGTTGTTGCCGTGGCTTTGCAGGGTCCGAACGAGGATGCGTCTTTCGACGCGATCCATCATCTCCCGCAGCGTGCCGCTGCCGTCGTCCGCCTCTTCTTCGGGCGGCGGCGCTGACGCCGCGATTGGAGGCACGGACTTGCCTTCGTTCTTGCGCACGCGCGCGCTCAGTAGCTCGGGCGTGACGAAGCGCTCACCTTCGGCTTGGATGACGGCGCGCTGCACCTCGTTCTCCAGCTCTCGCACGTTGCCGGGCCAGTCGTACGCGCTCAAGATCTCGAGCGCGGGCGGCGTGAAGCCGTGAAGCTCGCGCCCGAACTCGCGCGTGTAGCGCTCCAGAAAGTGCTTGGCGAGCACAGGCACGTCCTCGCGGCGCTCACGTAGCGGCGGCACCCGCAGCGGGAAGACTTTGAGCCGGTAGTACAAGTCTTCGCGGAAACGGCCTTCGGTGACTTCACGCTCGAGGTTGCGATTCGTGGCCGCGACGATGCGCACGTTCACGCGTCGCGCCATCGCGGCACCGATGGGGCGCACTTCGCCCTCTTGCAAGACGCGCAGCAGCTTGGCTTGCAGCGCGAGCGGCATCTCCCCCACTTCGTCCAGGAACAAAGTGCCGCCATCCGCCACCTCGAACAGGCCCTTCTTTTCGTCGGTCGCCCCCGTAAAGGCGCCGCGCTTGTGGCCGAAGAGCTCGCTTTCGAGCAGATTTTCAGGAAAAGCGGCGCAGTTTTGCGCGACGAAGAGCTTGTCTCTCCGCTGGGAGCGGTAGTGAATGGCGGACGCGAACAACTCCTTGCCGGTGCCGGTTTCGCCCTCGATGAGCACCGTGACGCGCGTGTCGACCACCTTGCCGAGCTGCGCCAGCACCTGCTCGAGCCGACGGCTTTCGCCGACGATTCGCTTTTCCCCGGCGCGCGAACGCTCACGGCCGCGCAAGAACTGGTTTTCTTTGCGCAGCTGCTCTTCCGCGACCGTAAGCTTCTGGATGAGCCGGGCGCTCACGACCGCGAGCGACGCGCCGCGCGCCAGCACCCCGAGAGCCTCCACGTCACGTCGGTCGAACATCGCGGGGGCATCGCGATTGTCCACCTGCAACACCCCGAGGATGTCGTCGCCTTTCCACAGCGGCACGCCGATGGTGCTGCGAATGTTCGCGCCCAGCAAGGACTCGGAGCCGAGCGCTTCGCGCGGCGCGTCTGCGGCCAACACGGCCGCGCGGCCCTCTACCACCCGCCTGGCCACGCTGCGCGTGAGCGCCACGGGGCCTTCGGGAGCGACCGGCACGCCATCCGGCCCGCGCACGCGCGTGCCCATCGGCACCAGCGACTGCGAGTCTTCCAGCAGCGCGACGGTGGCGTGCGTGGCGCGGGGCGCAAGGCGGAGCGCCGCCTCCGCGACCTCCGCGACCACCGCTTCGAGCGACTCGGCCGCACCGAGCGCGGCGAGCACTGCGTTCCAAACCTTGGCGTCGAGCGGCGCGCTCTGCAGCTCGTGCAAGCTGCGCGTCGCTACCACCTCTGGCGGCGGCGGCTCGTCCCCCAGCGTCACGCGGAGGCGGGTCGGCTCGTCCGCGTCGCCGCCCAGCTCCAGCTCGTCTCCGCTCGCGAGCGCGTGCTGCTCGTCGCTCAGGCGAAGCTCCGTACGCTGCTCGCCGCGGATCAGACAACTGCCGCTCGCGCTCCCGTCGTCCTCGACGACGAAGCCGCCGCGCCCGGCGGAGATGCGGACGTGGCGGCTCGAAAGCTCTGCGCCGGCTAGACGAAGGTCGCAGTCCGGCGCGCGGCCGACGCGCACCACGTCCGCATCCGACTCGAAGACCCTACCGGCGTCTTCACCGCTCAGGACCTCGATTCGGATGCGCGACATGGCGAGCGCGTCGCTCAGTTGCGCGCGTCGATGCGGTACATCACCTGCTTGAGCGGCCCGTCCCCGGCCGACTTCGCGCGGTCCGCCGACTTGGCGTTCTTGGTGATGACGGCGTTCAGCTTGGCCGACACTTCCTTGCTGCCCTTGGGCGTGAGGTGGTCGATGGCCTGCGCGGCCGTGAAGCGCACGGCCGCGTTTTGGATGCTGTCGATCTTGCCGACCAGCTCGTCACGCGCGGCGTCGTCGCCGAGGATGCCGATCATGTAGCCCGCCTTCATGCCGACGAACTGGTTGGCTTGCTCTTGGTTTTCCGGCTTCTGGATGGCGGCCACGTAGCAGTTGGCGCGGTCACCACAGGCCTTGACGAGGCCTTCCACGAGCTTGAACGCTTTCTTCTCGATGTCCGCGCTGCCGTAACGCTCCACCGCGGCGCCGACGGTCGCGAGCTGCTCGGCCTTGGCGATCTTCATGGCGGTGACGGTTACGCCGGCCTGGTAAGCCTTCAAATCGTCGCCCGTGCCCTTGGTCTTCGCGGCGCGGTCCAACAGCCAGTCGACCATGCCCGGATCATAGAACTGGCCAGACGCTTCCGTGAGCGCCTCGAGCGCGCCGCCCGCGGGCGGGATTTCGTTCTCGAGCGTGAACGACTCGTAGGCGGCTTTGAACGCGGCCTTCGACTCCTCCGTCGCAGGCACCTTGGTGAGCTCCCGCGCGATCACGGCCTTCGTCGGCGCGTCCTTCTCGGTGTTGAGGGCGGCGACCAGCGGCGCGGTCGCATCCGCGCGCCCGCTGGTACCGAGGATGAGCGCGGCCGTCGCGACATAAGGCGTACCTTGCGCGGGCTTGCCGGTGATCTCCTTGATGCGCTGCATCGCGTACGCGGAGAGCTTCTCGTCCTTACCGGAGATGAGCTTGGAGGCAGCGTCTACCGTCGGCTTGCCGAGCTTGACGAGGGCGAGCACGGCCGTGGGCTGAATGTCGGCCTTGTTCGGATCCAGCATCACCTTCATCAGCGGCTCGACGGCCGCGGGGTCGCCGATCATGCCGAGCAGCTGCGCGGCCGTCGCCTGCCAGAACTGCTGGTCGCGGAAGGGATCGATGGCGGACTTGTCCTTGCCGGGCGGCGTCATTTCCTGCTCCAGGCGAGCGCTGAGCGGGCCGACCCAGGCCTTGCTCGGCATGTCGAGCATCGCGTCTGCGTAGTCTTTGTAGGTGACGCCGCCGAGCATGGTGCTCGCGCGGAGCTTCACGAAGGCCTCGACCATCGGCACCGCCAACGATTCGAGCTTCAAGTCTGCCGCCGCCTGCGCCGCCCACTTGATGTCGCTCTCGTCCTTGGCCGTCGCCGGCTTCTTCGCGAACTCGTCAAAGGCCTTCTTGAGGGCCGGCTCGGTGCGCTTGTCACGGTACGAGGCGATCAGCTTGATGAGCGAGACGCGCGTCTTCGTGTCGAGGCCGTCGTAGTCATTGACGTAAGCGTTAGTGAGCGGCTCTACGGTCTTGTTGACCAAGTCCTGCACGCCTGGCGCTTTGATGTCGTTGCCGTTGCGCGTGACCGCGTCCTCGAAGAACTGCTCGAGTCGCTTCACGGCGCGCGCCTTCCACGGGCCGTCGCTCAGCTTTTCCACCCAGTAGTCAGGCTGACTCTCGTCTTTGCAGCCGACGAGCATGGAGGCGACCATCACGGTGGCGGTGGTGGTGGTGGCGGTGCCCAGGATGAGCGAACGAACGAGAGACGCGACGGTACGCGAGGAGCGCAGCATGGAAATTCCTCCCGAGACGGATAGGCGATAGGACAGCTAGAGGACCCGAAGAAACCTGAGCTTGCGCCGGAAACTCGCGCAAAATCCCCAGGTTTGGAGCGCCCCAAGCTAGGCCGTTCGCGTCCAGCCTGTCAACGAACGCTAACAGTGACACTGTAGGTAACGCACCGCGTCGCACGAATCCGCGACTGATCTGCGTCCAGCTGACTCAAGCGGCTCATCAGCCGATGATCATCGCTTCCGAAAGGGTCGTTCCCAGCTTGAAGCGGCGGTGCGCCCACGCGTCGAACGGCGCCGGCGTCTCGCCCGTTGCGAGCAGGCGCGCGAGTCGTTTGCCGACCGCAGGCGCCATCATGAATCCGTGGCCCATGAAACCGCTGACCAGATAGAAGCCGGGCCGCTCGTCCACGGGACCCACGACGGGCGCGTGATCCGGAGAGAGATCGTAAAGGCCTGCCCACTGCCGTTGGATTTTGAGCGACGACAGCGCGGGGCACGCGGTGATGAGCGCGCGCGAATAGAGCGCGAGGAAGCGTATCGAAGACGCTTGGCTCGTTCCTTCCGGCGTCTTCGGGTTGCCGATGCCGCCGACGATTTCCCCGCGAGTCGACTGCGAGAAGTAGAGCCCGTTGCCGAGCTCCGCGACGAGCGGACCTAGAAACGGTTTTAGCGGCTCACTGGCGCAAATCTCGTGACGGTGTGGCTTGGTCGGTAAGTCCACTCCTATGCTGCGCGCGAGCTCGGGGCTGTAGGCGCCGCAGGCGTTCACGACCACGGGCGCGCGCACCGAACCATGCTCGGTCACGACCCCGGACACCGCCCCGCCGGAAGTCTCCACCGCGTGCACTCGGCAAAACGTGTGAATGCTCACCCCCAGCGCGCGCGCTCCTTCCGCGTAGCCCCACACGAAGGGCCATGGAAACACCACCGCGTCGCCTCCGTTGAAGCTCGCGGCCAGTACGCCGCGCGGCTCCAGCTGCGGCACGATGCGCTTGGCCTCGACGCCGTCCACCAGCTCCGTGCCCAGGCCGAGCCGCCGCTGCAGCTCGACGCTCTGGGTGAGCTCTTGCGCACGCTTGTCGTCGCGCGCCAAAAACAGATAGCCACCCTGCCGAAACCACGTGTTGATGCGGTGTTCGTGTGCGAACTCTTTGCACATCGCGAGGCTCTCGCGCATGAGCGTCACGTTCGCTTCGCTCGACCACTGCGCGCGCACGCCTCCGCCGTTGCGGCCACTCGCGCCCCCACACAGGTAGCCGGCGTCCAGCACCAAGATGCGCCGTCGCGGGTGCTCTTTCGCGAGGTGGTAAGCGGTAGCCAAGCCCATGATGCCGGCGCCGACGATCACGACATCGACCGCGTCGGGGAGGGGAGGGACGCTCACCCCCGATACTTTACCGCAGCTCTTCCAACGCGCGAACCAGCTCGTCGTGGACGCGGCCATTGCTGGCGAGCAAGCCGCGATCATTGCTGAGCGAAGGCGCGCGGTAATCGATGGCGTCTCCGTAGGTATCCGTCAGCACGCCGCCCGCAGCGGCGACGAGCGCGTCTGCGGCACACGCGTCCCAGCGCTTGCCGGCGTAGCCGGGCGCCACGTAAGCCTCCACCTCACCCTTGGCGACGAGGGTGCCCTTCAACCCAGCGCTGCCCATCACTTTGATGTCGCGCGGCGCGAGCCGAGCCAGCGCGCGCTCGAGCTGCGGGCTCCGATGCGAGCGCGAGCCGACGAGCGTGCCTTGCCGAACTTGGGCAACTTCGCTTACGCGGATTGGCTGCTCTTTGCCGTCCGCCACCCGCACCGCGCCCTGGCCAACCCAACCCGCGAACACTTCGCCGCGCGCCGGCGCGTCGATGACGGAGGCGATGGCGCGGTTGCCCTCCACGAGACCGATCATCACCGCGAACTCTCCATTGCGATCGACGAACTCACGCGTGCCATCTACCGGATCCACGAAAAAGATGCGGTCGTGGTCGCGATAGTCCGCGAACGTCTCTGGGTCGCTCTCCTCCGCCACGATTGGCACCCCCGGGAAGCGCTTCTGCAGTTGCTCGCAGATCAGATCGTTGGCGCGACGATCGGCTTCGGTGACCGGATCTTGAGGCGCCTTATACTCGACCTCGAACGGGCGCGCGTACACCTCCATGATGACCCGCGCCGCGTCCGCAGCGATGGCGCGGAGCAGGGTGAGCTCGGCGTTCACGAGTGAATTCCCACGTTTTCCAGCCGCCGGATCAGGGCGTTTCGCGAATCCTCCGGCAGGTAAGGCGGCTCCTTGCCGGCTTCCCGCAGCAGCTGGTCCAGCTGCACTGCGCTGCGTGGTCCGATGACGACCGCGCTCAGCGCCGGCTCCGAAAGCGCGAATCGCAAGGCGGCGGCGCGCAAGCTCGGGATGTCCCCACCTACGCTCGGCCGTAGCGCCGAAAGTTGCGAGATGCGCTTTTTGAAGTCGTCCAGCGTCCACCGGTCACGACGGTGGTCGCCTTGAGGGAACTGCTTCGTGCTCGGCCATTGGCCGCACAAGAGGCCGTGCGAAAGCGCGGAGCGACCGATGAGCCCCACCTGCTTCTCGCGAGCGAGCGTGAGCACTCCGGACAAATCTTGCTGATGAAACGCGTTGAACGCGAGCTCCAGCACCTGCGCGCCTTGCTCCACGGCGCGCGTGCCCACCGCGGCGTCTCCCATGCTCACACCCCAGGCTCGCGCGATCCCGTCCTCGCACAGCGACTTCATCGTTTCGGCGACGTGCGGCTTGTCCAGCGCGACGGTGGAGGGGTTGTGCAAGAGCAGCACGTCGATTCGGCGACCGAGTCGCTCCTTCGACTTGTTGGCGGCCTCACGCAAATACTCCGCGTCGAAGCGTTTGATGGGAGGCGACGCCGCGCGGTCCGTACCAATCTTGGTGATCACGACTGCGCCTTCGCGGTCTGCGAGCAGCCGCCCCAAGCGCTCTTCCATCTTGCCCTTGGCGTAAGCGTCGGAAGTGTCGAACGCGTCGATACCCAAGCCAAGCGCGCGCGCGATGACCTGATCCTGATCCGCTTCGTCCACCTGGCCGTAGCCATCGCCTGAGAGCCCCCAGGTGCCGAGCACGAGCTCCGGTAGCTCGATCCCCGTATTTCCAAGCGTTCGGCGGCGCATGCAGCGGCTATAGCACGCGACCGTACGACCAGTAATGCAGCACCGTGAGCAGTTGGGTTGCGTGCACCTCCACCGGCTGCAGGCCGGCCGTCGCGCTGGGTGACACGGCAATGGCAACCTCCTGAAATTGCCCGGGCTCGAAGTGCGCGGCCCCGACATCGGCGCCGGCCACGAAGAGGCGCAGCTCCCCGGTCCGCTCAGCCGAGAGCCTCATGACGAGCAGCCCGCCCGGCTGCACTCGAAGCTGGAACCGCTCGTGGTATCGCCGCCCGCGGCCACCGTCGTACCGACCCTGCCACCCTTCCACGAAATTGTCCTGCGCCGTGGTCGCGCCGAGCACATAGCCGTGGGCGGCCTCGCTCTCCAGATCTGCGACGTCCAGCTCGTCCAAGCGCGTCCGCGCCCGCACGCCCGGGAGGGGTTCTGCGCCGGAGCCGAGGCTCGTGTAGTCGGCGTGGCACGCGACCATCACGGGGCCGCCCAAGATCGTCGCGCCTTCTACGCGTCGCTCCGTCAGGCAATCGCCGAGCAGGCTCGGCACGCCGAACCACTCTGGATAGACGATGAAGTGAGTCGGCAACGCCGCGCGTGGCATCCGCTCGTAGTGCTCGAAACGCGAGCCCGCGCCGGCAACCCAGTACCGCGCCTCACCGAGCGTCGTTAAGCCCACGATGTCGAAGGTCCGGCGCTCCGAGAAGTAGCTGATGGCGCCAGCGTCGTTCACGCCGATGCGCGCGTCCTTCGGTAAATGCTCGGCCGCGAAGCGCCCGAGCGACACTTGCTGCGCCGTGATCGCGGCCGCGCTCTGCGCCACGTCGCCCACCGAAATCGGCGCCAGCTGCGCAAAGCCGTAGCCGGCCGCGGCCGGCACCGCCAAACCGAGCCACCGCAGCTCTCGTCGCTTGGCGCGGAGCGGTTCCATGAGGAGCTCGCCGAGCGCGGCGAGCCCCAAGAGCCAAGGCGCGCTGAAGGGCCACAAATACCGGAGCCGGTTGACCAGAAATGTCTCGTAAGTCGTGGGCAGCAAAATGCCGAGCCCGACGACGCACAGGAACGCCGCGAGCGCCTTCGCCCCGCGCATTACCGCCATCGCTGCGAGCGCCGGCAAGCTCAGTAAGCCGACGAGCTTGTAACCCGTGGGGATGAAGGTCCACGACCACTGCCGACCATCCAAGAGCGTGCCGAAAAACAGCTCCACATTGGCCAGCACCGCCGCGCCCACCCGGCCCTCGTAGTACGGGTTCGTAAAAAGCCACTTGGCGAGCGTCGTCGTCTGCGTCGGGCTCCCGGTGAAGAGCCAATTGACGAACGGCACGCTGAGCGGCGCCACCAGCACAACCGCGGCCAGGAGCACGCGCCGTTTCCACGCTAGCGCCGCCCCGATACACAGCGCGGCCAGGGCTCCCTCGGGTCGCAGTGTAGCCGCGCACAGAGCCAATAAAACGAGCTCCCGTTCGCGCCACTTGCACCGTGGCACCTCCAGATACTCCGCCGCCCTCCGCGCGCTTCGCAGTAGTAGCCAGCCCAGCGGCACCACCTCCATCGCGCTCGCCGCAAACCACGTGTTCGCCGAGAACGTCAGCACCAGTAGTCCCCCCGCGCACGCCGCGGGCCGACTCAAAAAGCGCCGACCGAGCAGGAAAACCTCCGCCGCTTGCCCGAAAAGGGCGCCGAAGCCCAGCCCCCATGTCACCGCGGTCAGCCCCGGCGCCGACGCGCCCAGCCAAATCGCGGGTACGAGCAGAGCCGGCCAAAGGAGGCTGGTGGCCCCCGCGACCCGCGGCGCGCCGGCCACGTACTCGAAGGGCCGGAACTGGGCAAAGCTTCGGGCAAATTGGAAGTGGATGTAGCTATCGTCGAGCGGAGCGCCGAGCGGCCCTCCCGTCGCCGCCGTCACCTCGCGGTAGGTCCACAGCGCGAGACCCAGCGCGCCTAGCCCCATTGCAACGACGCACGCCGCATCGCGCCGTCTCTGTGCTACGGCTCCGCCGCCATCGTCGCCAAGCGCCATGTCGTCCGCTCCTAACACGAAGCAAACGCCGAAGCCGATCTCGTATGCGCACGCCCCGCGCCTGCCGGAGGCGGATCCCATAAGCCTCGCGGACCTCGTGACTGCCGGCGCGCCGGTGGAGCTCGAGATCGGTCCGGGGCGAGGCGGGTTCCTGTTCGAGCGCCTCGCGGCGGTGCCGGACCTCTGCCTGCTCGGCTTCGAGATTCGTCGCAAGTGGGCCACCATCGTCGACGACAAGCTCAAAGCCGCGGGCCTCGGTGCTCGCGCTCGCGTGTTCGCAGAGGACGCGCGCGTCGCGCTCCCACGTCTCCCGGCCGCCTCGCTGCAGCGCATCTACATCCACTTCCCGGATCCGTGGTGGAAGAAGCGCCACGAAAAGCGCCTCGTCGTAAACCCCACGCTGCTTCCCAACGTCGCACGCGCCCTCGTCCCCGGAGGAGAGCTCTTCGTCCAGACGGACGTGGAAGATCGCGCCGCCGAATACCAATCCGCGATCGATGCGTTCGAAGGCCTCGTCCCGGTCCCCGGCGGGCCCCGCCTGGAAGAGAATCCTTTCCTCGCCCGCAGCCCGCGTGAGCACCGCGCCATCCAAGACGGCCTCCCCATCCACCGTCTCCTTTATCGCAAACCGTAAGCCGTCGCGTACCGCTCGCGCAGCCTGCGGGAGCCGCCTCGTGCTGCGGCTTGCTCTGCCGCGAACAGCCAGGGTAGCCTGCCCGCAATCATGCGACTTCGTGCGGCCTTCGCTTTGATCCTGGCGTGCGCCGGGTGCGCCACCTACCGGGAAGATCTGTACCGCGGCCAGCGCCTGTACGAAGACAACCAGTACGAACGCGCGCTCGCAGTGTGGCGTGCCCTCGAGCCGGACTCGGACTCGCTCAGCTTCAACGAGCAAGCGCGCTACGCGTACCTGCGCGGCATGACCGACTACCGCCTCGGCTTCCGCGCGGACTCGCGCCACTGGCTCGCGATCGCGAAAGCCATCGATCAAGAGCACGGCAGCGGCCTGAGCCCCGAGTGGAAGCAACGCCTGGAGGAGTCCCTCGAGGACCTCAACAAAGACGTATACGGCGGCGCCGAGCGCTTCGACAAAAGCCGCTCCACCTTCAAAGAGCACGTGAAGGAAGCCACGGACGAAGGCACTCCCCAAAAGCCGAACGACGGCAAGTGCTACGCGAACGCAGACTGCGCCGAGGGTTACATCTGCGACAACAAGCAGTGCATCAAGCTTTGACTCGTAGCTTTGCTGGGTAGGGGGGCGCCGCTCCGTAAAGAGCGCGTCCGCACGTGCGTTCGTGGTGTCAGCTCAGCTCCCCCCGGCTGCGCCCGCCGCTAAACCGCGCCCGCGCGGCCCGTTAAGTCGAGCGCTCCTCGGGGCGATGGGCTATGCCCAATCGGCTCCTCATGTCGAATACGTCGTCTTGGCTCGGTCAGGGCCTCGAGCATCAGAAGCGTGGGGAGCTCCAGCAGGCGCTCGCCTGCTATGCGCAGCTGCTCCGCGCGGACCCGCAGCACGCGCCGGCTTGGCAGCTCGTCGCCATGGTGCGAGCGAAGCTCGGAGCGTGGGAGGAGAGCCTCTTCGCCGCGGAGCAAGCGCTGCGGTACGCTCCGGACGACGCGCTCTCCTGGCGAAGCGCTGCGCAGGCGCTGTACCGCCTGGGACGGTTGCCCCAAGCGCTTCACGCCTACGACCGAGTGCTTGCCGCAACCCCGCAAGACGCCGGCGCTTGGCACGGAAGCTCCGTCATCCTCCTGCGAACCGGACGCGCGATCGACGCTCAGCAGCGCGCGACGCGGGCGGTCGCGCTCTCCCCAGACAACGCCAAGTACGTGGAACACGAGCGGCATTGCTCCATCGCCGCGGTGCCAGACTGGCACTTCAACATGATGAACGACGAAGCGCGCAATCGTAGCTTCGCCCGCGCCATCGACCGCAGCGTGCAGCCCGGGATGACCGTGCTCGAGATCGGCACCGGCTCCGGCTTGCTCTCGCTGCTCGCCGCTCGCGGCCGCGAAGGCGTGGGCGGCGCCCAGCGCGTCGTCACGTGCGAGGCGAACCCCGTCATCGCCGCCGCCGCGCAGCGCATCATCGCTCAAAACGGCTGGAGCGACCGCATCACCGTCATCGCCAAGCCGTCGCACGAGCTGCAAGTAGGGGTGGACTTGGCGGAGCCTGCCGATCTGCTCATCAGCGAGACCTTTTCCGTGCAGGTGGTGGTGGAAGGCGCGCTCAGTACGTTCGAGGACGCCAAGGCTCGCTTGCTCAAACCCGGCGCGCCCATCTTGCCTGCTCGTGCCCTGGTGCGCGGAGCGCTCGTCGGCGGCGAAGGCTTGGCGCAATCCGCCCGAGTGGGTAACGTGCTCGGTTTCGACCTCTCACCCTTCAACGAGTTTACGCCGCGGCAGCAGTACGTGAGTGCAGGGCAGCCCCTGCGCTGGCTGTCGGACCCCGCGACCCTGCTCCGCTTCGATCTGCAGAACGACGCCCATTTTCCCCCTGCGCGTCAGGAGCTTGCCGTCACGGCTACGGAGCCCGGCCTCTGCCAAGGCGTGCTTCAGTGGCTGCGCCTCGAGCACGACGACGAGAACGCGTACGAAGTTCTACCGGGCGCCACCAGCTCGGACGGGGGCGCGCGGCATTGGACTCCGGTTTGGTACCCATTCCCAACGCCGCTCATGGTGGAGCCGGGCCAGCCCGTCGCGTTGCGCGTCTCGCACAACCGGACCGGGCTCTC
>JAQSWN010000270.1 GCA_029266615.1 Polyangiaceae bacterium
GGCATTGCAGCCGCGCAGGCGGCACTTGGAAGCGTCGCACGCGTGGTGCGTGCCGCTTACCGCGGCGTCGTTCCGGCAGTCCGTCACCAGAGCGCAGCCCTGGTTGGTGGTGCAGCGCGCCGTGCAGACGCTGCCGCCGCAGTCGACGTCCGTTTCGGCGCCGTCCTTCGTGTCGTTGTCGCAGGTGTTGCCGGGGCCGCTGCCGCTCATGCCGGCGGAGCCGCTCGTGCCTGCGGCGCCGCCCTTACCGCCCGCGCCAGCGGCGCCGCTAGCTCCGCCATTGCCGCCGCCGCTCGCGCCCGCGCTGCCGCCGGTCGTCGCGCCCGCGCTGCCGCCAGTCGTCGCGCCGGCGTTTCCGTTTCCGCCAGCGTTCGCGCCGGCATTGCCGGCGTTTCCGTTTCCGCCGCTCGACGTTCCCGCTGAAATGCTACCGCCGGCGCTGCTGCCGCTAGAGCCGCCTTTGCCGGCGCTGGTGGTGCCGCCACTGGCGCTGCCGCCATTTCCACTCGTTGTTCCTGCGGCACCGCCGCCCCCGCCCGGATCGCCTTCTTCTTGGGCGGCGCAGCCCCAGGTGATCACCGTGAGCAATGACAGCCAGGAGCCGCCGCGCGCGAGTCGCCTCCGCGTGATGGCAGGCGATCGAGCACGCCCCGTCGCCCCGTCGCCGCTTCGGCTCGCGCGTCGCATATCGATTGAAGTAGCCACTTAGGGCGGGAGGCCGCCACTCAAAGCGTGGTCAAAGTTGAATTTTGCGGCGGCATTTCCATTCAGTTGGGCATGAAGTGCGAGGAGTAGTCGAAGGTGCTCGCGCGCCCTGCTGGGCGCGGCGCGCGCGGCGTGACGCGTGATGCGCTTCAGCGGTTATTGAGGCCGGCCGCGCCAGGAGCCCCGGCCTTCCCAATAGGAATCGAACAGAATGGGGAGCGGTAAGGGACATCTCGGAGACCGGGGACGCAGCTAAAACAAGGCGTCCACGGCTCGTTTTCGGAGGTTCCCGATGAAGCTTCAAGTCATTGCTTGTTTGGCGGCTCTTCTGGTCGGCTGCAGCGCCAGCGGCAATGGCGCCAAGGGCGGAGGGAGTGGCGGTGCGGGCAACACCGGCAACACCGGCGCGGGCGCGCAACCGGATCTGGGCCTCGGTGCAGCGGGCCTGGGAATTGGCGGAGACCTCGCGCTCGGCGGGAGCACGCCTACTGGCAACACGGACGGTTCCCCCGAGACCTGCGAGCAGGCCGCGAAAGATCAGACCTACGTAGGCTGCGACTTCTGGCCGACCATCACCGCGAACCCGGTGTGGCAGGAGTTCTTGCCCGCTGTCGTCGTCGCGAACGGGACCGCGACGGCCGCGACCGTCACCATCACCGGGCCGAGCGGCTTCAACAAGAGCGTCACGATTGCGCCCGATGGGCTCGAGACGGTGATGCTGGATTGGGTGATGGCGCTAAAAGGGCCGGAGTTTTCGCTGAGCAACACCTCGGGGGGGCGACTCAACGCTTCCGCGCGCGTCGACGAAGGCGCCTACCACATGGTGAGCTCGGTTCCGGTGACGGCCTGGCAGTTCAATCCGCTCAAATACAAGCTCGGCGCGGGCGAGTGCGCCCGCATTCCGGGTGCAAGCCAGGGCTGCCGCTCGGCAACGAACGACGCCTCGCTCCTCCTGCCCTCCACGGCGATGACCGAGAGCTACCGCGTGTTCGGCTACTCTTCGAAAAACGAGGGCACGGATTGGGGCACGGTGCCGGGCGGCGTCACCATCACGGCCACCAAGGACGGCACGCAGGTAGAAGTGCAGCTCGGGCCCAAGTGCGGCGTGGAGCTGTTTCCAACCACGGACTTGGGCACGTGCGTGGCGGCCGGTCCGAGCGGTAGCGGCATCGACGCGAAGCTTCCCGGTGAGAGCTACCTGTTCGGCATGAATGCGGGAGACGTGGTGTCGCTCGTCGGCGCCTGGGCGAAGGATCCGCAAACACGCAACGCGGATCTGAGCGGCACCGTCGTCGTCGCGAACGCGGAGCACCCCGTGCAGGTGATTTCGTTCAACGCCATCTCGCAGCTGCCGGACGTCTCGGTCGCCAACGCCGACCACATGGAGGAGACGGTGCTCCCCGGCGAAGCGCTGGGCAAGAAGTACATCGTGGTGCCCCCCGCGACGCCGAACGGAGACAGTGTGGGCCACGTCGTGCGCATCTACGGCAACGTGGATGGTACGAAGCTCACGTACCCCGACGGCAAGCCGACGCCGGACGCGCCGGACGCGCTGAACGCGGGCGATGTAGTGCAAATTCCCGCGATGCCGACGGGGCAACCCGCCCCGCAGTGCGTCACCACCGCCGACCATTGCATGCTGAACAAGCCGTTCGTGGTCGAGGCGGACCAGCCTTTCGCGGTCGCTTCGTTCATGGTGGGCGGAGTCCTGCAGATGCCGGGTACGGACGCGATGACGTCCATGGGAGACCCGGGCGTGAGCATGATGGTGACGCCGGAACAGTTCCGGAAGGAGTACACCTTCCTCGCGCCCATCGACTACGAGAAGAACTTCGCGGACGTGATCTTGCCGAACGGCGCCACCGTCACGTTGGACGGAACGGCCGTGACCGCCGCCGCCATGCCCATCGGTAACAGCGGGTGGTCCAGGCTCCGCTTGACGCTGGACGGAGCGACTGGCGGCGTTCACAAGCTCAAGACGGACGCGGAAGCGGGCGTGGCCCTGCAGGTGATGGGCTTTGGATTCGCGACGTCCTATTACTACCCGGGCGGCTTGAACCTGAAGCGCATCTCCAAGCCGCCGGTCATCGTCGTCAAGTAAGCGGCTACGTGAACAAGGCTTCGCCGTTCGAGGCGATGACCTTGGCGTAGTGAAGCGCAGAGTCTTTGAGGGTGCGCTCCTGGGTTTGGTAGTCCACGTGGATGAGACCGAAGCGCTCCTTGTAGCCTTCGGCCCACTCGAAGTTGTCCATGATGGACCAGTGGAAATAGCCGCTCACGTTGACGCCTTCTGCCACCGCGCGGTGCAGCTCGCGCAGGTAGCGCGTCATGAAATCGATGCGGTTCGGGTCGTGCACCGCTCCGTCCACCGACACCCAGTCCCGGCAGGAAAGGCCATTTTCCGTGATGACGACCGGTTTCCCGTAGCGCTCCCAGAAGAACTTGGGCCCGTGGTACAGCGCGCTCGGCGTGACCGGCCAATTGAACGCGGTTATGGGCGCGCCCGGCGGCTCCGGCACGATCTCGGGCTTGCCGTTCTCTTTCGCGCGGACCTTCGTCCCGAAATAAATGTTCGTCCCGCAGAAATCTATCGGCTGGGCGATGAGCGGCAAATCTCGCTCGAAGCCCGGCGGTAACTTGCTGAGCAAGCCGTCCCGCTCCGGGTACTTTCCGAGAAAAACTGGGTCGTACCAGCTCACGTTGTCCCAGCGACTCGCGTCCGCGGTCGCCATGCGCTGCTGCGCGGCCGCGACATCGCGCGGGTCCTCGCTCGCGGGCAGGGAGACGACCCCTACCGGCGCATACCCAATCTGGAGCGGCTGTTTGGCGTGGGCGCGCAGTGCCTGCACCGCCTTGCCGTGGGCGACCAACACATGGTGCTGGGCCCGCACGACTTCTTGCTCACGGAGCTTGTCCCCCGGAGCTTGCACGCCCGACTCCAAGCCCATGAGGAGGAAGCACTGCGGCTCGTTGAAGGTCATGAACTGGTTCACGCGATCCGAAAGCCGCTCCGCCAGTACGGCCACGTAGTCCGCGAACCAACTCGCGCTGTCCGGATTTTGCCACCCCCCGCGGTGATAAAGCTCGACCGGAAAGTCCCAATGAAAGCAGGTCACCCAGGGGGTGATGCCCGCGGCCAGCAAGGTGTCTACGAGCTTGTCGTAAAAGCCGAGCCCGGCGGAGTTGACGGGACCGGTTCCGCCCGGCACGACGCGAGGCCAGCTCACACTGAGCCGGTACGCCTGCAAACCGATCTGCTTCCACAGCGCCACGTCTTCCGCGTAGCGGTGGTAGTGATCGCACGCGACGTCGCCCGTGTGGCCTTGGAAGACCGTGCCCTTCTTGCGCACGAACATGTCCCACACGCTCTCGCCCTTGCCCCCCGCTTGATGTGCGCCTTCGATTTGATAGGACGCCGCAGCCGCGCCCCACGTGAATTGTTTGGGAAATGACATGATGGGAACTCGCGCTCAGGGCTTTTTTGGGTCTTTGAGGGCCAAGCGGACGACTTTCTTGAACGCCGCCACCGGCTGCGCCCCGCTGAGATAGTAATCGTTGATCACGAACGCGGGCGTCCCGTTGATGCCGGCGGCGTCCGCCGCGTCCGCGTCCGCTTTCACCTTCGCCGCGTGCACGTGGTTGTCGAGCGCGGCTTTGAAGCGAGCCATGTCCAGCCCCAGCTCGTCGGCCATTTGCGCCAAGCTTGCGCGATCGAGCCCGCTGTCCACCCCCTGCGCTTCGAACAGCTTGTCATGGTACTTCCAGAAAGCGTCCGGACCCTTTTGAGCGAGCACTTCTTCGGAAGCCTCTGCCGCGAGTTGGGCGTGCGCGTGAAACGGTAGCGGGAGGTGGCGCCAGACGAAACGCAGCTGGCCTTTGAACTCTTTGTCGAGCTCGGCCAAGGTCGGCTCCACTCGCCGACAGAACGGGCACTGGAAGTCCGAAAAGATTTGGATCACGACCTTGGCACTTGCATTGCCCCGGGTGGCGGAGCCAGCCACGAGGGCGACCTTTTTGCGCTCCGGCGGCGGCGGTAGCGCGCCCTCCTTGATGATCTCGGCATAGAGCTTTGCTCGTGGCGTGCCCTGCTCCGCGAGCGCGCGCGCCTTGGCGAGCTCTTCGTCCACCACCTTTTTGAACGCCTCCAGCGGTTGCGCGCCGGAAAAGCGCCGCCCATTGATGAAGAAGTGCGGCGTGCCGCGCGCCTGGAAGTCGTTCGCTTGCTCCATGGACTCCGAGATGCGCGCCTTCAGCTTTTCGTTCGTGAGCGCGGGGATAAGCGCCGGCCATGCCAGCCCTTGTGCCTTCACGAGCTCTTCCAAGTCGCGGTCTTCCAGCTTGGGCTGGCTTTCGAAGAGCGCGTCATGCAGCTTCCAAAAGGCGTCGTTGCCTCGCGTTTTGTAGACTTGGCGCGCCAAGAGCGCCGCCGGCATCGCGCGCGGATGAAAGGGCAGGGGATTGTCCTTCCACACGAGGCGCAGGTCCTTACCGTAAATGCGCCGCAGCTCCTCGAGCGTGGACTCCACGCGTTTGCAGAATGGGCATTGGAACTCGGAGAAGACGACGATGGTGACGAGCGCGTCCTTGTCTCCGCGCTGCGGATCGTCGGCCGCGATCGGCACCGCCCAGACCTTCGGGTCCTCGGCCTCTTCCCTGGGCGGCGCGGCGGGACGCGGCTCGACGAAGTTCTTATCGGTGAGGGTCGAATAGACGAGCCGCGCGGGAGTGCCCGCGGCCGCGAGCTGCTTGGCGGCAGCGAGCTGCTCGTCGATCACCTCCACGAACTTGTCTACCGGCTGCGCGCCGGAGATGACCACGCCGTTGACGCGGAAGCCGGGCGTGCCGGTGGCGCCCACCGCTTTCGCGACCGCCATGTCCTCGTCCACCTTTTCCGCAGGGCGCCCGGAGCCGAGCCAGGTCTTCAGTGACGGACCCTGCACGCCCGCTTCGCTCGCCCATTTCTCGTAGTTCTCCGGCGAAAGGTCCTGCTGACCTGCGAACACTCGGTCGTGGAAGAGCCAGAAAGCGTCGCTGCCGGCGAGCATGAACACAGCGGTGGCGGCCTCGGCCGCGGGGCGCGCGTGCCGATGGAACGCCAAAGGATTGTGCTTGAACACGATGCGCAGCTGCTCGGGACCGTACTTGCGCTTGAGAGTCTCGAGCGTTGGCCCCACGCGTGAGCAGAACGGACACTCGAAATCCGAAAACTCCACGATCGTGACCGGTGCGTCCACGCTGCCCCACTGAGGGTCCGCGGAGCTCACCGGCACTTTGGCCTGGGCGTGCTCCGGGCGCTCGCGCGAGACGGCGAGCGCGGCGGCCGGAGGCTTTGCTTCCGGGGCCATCGGCGCGGGCGCGGGTGCGGGAGAGCCGGCGGGCTTGACCGCAGAGCAGCTCGAAACCAACGCCAACGCCGCCAGGGACGCGAGCATGAGAAAGAGCCGTTCCGAAAACGACGGCGGCGCGAGCCGCGAGAGGCGCGAGAGACGCATGAGGCGCTCCGTATAACAGCGAGGACTGCGGGGTGCTTTTCGAAAAGGCCCGTGATACGTCGAAACTAGCGCCCCGAATGAGCTCGCCCGAATCCTCTCGCGCCCCGGTCTCGGCCGGGCGGCTCGGCGCCGACGGCGAGGGCGTCTCGGAACGGCTCGGTACCCACCGCCAGTTACTGTCGCGCCTCACGCGCTCCGAGGCGCTCACAGGGCGGGATATCGACGCCGGCTACGCTCAGGTCACGGAGCTCATGACGACGCTCCTGCGGGTCGAGCGCGGCAGCGTATGGCGCTTCGATGCTTCTGGCTCACAGCTACAATGCGTGGATTTGTTCGAGTGGACGGAGCGTCGTCACTCGAGCGGCGCGGTCCTGACGAGCGAGCTGGTTCCGTCTTACTTCCGCGCCCTTTCGCAGAACCGCTGCATCGCCGCTCACGACGCGGCGACGGACTTGGCGACGCGGGAGCTCGCTGAGCCGTACCTGGCGCCGCTCGGCATCGGCGCCATTTTGGATGCGCCCATTTGGGTCGGGGGGCGCATGGTGGGCGTCGTGTGTCACGAGCACGTGGGCGGGCCGCGCCGCTGGCAGTTCGAAGAGGAGCTCCTCGCGGGCACGATGGCCGACTTCGTCGCGCGGGTCATAGAAGCCGCAGACCGTCTGCGCGCCGAGCACACGTTGGGTCAGTACCGGGACCACGTGGACGAGCTGACCCGCGTCGAGCAATCGTTGCGCCGCAGCGGGGAGAACTTACGCATCGTACTCGGCGCCGCCCCGGTCGCGCTGGTGCTCACGCGGCTCAAAGATCAGCACGTCGTGCTCGCCAACGAGCGCTGCGCAGCGCTGTTCGGCGTACCGCTGGAAGAAGTCGTGGGCCAGCGTACGCGGGACTACTATGCGGTGCCGGAAGAGCGCGATCGCATGGTCGAGCAGCTGCTCGCCCGCGGCTACCTCGACTCTCACTTGGTGAAGCTGAAGAAGCGCGGCGGGGAGGAGTTTTGGGCGGAGATATCCGGGCGTATCGTGGAGCTCGACGGGCAGCGTTGCTCGCTCGTGGGCGTGCACGACGTGACCGCGCAAAAGAACTTGGAGGAGCAGCTCCGTGAGCTAGCTACGCGCGACTCCTTGACCGGCGCCGCCAATCGCCGGCACTTCGTGGAGCTGCTCGAGCGCGAGCGTGGCCGCTGTCAGCGCAGCGGCGGCAAGCTTTCGCTCTGCATGCTCGACGCCGACCACTTCAAGCGTGTGAACGATGGTTATGGGCACGTCGCCGGTGACCACGTGCTGCAGGCCATCGCGGCGGCGGCGCAGAGCCAACTCCGCACCGCAGACGTACTGGGCCGGCTCGGCGGCGAAGAATTCGGCATCTTGCTGCCCGACACGGATTTGAGGGGCGCGGCGGTGCTGGCCGAGCGCGTTCGCGCAGCCGTGGCTCGGGCTCGCGTGCCCAGCGGAGACGCGCGCGAAATCGAGGTCACGATCAGCATCGGCGTCGCGCAGCTTCAGGGCGACGAGCCGTTCGAGTCTTTGCTGCAGCGCGCGGACCGCGCCCTCTACGTCGCCAAGGACCGCGGACGCAATTGCGTACAATCCTGACCCGCTCGCGTCGCACCGTGGGCGGGATCATTTTCCTCGCGGTGGCATAAAGCGTCCCGGCCCCCGGGGCAGATCCGCGATTCGGCGGCATTTTCGCGCGGGGGTGCTTGGCACGCCGGCTGCAGAGGGCACGGCACCACACTAACCCGCCAGGCGGAGCCCGAGCGATTGAGTCACGTCGTGACACGCGCTCGCGTGCGCCGACTCGGCACGCGAGGTTCAACATGACTAGGGCTGTGCTGTCTGCTGCCATCGACTCGGAGTGGAAAATGGTGAGCCAAGAGCGCCCGTGTCCCGTGTGCGGCGCGGACGACGCTTGCAGCGTTCATACGGAGGATCCGTTCGCCTGCTGCGCCCGGGAACCCTCGGATTGGAAGCTCACCAACGGCGCGTGGTTGCACCGCGTCAGCGGCGTGACCGCGGTACCCCAGGTGGACCTGCTCGCCCGCATCAACCCGGCGGCCAACGGTAACGGCTTTCGGCTGTAATCATGCAGCGGAACAGCGAGCCTCACAGCGACTCGCAGCG
>JAQSWN010000059.1 GCA_029266615.1 Polyangiaceae bacterium
CTCTTGCACGTCCCGGTGGACCTGGAGAGCGAGAAGAAGCTCGACCCAGAGCTGAGAAGCTGGCTCGCTTTTGCCCAGCAAAAGCTCGAAGAAGTGCGGCTTCTCGGGCAAGCGCTCAACGGGGGCAGAGCCGCCGTAGAGAGCGACCTCGCCGCAAATGCGCGCGCGCAGGAGAGCCGCCGCACGTCGCCGCGAGTGAATGACCCCCACGTGCAACGGGCGATGACGAAAATCTCCGCGAGCCTCGGGCAACGTAAGTCCGCGTACGCCGTGCGAGCGACGAAGCAGGCCCGCGCCTTCAACCTGCCGAAGTTTCCGACGACGACGATTGGCTCGTTCCCCCAAACGCCCGAGATCCGCAAGGCACGCCAAGAGCTTCGAGCTGGCAAGCTGGCGGAAGCCACGTACGAAGTGCGCATGCGCGAGCAAATCGCGCGCGCGGTGCGGGAGCAGGAGCAGTTGGGGCTGGACGTGCTGGTGCACGGCGAGGCGGAGCGCAATGACATGGTGGAATACTTCGGCGAGCAGCTGAACGGGTACGCCTTCAGCGAGCTCGGCTGGGTGCAGTCCTACGGGTCGCGCTGCGTGAAACCGCCGATCTTGTTCGGCGACATCAAGCGCCCGAGGCCCATGACGGTGAGCTGGACCCGCTACGCCCAAAGCCTCACCAAAAAGCCGATGAAGGGCATGCTCACGGGCCCGGTCACGATCCTAAACTGGTCCTTCGTCCGCGACGACCAGCCGCGCTCGGTTTCTTGCTACCAGCTCGCCCTCGCGCTACGCGAGGAAGTGCAAGACCTAGAGGCAGCCGGCGTACGCATCATTCAAATCGACGAAGCCGCGCTGCGTGAGGGGCTCCCGCTACGCCGCTCGGAGTGGCAAGAGTACCTGGGTTGGGCCGTGGATTCGTTCCGCATCGCCGCCAATGGCGTGGCGGACGAGACCCAGATTCATACCCACATGTGTTACTCCGAGTTCAACGACATCATCGAGTCGATCGCGGCCATGGACGCGGACGTGATCACGATCGAGACGTCTCGTTCGAACATGCACCTGCTCGACGCGTTCGACCGCTTCGAGTACCCCAATGAAATCGGGCCCGGCGTGTACGACATTCATTCGCCGAACGTGCCGAGCGAGCAGCAAATCGTGGACTTGATGACGGAGGCGGCCAAGCGCATCCCCGCGCAGCGCCTTTGGGTCAACCCCGACTGCGGGCTCAAGACGCGGGGCTGGGAAGAGGTCCTGCCCGCGTTACGGAACATGGTGAGCGCCGCCAAGCGGCTACGCGCCGAGGTCGGTTGACTTACGAGGCGCTCACGGGCCCAAGCACGACTTCCACCGTCGCTTCGTCCGTAGGGGACGACACGGGCACGAGGGCCTTGGTAACGGCGACGCGGACGCGCTGCGCCGCCGGCCAGCGTTCGGCGAGCCGCTCCGCTACGCGAAGAGCGAACGTCTCTAGCAAGCGATACGCTCGGTCCTGGGCCATCTGTTCCACCGCCGACACCACGTCGGCATAGTCCGCGGCTCGCTCGAGCTCGTCCGCCGCAGGGTAGAGCGCGCCCGCAAGCTCCACGTCCGCCGCGACGACCAGCGCTTGTACGCTTTCTCGCTCGCGGTCTCCCACACCGACGTGGCCAGAAACGCGGATACCGCGGAGGCGCAGCGCGTAGCTCAGCACCGCGCGAGCGGGCGGCGCGGCGACGGAGGAACGTTTCGCGGAGGAGGTCGTGAGCAGCAAGCGGCCGGAAGGTGGCAGTACGAAGTCCTCGCGGCTATCGCATTCTCCTCAAGCTAACGTGAGAATCTTTCACGTTAGGCTGAAAACGCGAAAGCGCGGTGCAGTCAAGGGACCTGCACCGCGCTCTCTTGGGCGTCACTCCACGGAGGCGGGGTCGTAGAACGCGAACAGTTGCCCGCCCTCGTACAGCTCCGGATCCGCGCTGGCCTTGTGCACTTGCATCGAGCTCAGGAACCAGCCCGGCCCGAGCAGCGCCGAAGCGTCGATGACGCCGGAGGCCTCTTCGTCGACCGTGATGAACGTGGGCGAGGCCAGCGAGTTGTCGAACAGCTGCGGGTCTGCCTGCAGCACGGGCGTGACGGTGTCGGTCGCGATGTCGTAGCGCAAGATGCGCCCGAGGTGGACATTACCGCCCACGTCCTCCTGGAGGTAGATGTGACCGAACTTGTCGAAGCCGATGTTGTCGAGCATTTTGACGCCCTCGGTGCCGTCCAGCAGCATCTCGAAGGTGCCGCCGAGCTCCGGCTGCTGCGCGTCGATGAAGCGCGCACGCCATAGCCGGCTCGGCGCGGTGAAGCCGTTCGTCGTTACGAAGTAGAGGTCGTTCGGGTTGTTCGGATCCCAGGCCGCGTCTTCGGGGCGATTGAACTTGGTGACGAGATTCGTGTTGCTCTCTGTGTCCAGCTGCGCGCCCGTCGTGTTCTCAACGTTGCCGAAGTCGTAGAGCTCGAAGCGGCCGGTGGGGATGCCGGTGGCGGTTTCGATGGGCTGCCCCACCACCCGAAGGCCATACAGCACGCCGTTCGTGAGGCCGGCCTTGTCGACCGAGCTGCCCGTGCTGGTCTTGGTGCCCGCGTAAATGTAGACCTGTCCGCCGCCCGAGTCGTCCGTCCCCGCGACCACGGTCGTGAGGCCGGGCTTGGGGCTCGCGACGCCGTTCTCCCAGCTGAATTTGCCGAGCCGCGGCACCTCCCACATGTTGCCGTCTAGGTCGTGCGCGACGCCGCGCCCTTCGCTGCCGCTCTCTTCGCCGTTCAGGAACAGCGGCGCGTCGTAGCCGACGTCGTCGGCGGCGTAGAAGAACGCAGACGGCGCAGCCAGGTCCGCCGAGCAGAAGCGCTGGAACACGGTCGTGGTGTTGGGCGCGTCGTAAGAGGACGTGCTCGTGTTCCAAAGCACCGCTTGCTTGCCGAGGTCCTCGCCCTTCAGCACGCCGAGGTCGGCCTTGCGCACCGTCCACTTGGAGACGAACGCTCCCTTGCCGCCGTGCGCGCGCGCCACGCCGCTGCCCGGGATCTCATGATTGACGAGCCAGGTGAAGGTGCCGTCGCCGTTGTCGAAGGCGCCCGTGCCGTCGGGGATGCCGACCATGCGGTACGGTGTCACGCCGTCCGGCTTGAGGCCGACCGCGTCACCGGCGGTGAGGATCGCCTTGACCTTCACGCCCGCCGCCGCCGGCAGCATGTACGCTTTGGCGCTGCTGAACGTGCCGCCCGTGAGCGGCGGCTCCGAGGGCTGCGAGGGGCTGTTGTCGTCGTCGAAGTCCACGCCCACGCTGGCCTTGCCGTTGTGAATCATCGCGAGGGCCACGTGCTCCACCACGCCCGCCTTGAGCTTGGCGCCGACGGCCTCGCTGTACCAAGTCGGGGCCGAGCCCGCGTTCACCTGATTGCACGCGACCGGGAACGCGTCCGCGGCCACGCTGACCAGCCCAACCGGCAAGCCTGCGAGCGAAAACGAGGCTTTTTTCCCGGTGACGACGTCGAACTTACGCACGTCCGTGCGCGAGCCGATGACCGAAACGCGGACGCACGAGACGTCACTGGGGGCGTTCGTGAGGGCGACCTCGATTTCGCCGACCGACTCGTCGGGGTTAGAAGAAACAGTGTTCGAATCCGTACCGCAAGCGCTCACGCCGATGAGGCCGAGCGCGGTGAAGAGAGCAAATCCGTTACGCATGGGAATCCTCCAAGTGGGACGCGCGGACGCTGCCACGATCTCGCTCTGCTTGCGGTGAACACTGGGTAACGGTTGCGCGCGTGTTCACCACACTCGAAGGCTCGGAGCTCGGCTTGGATTCACAGCGCGGTGAGCGTGAGCGCGGTGGCGTGAACGTAGTCGTTCTTGACCGCCATCTGGTGGCAGCCGTTGCAGCCACCGAGCGGATCCCCGGAGTAGCCTTCACCGTTCGGGGGATTCACGCCCCGCCACACGATCCCGAGCGAATCGTCGTCACGGCGCCGCAGCTCGAACCACTCCCAGCCCGGCGCGCCCCGCTGATTGTAGCCGCCGCCACGCTTCACCATCGCGAAGATGTCGTCCTCCGCCGGCGGCTTCTTCGTTGGATCCGGCGCGTGAGTGGACTTCACCGTCTTCACGAAAATGGTGCCGACCGGGAACACCTTGCTGCCGGGTGTCGGCAAGTGACTCACCCATTCATGCGCTTCCCCGGCGGCGTGGGTTTCGCTCACCGCCGGTCGGTTCGACAGATCGACCTTGTGCCACCGCTCGTAGTCCTGAAAGTCACGCTCCAGCGCGATGAATGGCTCGCGCGTGGGAAGCGCGCGGGGCTGGTGCTCCGCGCAACCCGCGCTCGACAACGCCAGCGCCAGCGCGCACCAGAATTGGCCCCGGCTCATCGCAGCACGGCCTTGGGCAGACCCAAGGTATCGGCGACGCTCATCAGGCTCGTCGAAAGCGAGCCCTTTTGGCTATCGTCGGTCTCGCGTTTTACCACTTGGAACAGCCGCCCGAATGGGGTGGCGGCGTGCGCAGGATTTGGTTCCAAGCTGCTCCAACCTTGCGGCGGGCGCGGAATGGCAGCCCCCGGAAGCGCGTCGTAGCTGCTCTTCAGTCGCTCGAAGGACGCGAGCACCTGCTGGTCCAGCTCCGAGCCACCTCGCGAAAGTAGCCACGGCTGGAAGATCTTGTACGCCGCCAGACACCCCTCGCGGTTCGCCCGCAGGTCGCGCAGCGTGCTCTGCGCGTAGCGAGACTCCTCGCGCCCGGTCGACGCGCGGTCCACTTTTTCCAGCTGCTCGTTGGTCAAGTCGATGAGGCCGCGGAACGCGAACGCAATGTCCAGCTCCACCGGAGCAAGCTGCTGCTCGAGCGAGGCGATGTCGCTCACCAGCTTGGCGCAGAGCTTCTCCTTGAAGTCTCGCGCCTCGGCTTCGGTCGCCGGGAAAGCCGCCGGGCGGAAGCCGGGCAGGCCCCTTTCGAACTCGAGCGTCTCGGTCGGAATCGAGTCCGCCCACAGAATCCGCTCGATAGCGTGCACTCCGACGATACCTTCCGCGTCGAACGGTTTCGGATCGCCGGCGGCGCCGAGTATGGTCAAAAAGTCGTCGTAACGGGCGTCGGTGGCGGTATCGGACTCCGGGAACAGCGGAGCAACCGCCCCTTCCACGAGCTCATACGCTTCACGCGCGCGCCCCCAAGCGTCCTTCATCGCGGCAATCGCCCGCGCATCCTCCTGCGCGTCCCAGCCACGACCAGGAGTGAGGGGTGCAGCCGTCTGCAGGTCTTGCGCGGCGAGGCGAAAGTCGCGAATTTTGCTGACGAGCCACTGCTTCATCTCTTTTTCGACGCGCGCTCGCTGCGCTTCTTCGTCCACCTTGCCGCAGCCGGTCACGAACAGCGGCAGCGCCAGCGCCACGCACAGAAAGAACCTTCCGAATCTGCTCATAGGGTCTCCACGAAGCTCACGAGCTCGGCTTGGCGAGCCGAGGAAAGCGCCAAGAAGGCGCGCGCGGCGTCACGCCCTTCAGAGTCCGCTGCGCCATGCGCGAGGATGGCCTCGTGAACCGTCTTGGCACTGCCGTCGTGCAACAGGGAGGGTAGGAAGCGCAGCCCCATGAGCGGTGCAGTGCGAAATTCCCGCGGCTTCGCGCCTTCTTCGTGCTGTCCGTCGGAGAGGGCCTCCCCCATGTCGTGCAGCAAGAGGTCCGTGTAGACCACGGCCGAGACGCCGGCCAGTGCGCGTACCGGGTAGTCCGCACGCGTACGCAGCTCCGGCTCGTGACAATCTGCGCAGCCGACTTCCGCAAACAGAGCGGGCCCCAGCCCGGTGCTGGGCTCTCGTTGTGGGATCGCCAAACCTTGCAAGTAGTCGCGCAGCAGCGCTACCTGTTCGGCGCTAAAGTCCACTCCCAGCTTGTGATCGTCCCGCAAGCCCTCGGGCCCGGGCGGCTCTTCCGGCTGCGCGGGTGACGACAGGCCCATGTCGCTGCTCAAGGCGTCGACCACGAAGCTCTCGAGCGTCGAGATCCGAGCTTTGACGCCAAATCGCCCAATTGTACCGTCCTTCAACCGGCTCAGTCGGCCGCGCGCGGAGCCACTGCGCGCGGCCGCGCGCTCCGCCAGTCGTTCGATGTCCTGGTCTGCGATCGCTTCCAAGTAGCCGCGTCCAAACACCGCCGGAGGGAGCCTGTGGGTCACGACGAGGCGACTGTCTTGCGGAGCCAACAGCGGAGTCTTGGCCCCGGCAGCCGCATACGGTCGCTCCGTCGTGCCAAAGGGGAGCAGCTTCTCGAGCTCGACTTGCACACCCTGCCGCGGTGCCATCTTGGTGACGAGACCGGGGCCGCGCCCGTCGTCCACATGACAGGCGCTGCAGGCGTCGCGGACGTAGAGCGGACCGAGGCCGTCGCTTTCCCGCACGACGGCTTCGAAGAGAGCGTCTCCTTGCTTGAAGCGGGAAAGCTCCGCGTCCGTCAGCTCGAGTACCGGCAAGCTCGCGCGATCTACCTTCACTTTGCGAGCCGGCGCCGCGGCGGGGCCGCTTTCGACGCTCGACCAGGCGTTGCATGCTGGCACCGAGAGGACGAGGGCGAACGCAAGCACGAGGCTCCGGACGAGGATCGTCATGGCGAGCGGACCGTAGATCGCGGACATGGCAATTCGATGACGTCTGTGCGGACTTGTCTCGCGGCGACCTCGTGTTCATGCTCCGAGCTCGAATGCGGTTCGCTCACTTCCTGGGGCGAGCGGCCCCGCACTTTGCGGCCGCTGCGGCCCTCACGTTCGCTGTCCTTTCGTGCTCGCTGGATCGTCGTCAGCTGGAGCTCACGGCGGAGGGCGGCGCCGCTCCATCTCACGGCGGTGCCCCGAACGAAGCCCCCGGCGGCAACGGCACCGAGGCAGGAGTCGGCGCCAGCGCGGCCGAGGGCGGCGCGCCGGACGGCCTGCCCGCGGACTGCGGCAACGGCGTCCTCGAGCAAAGTGAAGCGTGCGACGACGGCGGCCAAGCAGAGCACGACGGATGCAACGTCGCCTGTGAGGTAGAGCCAGGGTACGACTGCAGCGGCGAGCCGTCCGCTTGCCGTTCGTGTGAAGGTGCGGAGGGCTCGCGTCACTGCGCGATAGCGGGGGGCTCCTTCGAACGCGGACCAGAGGACGCGCGGGCGTTCGCCGCGGTCTCCGCGTTCCGGTTGGACGAGCTAGAGGTCACGGTCGGGCGCTTTCGCGGCTTCGTCTCGGAGTTCGAAGGTCCTCCTCCGGCTGGAACCGGCGCTCATCCCGAAATCCCCAACAGCGGCTGGCGGCAAGAGTGGGGAGTGTCGCTGCCCAACAGCCGCGCCACCCTCGTAGAAGCCTTGCACTGCAGCCCCCAGTGGGAAACCTGGACGGACGAGCCCGCGGAGCGCGAGGACTTCCCCATCAACTGCGTGAGCTTCTACCTGGCGTTCGCGTTTTGCGCCGCTCAGGGCGGCCGTCTGCCGACAGAGGCGGAGTGGGAATACGCAGCGAGCGGTGGCGCCCACCAGCGCTCTTACCCCTGGGGCGAGGACGCGCCGACGGCGGACCTCGCTCTCTTCGGCGCCAGCAGCGTCGAGCCGGTGGGCAAGCGCGTCGCCGGTCGCTCCCGTTTCGGCCAGCTCGATCTTGCCGGGTCCCTGTGGGAGTGGTCGCTCGACTTGCTGGCTCCCTACCCGGCGAGCTGTGATCGGTGCGCAGAGGTGGACAACGGCTTCGAGCGAGTCCTCCGCGGAGGGTACTTCCTCGGCGGTGCGGAGTACCTGCGCGCGTCCTACCGCTTCTCGAGGGACCCCGCGCTCCCGCTCGGCAACGTCGGCGTGCGCTGCGCCTACGGCCTCTGAGTCGCTCGGCTCTGCGAACGCGCATTGGTACCAGGGACTCGGCGCGAGCACTCTTCGCGGCCGATTTCACGCCGCACGCCGGGGCGGTTAATGAAAGTGAAAATCAATTTCAAGTCCGTCCCCCTCCATGTTATGCGCGACCGTCGTCGTGAGCGCTCCCTCTCGACGGCCCTTCGGAACCGCTAACGCATGCGCAAGCTCAGCCCTTCCACGTACCAGGCCTGGTGGGACCTGCACGCATGGGCGGGCGTCCTAGCGTCCCTCATCGCGTACGTGATGTTCTTTTTCGGCGCGTGGACACTCTTTCGAACGGAGCTCTACGCGTGGCAGGAAGCGCGCGGCCCCGTGCCCACCCTTTCGGAAGTCGATCGCACTCTGGATGCGTCCATCGCTTCCGGAGCGGTCGCGCCGCAAAGTATGCGCCTATTCTTGCCGGGACCGGCGTCAGCGGACTTCAGCCTCCAGTACACGGACGGTCTCGGGAAAGGTCGCAGCGCCTTCGTTCTCGCCACGGGTTTGGTCGAGGCTCGCTCCGACGCCGCCGACTTCTTGTACGGCATGCACTACCTGCAGCCCCCTGATGCTCCGGCGTGGCTCTACGTCGTCGCGGGACTTGCGGCCGGACTGTTGCTGCTGATCCTCGTGACGGGGGTGCTCATCCACCTCCGCCACTTGCTGTCGCGAATGCACCAATTTCGGCCGGGAATGTCGCGGCAGGTGCTGTGGTCGGACGCGCACAAGGTGTTAGGTACGCTCGGCTTGCCGTTCGTAGCCGTGTACGCCTTCACGGGAGCGTGGATGGGCCTGGAGTCCGTACTGGGGACGGCGCTCGCGAAGTACGTCTTCCACGGGAACGAAGCGGTCGCCGCGGTCGTTCAGTTCGGCCCCCCGACGCCGCACGTCCAGCCTGTTTCACGGCCAGGTACGCGGCTTCCACTCGCCGAGCTGCTGGCACGCGCCCATGAGGTACCGCCTCCTCCGGGCGTTTTGGCCGAGCAAGTCGCGCATTGTCGCTCCGTTTACCTTCGTCATGTCGGTGACCATGAGGCCACCGCCGAGCTCCGCTGTGGTCCGGCGAGTGTTTTGCTCCGGCAACGCGACGGCAGCCGAGTCCCCTTCGAGCAGGCGCCGCCGCCGTTGGCGCAGAAGGTGAGCGAGCTGCCCTATGCGCTCCATTTCGTCGAGCAGGCGGGCATGCCGCTGCGCGCTCTCTATGCGGTGCTGACGCTGGCGGGCTGCCTCACGATCCTGACCGGCAACTGGCTCTGGCTCGAGCGCCGCACCGCCAATCGCGGCACCTGGCTCGTGCAGCGCCTCACGCTGGCCACGGGCGCGGGCTCGCTGGTGGCCAGCGCCGCCATGCTCCTCGCCAGCCGCGTCGCGATCTCCAGCAGCTTCGAGCGACACGTCTTCTGGTGGAGCTGGCTCGCCGCCGGGTCCGCTTGCTGCGTCTTTCGAGGAGCTCCGCGGCTCTGGCGAGCGGCGCTCGCGTTGGCCGGCGGCCTGTTCGTCGCGACCTCGTTGCCGGGGCTGACTCGCCTGAAACCAATGGGCGTGGACTTCGTGCTGCTCACCCTCGGTGTGGGCTGCCTAGCGCTCGGCTACGCGCTGAGGCGTGCTCGTGTTGGGAGGCCGCTTGTGGCTTGAGCTCATCGGCTTCGGCGCCGCGTGGCTGGCTCATGCCGCCTGGTACGCGGGACGTGCCAAACGCAGCCACCTTCTGGGCCGCGGCCGTAGGTCACGTTGGCTGCCCTGGCTCGCGGCGCCGCTCGTGCTCGTCACACTCGCGAGCTGGGCCGGCGCTCATGGCGCCTTGCTCGGCGCGTGCTTCGGCGTGCTTTCGCTCACGTCCGCGGCGAGCTTCAACGCAATTTTGGCGCCCTACAGCCCACGCGCGTTCCTGGTCGGGAGCGCCCTGGCGACGCTGATACTGGTCGTCGGTTTGGCAGGGTGGGCACATGGCGCGTAAGCCCCGCAAGCAGCTGGCGCTCGAGCTTTCCGCCGCCTTGCTCGGCACGCTGCCGGTTGCTCTCTTTACGGGTTTGGCGCTCGCTCGGCTGGCTCCCCTGTCGGACCAGGGTCGCGCCGTCGTCGGGCTCTACGCGCCGTTGCCGCTGTACGCCGTCCTCGCCTGCCTTGCCGCGCGAATGCGCTGGAAGACGGCTTGGTTCGCCTGCGCTACGACGACGTTCGCGCTGGAGGCGGTGCTTCGCACCGTGAATTAGCGCCGCGCGGGCGGCACGCAACCGCTCGCTCCATGTCATCCGAACGGTAGGCGGCGACCTAGCAAGCCTAGGGCGTGTCCTAAATTGGGATCGCTCGCGCGTGCCCGTAAACGTAAGCTCGACGCGCGGATCGGGACCCCTCGAGACCCGACACCGCCTTAGATGATGCCGGGATGGCCGGTCGCTCGAGATGTGTTGGATCTTGAGACGGGCACGTGCATTCAGTGACACGCCCTAACTCACTACGGCCCGCGCCGCGGCGAGCCCGCTGATCCGCACCGACCGCACCCGGCGTGGCGACGCGTCTGCCACTTCCAAAGTGAGCCCGCTCGGAAGCGAGAGCTTGTCGCCCACGCGCGGCATGCGACCGGACAGTTGTAGGACGAGGCCGGCGAGAGTCGTGTAGTCCCCGTCGTCCGGCAGCTCCAGCTCGAGGGAGCGGTTGACGTCGCGAATGGCGGCGCTCCCGTCGACGAGCACGGAGTCGTCCCCGCTGGGACGAATGGATTCGAGCTGACCGACCTCGTGCTCGTGAAAGATTTCGCCCACGAGCTCTTCGAGCAAATCTTCCAT
This sequence comes from Polyangiaceae bacterium, assembly GCA_029266615.1. Classification (GTDB taxonomy): domain Bacteria; phylum Myxococcota_A; class Polyangia; order Polyangiales; family Polyangiaceae; genus PMG-095. Next base: position 10,644 of record JAQSWN010000059.1, read on the forward strand.
CGTGACGATGCCGGACATCCCGCCGTGCTCGTCCACGACGATGGCGAACGGCAGGCGCCGCGAGCGCAGCTCCTTCAGCAAATCCACGGCTTTCTTCATCTCCGGGACGAAGAAAGCGGGGCGAATGATGTCGCGCAAGATGAGCAGCTGCTGCTCCCAAGCCACCGCGATGACGTCTTTGACGCTGAGGTAGCCGACCACGTTGTCGATGCTTCCGTCGTATACGGGCAAACGGCTGTGCGTCTGCTCGAGAAGCACCCGACGTATCTCGTCCATGCTCGAGTCTTGGGAGATCGCCACGACGGTCTGGCGAGGCACCATGACCTCCGCGACCGTGAGCTCTGGGAGCGCGAGCGCGCGCGTGACGATCTCGGCCGCCTCCGGATGCACGGTGCCGGCTTCGGCCGCTTCTTCCACGAGCTGCGTGAGCTCGCCAGGGGAATGCCGCGCTTCCATGAAAGTCGTGCTGTCTCCGAACGGCTTGAGCAGCACGTTCGCGGTCGAGCTCAGCAGCCAAACCAGCGGCTTGGCGATCGTGGACAACATGAGCAGCGGCCGTGAGACGAGCAATGCGTAGCTCTCCGCGCTTCGGAGCGCGAGGGACTTGGGGACCAGCTCGCCCACCACGATCGACAGGAACGACACCGCGCTGACCACGATCGCGAGCGCGACGCCTTCCGCGTGCTCCTTCAGCCACGGCGTCTGCGCGAGCAGCGGCTCGAGCCGCTCCGCGAGCGAGGAGCCCCCGAAGGCGGCCGCGGTGGCCCCCACGACGGTAATGCCGACTTGCACCGTCGCCAGGAAGGTCTCCGGCTGGGCGCGCAGGGCTAGTACCGCGCGCGCGCTACCCTTGCCCTGGGCCGCCAGCTCTTCGATGCGGTTCTTGCGCAGCGCCACCACCGCGATCTCGGCGCCCGAGAAGACCGCGTTGATCAGCACGAGGATCACGATGATGACGATCTCGGTGACGATCATACGAAGGTGCTCGCTTTCTGCGACGGATGCCGGGACGACGCAACCCGAGGTCCGCGGCCGAGCGTCCCCGCGCGGCGAAAAGCCTCACGGACGCCACACGTCGGGGGGCACCCGCGTCACATCGACCGTGTTTACGGCGGCGGCAGACCTGCGCGTGGGCCGACGGAAGCGCTGGACCAAACGCTGCCCGGCACCGGGCTACGGCGCATCGACGTCGCGACGGGCGGTCGCGGGAGCGATCTCGAAGCTCTTCTTCAGGCGGTCGGTCGCGAGCTCCACGGCGTCCTTCGCGTCCGCGACGGCGGCGCCCATGCCAAAGAACTCGTGCGTCACTCCGGCGAAGGTCTTCTGCTCTACCGGCACCTCCGCGGCTTTCAACCTTCTCGCAAGGAGCTCACCGTCCGAGCGCAGAGGATCGATCTCGGCGTTGATGATGGTCGCCGCCGGCAACCCGGTGAGCTTGGCGTTGACCAGGTCCATGCGCGGGTCTTGAGCGTCGGCGGATGTGCGAAAGTACTGCTCGGTGAACCAAACCATCATTGCCTTATCCAGCGGCTTGGCGTCGCGATATTTGGCGTAGGACTCCGTCGTCATCGCCGACCCCGCGACGGGATAGACGAATAGCAGGTGCACGGGCTGCCGCTCCTTTTGGTCGCGCGCGGCGATGGCGACATTGGCAGCGAGGTTCGCGCCCGCGCTCTCGCCTGCAACCGCGAGGCGTGGCGGGTCGCCGCCCATCGAGGCCGCGTTTTTGACGACCCACCGGTAAGCGGCGAAGGCGTCGTCGTGGGCAGTCGGGAACTTGTGCTCCGGCGCCTTGCGGTATTCGACCGATACCACGATCGCCTTCGCGCCATTGGCGAGCGCTCGCGGCGTGGCGTCGTACACGTCGTTGGTCGCGAGGGCGAAGCCGCCGCCGTGATAATAAACGATGATTGGTAGCGCCCCGTCCCCGTGCGGGGTGTAGACGCGCACCGGCAACTTGGCGCCGCCAGCGGTAGGGATGGTGCGGTCGTGCACCTTCGCGACCGCCTCCGGAGCTACCGGTTTGCCCTGCTTCTTGAGCAGCGCCTTGACCGCGTCTGCAGGCGTCGGCTGCTTGCGCGCCTCCGCCGCCGTCAGAGTCGGAATCGGTTTGGGCTCCAGCCTTTGCAGCTCGGTCAACACCGCACCGGCCGCGGCCCGAGCGTCAGTGTGCTAGCGGGTGCTCAACGCTCGGGGGGGAACGGAGGCTCCAGAGGACGGGCTAGCCTTGAAGAACCAAGCTCGTCGACCACACGCGGCGCAGCGAACCGCGCGCTTGACGCCGATAAGGCGCTCCCACCACTTTCTTCGCGTTCGATAGACATCGCGACAGGAGCTGCACTTCGTCATAACCCGACTGGGTTATAGCGCCGCGCCAGTATCCTGCCAGCGCCGCGAAGGCTACCAAGCCGTAGCGAATTGACTCGCCCGTGGCGGGCGCGCGTGAACTTTAAAACAGGTGGGTGAGATCACCCACCTAACTCACGCGCAGTAGATGCCGCCGTTGATGTCCAGCGTCGCGCCCGTAATGAAGCCGTCGTACTCACTGGCCAGGTACACCACCGCCCGCGCCACGTCTTGCGCCGAGCCACCGCGACCGAGCGGAATGCCGCGCACGGTCTCGTCCGCGCTCTCTTTGGTGGTGTGCGTGTCGTGGAAGCGCGTGCCGAGAATGAGACCCGGTGCGACCGCGTTCACGCGAACACCTTGCGGGCCGAGCTCGCCCGAAAGCGCGCGCGTCCAAGTGAGGACGGCCCCCTTCGTGCTCGAGTAGACGAGCGACCCGCCGTGCCCCCCCTTGCGACCGGCCAGCGACGCCACGTTGACGATACTGGAAGAGGCGTTCTTCACGAGCTCCGGCACCGCCGCGCGCGTCACGAACATCATCGTCGTGAGGTTGATGGCAATGACCTCGTTCCAGTAGGCAACATCGACCTCCGAAAGCTGACGGCGGCCGACCAGCGACCCCGCGTTGTTGATGAGGACGTCTAGCCCGCCGAGCTGCTCGGTGGCGGTCCTCACTGCATCCGCGGCTCCGGCCTCTTGGCGCAGGTCCGCCTGGACCACGCTCGCTCGTTGGCCGAGCGACTTGGCTCTCTCCGCCAGCCGGCGCGGGGTCGCGTCGCTCTGAAAGTAGTGGAGGCAAACGTCGGCGCCAGCTTCGACCAGGCCTTCCGCGATCGCCGCGCCGATGCCTTGCGAAGCCCCGGTCACCAGCGCGCGCTTTCCCTTGAGTTTGTGCGTCATGAAGCGATCCTTTGGCGCCTGAGTGACCGGCGACGGGGCATTCTGTGACCCGGCGTCATCGTGAGGACGCTCCGAGCAGCGCGACCATAGCCTTCGCCACACCGGAAGCGGAGGCCGGGTTTTGCCCCGTCACCAGCCGCTCGGACGTCACCACTTTTTCTTGCCAGAGTGGAGCGGGCTCGTGAATGGCGCCGAGCTGCACCAGTCGCGTCTCTAGCAGGAATGGCACGACTTGATCCAACCCGACCGTTCGTTCCTCTTCGTTGGTGAACGCGCTCACGCGCTTACCTTTGACCAGGGGCTCTCCGCTGCCGAGGCTCACGGCCACCAAGGCGGCCGGCCCATGGCAGACTGCGCCGACCACCCCGCCCGCCTCGTAGATGCGCTGCGCGGCGGCCGTGAACGACCTGGCGTCGGGGAAATCCCACATCGCGCCGTGACCGCCGGCGAAGAAGATGGCGTCGTAGCGCGACGCGTCCACCGTGCTGGAGGGGGGGCTTTGGGCGAGCACCTTCTGCACCTGAGGGTCGGCCAAAAAAGCAGCCACGCCGGGATCTTTGCCGTCTACGCCGTCCAGCGGGACCTTGCCTCCGCGCACGGACACGATGTCCACCGCATAACCCGCCTTGGTGAAGACGTCGTAAGGGTGCGCCATCTCCGGCACGTAAGCACCAGTGGGCTCGCCGGTGCTCCCCTTCTTGTCGTGACTGGTAACCGCCATCAAGATGCGCTTGTTCAGGGGACGTTCCTGCTTCGCTCCGGGCGGCGGGGAGGTGGACGCCGCCGCGTTGCCGGTGCTTGCACCGCCGGCCAGGGCCGTCCCGAGAACCGCGCCGAAGCCGATCAGAAGCGCGGCTCCGGTGAAATGGGTGTTGCTCATGCCCGCACTATCGCGCCAAGCCGCACCCGGCGGTAGCGGTACCAATGGTGCAACATTTGTACTATCTAGTTGTGAATGACGGCGGCGATACTGGCGGGCTCGCTCCCCAATTTGGAAGCGTTTTGCCGCACTTTCGAGACGGGCAGCTTCACCAAGGCGGCTCGGCTCATGGGGGTCACGCCCCAGGCGACGAGCCGAAGCGTGGCGCGGCTGGAGCAAGCGCTGGGGGCCACGCTCTTTCTTCGCACCACACGCAGCCTCGCGCCGACTGTCTCTGCGCGTCAGTACTACGAGCGCTGCTCGCGCGCGTTGTCGCTGCTTTCGGACGGCGAACGAGCGCTGAGCGACGGAGACGAAACGGCGGAGGGGCTCGTGCGCATCAGCGCGCCCACTTCGTACGGCCACTACCGGCTGCTTCCTGCGCTCGCTACCTTCGCCGAACGCTACCCCAAAGTGCGTGTGGACGTGAACCTATCCAACCGTAACGTCGACTTAATCAAGGAGGGGTTCGATCTAGCGATCCGTCGTGGACTACTGCGGGACAAAACCCTCGTGGCACGGAAGCTCGGGGACTTTTCGGTCGGTGTCTATGGAAGCAGCGCCTACCTGGCGCGCCACGGCACTCCGAGCGCTCCGACCGACCTAGCCCGGCATCGTTGCATCACCTTCTCCATGCCCAGCTCCGGACGCGCTCTACCTTGGGCTTTCGCGGGCTCGCCGAGCTTCACCCCGGACGCTCGATACCGCTGCTCGGAGGACGTGCTGGGCGTCGTCACCCTGGCTCGCGCTGGCGTCGGCCTCATCCAAGTATTGGACTTCTTGGTCGAGGAGGACGTGGCGCGCGGCAACTTGGTGGAGGTGCTTCGCCCATACCGCGGCCCTTCCCGCCCCTTCACGCTCATCTATCCCAAGGTCGTGAAGGCGCCCGCGGCGGTGCGAGCGCTCTCGGACTTCATCGTCGCGCGTGCGCGCCGCGAGGGCGCAGCGCCGCCGCTCAGAGCGAGCCCGCGAGGCTGAAGAATGCACCCTTGTCGGTCACGGTGAAGCCGGCCTGAAGCTTCTGAGCTTGGTACTGATTGAGGCTCGGATCTTCGCGCCAGATGCGGGTCAAGGTATCGACGGGCTGGCGCATGAAGATGGCGTCGCCCAGCATCATCGCCCCCCCCAACATGCCCGCGCTCCAGCCCAGGCGCCGGCCCATGCGGTTGCCGCCGCCTTCCGCCGCGATCTCACCCAACGTGAGACCGGTGGCGCAGCCGGCGATCACGATCGAGCCGATGATGCCCTCGGCTAGGCGCTCTGCCCGGCGCTTGCGGACCAGGTCGCTGACGACGTCGTCCGCTTTGGCGAAGGCGCGCGACGGGTCTTCGCCTCGCCGAATGCCTTCGCGAAACTCGCGCGCCGCTTGCTCGCCCTTTTGTGGCGAGATCAGCGAGCCGACCCCGCCAATCACGAACAAGCTACCGACGCCGAGCATCACGCCGCCCAGTACGCGCGCCTCGCGCTTCTCGGACTTACTGGCGTCGGCGTCGACGTGCAGCATGCCTACGCCCGCGCCGCCCAAGAGCCCGCCGAAGCCGATACCGCCGATCGACTCGCTCAGCCGCTTGCCACGCTCCACGGACGCGAGCTGGTCGAGCACCAGCTGCATGCGCACCGTGTCCTCGCGGCTCACGCCGTAAACCCGCGGCGCTTGTCGCACGTTGGAGGCTTCGTAGGCGGCCAGGGCCACGGGCCCGAACGGCCGGGAAAACAGCGGCTCGAAGGTCTCCCCCGGACCGCGTCCGGCGCGGCTGCGCGGCAGCGGCTCGAGCTCCGCGAGCGTGACCGGCCCTTCTTGCGCGGGCACACCGAACCAAGACGGAGCGGTGCCCTCGGAGCCGAGCACCGTACGTTCCACCAGCGCGCCGCGACTCCATTCCTCCGGCAGCGCCAGCTGCAATCGCTGAGCGTTCTCGCCATGGGCGTCCAACAGCGGCACGCCGTTCGCGTCACGGACCCGCAGCCGCAGCTGCCCCGCGTCGCTCAGCTCGAAGCGCTTCACCGCCGTCATGCTCTGGAGGCTTGCGATCGAAGCGCTATCTCGCGCGCCGGGTCCCCGCGCGAAGACGTGCGGCCGCATGTTGGGGTTGGTCACATCGCTCGTGGCGGTATCCACGAAGGCGGCCAGCTCTACATAGCTGACCTGCCCGTCGCCGTTAGCGTCGGCCGCGCCCAAAAACCCGGAGCGGACCACGTGACTGAAGATGCCAGATTGAATCTCGGACCACTCGAAGGCTTCACCGTCGGCGCTGGTCGACAAGAAGACGCCCACGTTCGGCAATTGCGAAGCGAGGGCACGGGACGCGTCCTCCGAAGTCGCAAAGTGACGTCCTCCGGGCTTGCGTGCCCCGAGCATGAAGAACGAGTTACAGCTGTCGAGGATGACGTGCGCGCGAGAAAACGGGATGGATTTGAGCCAAGCCGTCAAATCGCGAGCCCGAAAACGCGCTTCGGACAGCTCGATGAATCCCTCGCCCTCCGCCACGTCGCCGTGGCCTGCGAACACGAAGTACACCTCCACGTCGTGCCCCGCCGCCCGCGCGGCTCGCACTTGCTCGGCCAAGCGCTTGCCAGCTGCCTCCAGGTTCCGTCGTGAAGGGATCGCGGCGCGCGGGCGTGTCTTCGGAAACAGCTTTTGCGTGTCGCGATCGAAGTCGGCGAGGAGCGTGACGCGACCGGGCGCCATCGTCTCCAAGATCTCGAAGTAGCGCGCGGCGTCGTCGTCCGCGTAACGCAGCTCTGCCCGGCGGTTGCCTAGGCTCTGGTTATTGCCCACCACGACCGCGAAGGTGAGCTTTTGCGGCGCCGTCGAAGCGGGAGCCGGCACGGAAACGGGAGCCGCTTGTTGCGCCTGCGCCGCGGCGGGGGCACAGCAAGCGAGGAGACCTAGCAAGAGCGAAAAGGCTCGGGACATCACTCCACCTCCAACAGGAATTGACGCACTTCGGCGCGGGGTAGCCGCTGCAGCAACTTTTCAGCGCTGAGCTCGCTCGGCGGCAGCGATTCCACGTCCCACACTCGGAGGGGCGTACGGCTCAGCACCGCCACTACCCGCAGCATGCCCGGCGCCAAATCGTCGAACACGGCGACGCTGGGCAGCAGCCGCTCCGCCTCCGAGGAAGCCACCGGCGCGGCCTCGGGATTTTCGCCTTCGGTCGTGTACTCCGGCGCAATCCAGTGCACGGTGTGCCGTGCGTCGACCGCGAACAGCAGCAAATAAACCGGCTCGGTACCCACGTTGCGAAGCCCTGCCGTGAGCGGCGTTAGGCGCGAGATGCGACTGCCCGAGCCGAGCGGGGTCAGCGCGCTTCGTTGCGCGTAGAGCTGAACGCCCACGTTGCGCGACAAGGAAGCTTCCGCGGCGCCGCCCCGCGCTACGAGCTGGCCGGCTTCTACGCGCGGGTCCTGGAGCTTCGCGACGGAAAGGAGCGCCGCCGCCGCGACGGCGACGCCGCCGCCCCAGCCTAACCAACGCGACCAGCGGGGCGGGTGCACCGGCGTATCCAGCCGCTTCATCACCCCCGCGAGGTGCTCGGCCATGTCCAGTGACGGCTGGGCGAGCGGCGCGGCCACGTCGCCCGTGAGCGTGCTGAGCGCCATCACCTGCTGCGCGCAAGCGCTGCAGCCCACCAGGTGCTTTTCGATGCGAGCGAGCTGCTCAGGTGGCGCGTCCGCGTCCACGAACGTGAGTAGCTCCGCCTCCGTCGGGCATTTCTTGTCGCTCATGACTCCTGCTCCAGTTTCTGCTTCAGCGCCTTCAATCCGTGGTGCACGCGCGAGCGCAGGGTGGACTCGCCGGCGCCAACCACGGCCTCCATTTCGTCGTAGCGGAGGTCCTCGGCGTAGCGCAGCAAGAGCGCTTCGCGCAGTGGCGCGGACAGCTGCGACAGCGCGGCCCGAACTCGGCGCCGACGCTCCTCCACGAGCAACGTATCGAGCTGCCGGGCCGACTGCGGCACGTCGTCCGTCACCGGGCCACGCTCGTGCGCCTGGGCGACCTTCCGGCGCCGCAAGTCGTTGCGGCAATGGTTGCGTGCCAAAGTGACGAGCCACGGCACGAAGCCCCCGCCGTGGTATTTGTCTCGGCCCTGCCAGACCAGCACCCACGTGTCTTGTGCCAGCTCGCGGCCCAATTGAGCGTCGTTCACGAAGCGGCTGCAGAGGTTGACGACCCGCAACGCGTAGCGCTCGACCAGCACCGCGAACGCGCTGCGCAGCCCCGCCCGCGACAGCTCCATCAGCTCGTCGTCACTTCGGGCGACGAGGGCGTCCTCGGTTGGTTCCGGGACCCTAACCAAACGTGGAAAGGCCATCTATCCGGGTAGAACACCGCTCGCGGCTGCGCGTTGAAAGGAAAGAGGCCGGCCCCACAGATGCTGCAAGCTCTCAATAGGATTGCTTATTCGAGCTCGCAGATGGTCCGGTAGGTGTGGGGATTGTCGGGCACGGGCGTGACTTGATCCAGGTTGCAGGCCCGGTCGACCCATCCCCACGCTTCGACGCCGGTACTCGGGTTGTAGCCCAGCGCGGCGCATCTTACGGGCGCGTTCGGGTTGCCGTTCACCCAGCCGAAGCTCTCGCGACTGCCGTCCACCCAGGTCCACGCGGCCTGCTTTTGCTCCAGGTCTTGGACCGAGCAGTTCTGGCAGTGGCAATCCGAGGTCTCCGGATGAGTTTGCGCCGAGCACGTCAAGCCCAGCCACGCGTCGCTGATATTCTGGAACGGCAGCATGAAGGTCTCCAGGATGAAGTCCTGCTCCTCCTGCGTGTTCAGCACGACCAAGTACGCGCTGCGACCGAGCGCGAGCTCCGCGCACGCCGCCTGCGCCGCGGGTTGGTTTGCGGTGCCAACCGTTACATCGACGTAGCAGTGACCATCGGCCCGCTCCACCCCTCCGAGCAATGAGCAGGCGGGTTCGGCGGCGCCACCGCTTCCGGCGCCCGCGCCAGACCCGGCGAGGTCCCCACCCGCGCCCGCGAGCTCACCGCTACCCCCCAGCGCCGCACCCCCCAGCGCCGCAGGCGCGCCGCTGCTCGCCTCGCCCTCGCGACCGCCATCCACGGAGGAAGCGCCGCCCTCCGCGTCGTCCACGCGGGCATGGAAGGCCGCGCCACAGGAGACGACCAGCGCGCTCGCCACTCCTATTGCCCCGCAGGTATTGCCCAGTCGCCGAAGCGTCGTCACCGGAGCCTTTTACGACGAAAGTCGGCAAGCCGACAATTGCGCCGGCTCCTCCCCATGCCAAATCTCGGAGGATGAAGGTCATTTTCCGGCGCACGGGCGAGCGGAGCTACGCCGTCATCGTCCAGATCCCCGGCCGAGAGGACCAAGCCATGAACCCGGCGCCCGGCTTCGATCCGTCAATCCCGCACGACCTGGTGCACTACGCAGTCGAGGCAGAGCTGCAGTTGCAAGCGGGCGTGTTCGGTCGCGCCGCAAGTGGCGGCGGCACGTTCACGCCGCGTGGCGGCGATGGGACCGCGGATGCGCGGCATCGTGCACGCGCTCGCCGTAAGCAAGCCCGGCGCGAGCAATCCATGGCGCGCGAGCCAAGCAATGACGCGCAGCTGCGCGCTTCAGAGCGCCTCGCCTACTTCTCGGACATCGCGTGGCGAAGAAAGCAGGGGCACAAGCCCGGCGACGCCTATGCACACAGGCCCAGCGAGGAGCCTACGGGCGAGGAAGCGGCACGGGTCGAACGCATCGTGCGCCGCCTCGAGGCGCTCGCGCCGCGCTGGAGAGCGCTGCCGGTAGGAGGCGAGCTCACGTTCGTGTGGCCCAGTCTCGAACCGGTCAGCACCTGAAGGACGCTCCGAGAGCCGGCTGACATTCGACAAGCCGCGACGCGTCCGCGGGCGTCACGCCGCTTCGGTCCACTCGCGCATCGCCTGCTTGCCGGGGCGATCGATGTGGACCTGGTCGTCGATTTTTGTCACCCAGGAGATCGGAATGTAATGGTGCATGCCGCTACTGTCGCGCTCGAGCTTGATGGTTCGATTGTCGGCTTCGACGTGGTCCACGACGGCAAATTGGCCGCCTTCCGAACAGACGACGGGCATATTGGGCTTGATGGATCCGATGTTGAGCATGGTCCCCTCGAAGCACGAAGCGTGCCCGTGGTGTGGAGTGCGGCTGGATGGTTACGGGGACACGCTACAGCCCACCGACTGGCACCGATGAACGGTGGCGAAGCTCACCGGGAACCCTGCTAGTCCTCGCGGACATGGAAATTCGGGTACCGCTCCTTCGTATCGTTTGCTGCGGCCTCTTAGGTTTGCTCGTTGCCTGCGAGGAGGACAAGCCCGTCGCCAAAGAGGCGACTCCGACCGCCGCCACGCCCCCGCCGGCCGCGCCCACTCCGAGCGCCCCGGCGGTGGCGACCGCAGCGAAGAAGGAAAGCGGGCGTCCGAGCAAAGTCGACACCGAGCTGACTCCGGCGAGGCGCGCGGCGATCGAGACCAAGTACCCGGAGACGAAGGGCTTCGTCGCCGCCGCGGACATTCAAACGAAACTGAAGGCGGATAAGACTCTCAAGGACAAGAAGGCCGCCGTCGCCGCCTTCGACCGGGCCGCACGCAACAAGTGGGTGCTGTTTACCGGTCCCCTCGTCAACCTGAAAGACGACGCCTTCGATATCGGGTTCGAGTACACGCCGCAGCTGCCCAACGACCCGATGGGAATGAGCCGGCAGTTCTTCGAGGTGACCATGACCAAGGTCGAAGGCTACGAGAAAGACGCCTTCAAGGGCGGGAACGTCGGTGTCGTGCTGGTGAAGTACAACGGCGCGACTCAGGCCACCCCTGGGTATGAGCTGATCGCAACGGGGACCTGGCCCTGAATCGATTGCGCCTGGGCTAAGAGCGACGGCGACCGTCGAAATCGACGAAGCACGGGCGCCTTCCGGAGCTCGTGCTTCTTCCTCGTGGGCACGGGGCGGCTAGGCGGAGCGGCGGGCGCGAGCCGGAGCTCTCTCGCTACCCTTCGTCTTAGCCGGTTCCTTGACGACGGGCTGCAGCACGCCGGCAAGAACCTGGCGCAGGTTTTCGAACAGGGGCCGGTGATAATCCTCGGCCTGCGTGTCCTCGAAAGCGTCCTCGAGATCTTCGCCGAGGGACTGCAGCTTGTCGTCCCCGAGCGCCTTGCGCACCTTCGGGAAGAACTCCTTCTCTTCCTCCTCGACGTGGTGCTCGACCAGCTCTTTGAGGACCTTGACCTTGTAGTCGAAGTCCGGCTTGCCCGTGGCTTGATCCGCCTCATAGAGACCGAACTCTACGACGCCGTGCTCGACGAGCGCTTCGCCGAGGAGGTCCGTCATGCCCATGGCCTCTTCGCATGCGGGGTAGAAAACCTCGCGCTCGATGCCGTCGTGCCCAACCAGCTTGCTTGCGAGCTCCCGAAAGAGCCTTGTTTTCTCGTCCGAGCCCTCTGCCTTCTCGATGGCCTCGAACAGCTCGGATACTTCGCGGTGTTGTTGAGTCAGTAGCTCGATGGCGTCCATGCCCTGCACTAAGCAGGAGGTGTGCCAGCGCCTTCTCGCAATGAGTTGGCCTGCGGAGCCTCAGCGCGTCGTCGCCGGCGGTGGAGGTAGCGCTTCTCCAGACCCTGCCTCTCGCCCAATGCCGGCTGCGACGCCGATGGTCATGAACAACCCCATTCCGACGAAGAACGCGATCCACATGGCGCGCTGAGCCGCCTCGTCTGCGTGTGCCTTGTGGCTGCGCCCCGGCGCCGGGGCGGTGCCGGGCGGCCGCCGAGAGGTGGCGAGGTCCATTGGTCGTGCTTCGTTATCGGACATCGGGATCCTTTGCTCCAGGCGTGACGAACGGCTCGCAGTCAGGCCACCCAGGCCAGCGCCGGCAGGTCCCCCGGGCTCGGCACTGACAACCGCGGGCGCGCGCGCGCCGTGAGGCGGGCCCCATCGGCGTAAATCGTGGGCACCTCTACTTTGCGCCCCTGCCATGTCGCATCTCTCAACGCTCGAGCCACGGTCGTCGCCAGCATCGCTCCGGTGGTGACCCGGCTTCCATCACGGAGCCATTCTCTTTTTCCGGCGGCCTCGACCTCTTCGATCAGTGGCGCACAACGCAGGATCACGGTCGGCACGTCTCCGCCCTCGAGCATCTCTTCTTCGCCCGCATACGCCTCCCCAGTCGGCATGACGCCCACTATGAGCTTCACGCCCGGCATCGCGGCGGCGTGAAGCACGTTCCGGGCTCGGTCTGCCGCTGGCCGCGGGCGGAGCTGCGCGTCTAGCATGCTGGCACCCGCGGCGTAGACGATGGCCTCGCAGCCCCAAGCCGCCACCACCGCTTCAATCGCGCTCCCGGTCAGGACGGACCGAACTGCCTCGCCGTAACTGGCAACACCGTCACGAATGGCGTCGCCCAGTACCGGGCCAGTGGAGGTGAGCAGAATCATGGCCCTAGACCAGCAAAGCCTGTGCCAGCGACACCGTCAGAAGCGGCCCGTGGCGGAGAAGCCAGTCAGCGAATAGCCGAAGCGCGGGGCGACATTCAGCTTCTCATCGCCGATGAGGTACCAGGGTTTCTTCTCCGATTCGGGAATGACGAGGCCGAGAAGCATCATGACCGCTCCCGCTCCTTGCAGAGCTCCGCTTCCGATGATCAAGGCCTTGTTCAGCGTGTCGTCTCCGCACGCGTTGACCTCGCAATCGCGGTTCTTCAGATCGAGCCACGGACCCACGACGGGAATGAACAGCTTGTCGTCCGCCTTGCGATCCGAAGCCGCAGCGACGATGGCCGAGGCGCCATAAGTGCCGACGAGCAGCACCGTGCCCGTGATGAGCAGCGGCCGGTTCGGCCACGTGTGTTCCACGACCTCCGGATGCGGGTCTTCACTCGCGGACGCAGTCGAGATCGGAACCGCACCGGTTGCCGGCGCCGTATCGACCGGCTCGGCGACCCCGGTTTGGGCTGGGGCCGGAGGCGGGGGGACCACCGCGGGGTCGGCCGCAGCCGGCGTTTCCCCGGCGGTTTGCGCCAGGGCGAGCGACGGGACGGCTAGCTGCACAGAGAGGACGCACGTGAAGAGAATGGGACGATAACTCATGAGGATAGAGGGCCAGAGCAAGCCCCGCGCCGTAGCCTCGTCACTACGTGATTTGCCGGAGATCGCCGCTATGTCGCCTAGAAATCGAGCACCAGCGCGCGTGAATAGACGAGCAGCTTTGGCTTGGTTGTAGCGTTCGTGCGCATCCTTATGCCGCTAGGTCGCGCCGCAGCGGAGCGGAGCGGAGCGGAGCGGGCGGGGCCGAGATGCCGCGGCTCTCGTGCAGGAGCTCGACGAACAATTTGCGATAGGGCGCGCATCACCTCGTTGATGAGCTCATTCGTGGCCGTCACCGCGACCGCTGGATCCACGGCGAAGCTTGCTTGAATGGTTTTCCAGCGCGTCGCGAAGCCGGCCCTCTCCACCGCTCGGAGCGCGTGAAACTGAAATGCTCGACTCGCCGCGTGCGCTCTTCCAGCTCGCGCTCGGCCTCGGCCACGTCTCCGACTTGCGCCACCATTCGCCGGTATTCCGGGCCAAAGCGCCGACGCAGCTCCTCGCTCCGCGTCCGTGCGCGCTTGACGAGCAGGAGCGCCGACGAACTTGCGCCCGGGGAAGCCGCGCACCGCGAACTCCACTCGCGCGCCTCGTTTCAGCGCCGGCAAGTCGTCCGCCGGAACCGACGCTTCGAGCCGCATGGACGAAGGGTCGATGATGGTGACGAGCTTGCGCGCGTTTTCCGCGCCCGACGAGGCAAGCTGCTCCGTACGGGCCAGCGTGGCCCGGGCCAGCCTCCAAGAACGAGCTGAACTGAACGACCAGTACCAGATACATCAGGAGCACCGCGACCCCGAGCGCGAGCAATATGCGACCGAACACTTCGTGGCCCTTGGTCTCGCGGCCTTGGGTCACGGTGTAGCCGGCAGCAAGGGTCATAGCGGCTCGTGCGGCGCTGATCGATGAAATCACGCCCCACCGGGCTCGCTTGTTGCACGAAGGTGCCGCCATGAAGGTTTGCTTCGTCTCCGCGGTCTTGGTTCTGTTGTGCGCTTCGGCCTGTGGCTCGGGGGCGTCGCCCGCCCAGGACCCCAGCCAGCAGCCGTCGCCGGTTTCGACCCAAGCGGGTACGGATCCCGTCACCAACGCCCCCCCCGGGGCGCCGATGTCTCCGGATGGGCAGCCCACGCCACCTAGCGGGATGCCGACTCCGCCGACCGGCACGCCCACCCCTCCACCCCCGGGCCCCGCGTCGGGCACGGGGACTCAGTAAACCCGCTGAGCACGCGTGGTCTCTGGACCATTGCCGGCGCTTGGTTCGGGCTTAAGTTGTGGGGATGGCTGAGCTACGAATCGACGTTTGGTCCGACATCGCGTGCCCCTGGTGTTACGTCGGCAAACGTCGGCTCGAGCGTGCGCTGAGCGAATTTCCGCACGCGGGTGACGTAAAAGTCGTGTGGCACGCGTTCGAGCTCGACCCGTCCGCTCCCCAAGAGCGCGATCCGAAAGTTTCGCACGCCGAGCGCATCGCGAAGAAATACGGCATCAGCGTTCAGCAGGCGCAGCAGAATAGCGAGCGGCTGCGCGAAACGGCGCGGCGTGAAGGCCTTTCATTCGACTTTGAGCACATCCGCTCCGGCAACATGTTCGACGCCCATCGCCTCGTGCATCTCGGCAAAGAGCGCGGAAGGCAGGACGCGGTCAAGGAACGTTTCCTCAAGGCCTACCTGGAGGAGGCGGCGCTCATGAGCGAGCACGGCACGCTGCTGCGGCTCGCGGTGGAGGCCGGGCTGCAGGAGCGCGAGGTGGCGGACGTCCTTGCGTCCGATCAGTTTGCGGACGCAGTGCGGGCGGACGAAGCGCAAGCGCGCGAGCTGGGAATCAACGGCGTGCCCTGCTTCGTGCTCGACGGGCGGTACGCGGTCAGCGGCGCTCAGTCGCCTCAGATCCTGCTCAGCGCGCTTCATCAGGCCTGGAGCGAGCGGGACCAAAGCGCGGAGTCGCCGGAACAAGGCGCGTTCTGCGGGCCGCAAGGCTGCTGATAGCAGCGGTAACGCGTGCCGGACCGCAACGGGACGACGCGCGCCACCGTGCCCCCACGATCACCGAGTGCTGGTGTTTCGTCGCCCTGACTCACGCCCTTTCTTCCGGCGTGGTGGCGCTGGCCATGCAAGGAGCGCGGCATCGCCGATTTCATGTAGCCGCTCACGGCTGGCGCCGTCTTTGGCCTGGAGCGACATGCCTTGGAGGACGGCCATGTAAAACGAAGCTAGCGCCGCCGGGTTCGCAGTGTTGGGTACGTCCTCCTCGGCAATGCCACGCTCGATGCGAGCCTTCATGCGCTCTTCCCAGCTCCCGCGGCAGCGCGCGAGCTCCGCCTGCACGCGCGCGGCCTCTTCACTGACGCTCACCGCTGACAGCACGACCATGCACCCGCGCGGGAAGCGAGGATCCGTCAGCCTTACCGCGGCCTCGGCCAGTACGCGCGCGACCGCTTCGCGCGCCGTCTTGGCGTCGCCCATCAACGCCTCCGTCTGATCGCCGCCGCGCGCGACGTAACGGTCGACCGCCTGAAGAAACAACGCCTCCTTGTCGCCGAACGCGGCGTACAGGCTGGGAGCGCTCACGCCGATGGCGGCCGTGAGCTGCGCGACGGACGTCGCTTCATAGCCGTGCTCCCAGAACAAGCGCATGGCTTGGTCCAACGCGGCATCGCGATCGAACCCGCGGGGACGGCCACGCGCCTTGGGTTCATTGCTTTTCATAACGACCGCTAGATTAACCCATTGACGCGGCCCCACAAGTCTTTATGGAACCGTCATCGATTTAACTAGCGATCGATACACAAAAGGCAAATTATGGAATTACGAAGCAAACCGCTTTCGGGCAAGACCGCCCTCGTCACCGGCGGCTCGCGCGGCATCGGAGCCGCGACGGCTCGGGCTCTCGCCGAGGCGGGCGCGAGCGTCGCCATCACGTACGCCAGCTCTCCCGAGAAGGCGCAGGCGGTCGTGGGAGAGCTCACCGCGCAAGGTGTGGAAGCCGTTGCGTTCCATGCCGACCAGGCCGACGGCGCGGGAGCGGCGGAGCTCGTGAGGAAGGTCGTCGAGCGCTTCGGCGGGCTCGACATCTTGGTGAACAACGCGGGCATCGCCGTCTACGGAGGCGTGGCGGACGAGAGCCCGGACTTGGGCGCGCTGGACCGCCAATGGGCGGTCAACTTGGTCGGGGTCGCGGCGCTGGTGCGCGCCGCCGCGCGCGTGATGCCGAGCGGCGGACGCATCGTGTCAATCAGCTCGTCGCTCGCTCAAAGAGTTCCATTTCCGGGGCTCGCGGACTACGCGGCCGGGAAGGCGGCGCTCGTCGGCTACACCCGCGGCTGGGCGCGCGATCTGGGTCCGAGGCAGATCACCGTCAACGCGCTCGCGCCGGGACCGATCGACACGGACATGAATCCGGCGAGCGGCCCCTACGGGGACTACGTCAAGGGAGCAGTCGCGCTCGGCCGCTACGGCAGGCCGGAAGAGGTCGCCGCCGCTGTCACCTTCCTCGCAGGACCTGGAGCTTCCTACATCACGGGCGCCACTCTCGAGGTAGACGGCGGACAGCTCGCATGAACAGACCGTCCGCCGTGTTCCAGCCGGTCAGAGCGCTACCGCCATCGCCAGGCATTCTTCGCCCCCAGCGGCTGCAACTTTGTAGCGCTCTCCATCCACGGACTTGGCGACTACCACCCCATCCTCGCCGAAGGTCTGACCCTCGATGGTGCAGCTGCCCTCGAGCACGAGCACGTAGTTCGCCTCGAGCTCGTAGCTCTTAGAGGACGTGACGTGGAGCAACTGCGCAGCCAAGCCGCCGGAATCGTCGAGCGGTACGGTGAACACACCGACGCCGGTCGCCTGCTCGTCGAACGGGTAGTCTTCGATGAGGCTCGGGTCCTCCGTGTCCAGCCGAATCGGCGTGTATTCCTGGATCATGTCCGTCGCCATGAAGTCGGGGGGGGCGGCGTAGGAGAGCAGGAAGAAGCCGCTGCTGTCGCTGATCTCGTGGCCGCTGCCAGGCGGATTGAAGTACGCGCTCCCCGTCTGATACACGCCCTTCGCGTCTGTCTGCGTGCCGTCGATCACGTAAACGGATTCGGTCTGAGCATGATAGTGAAGGCCAACCGCGCCGTCCTCCACGGTGTACCAAAGGATCGCGACGTGTTTGCTTTCGGCAGTGCCCGCGAGGATGAGCTTTTGCACGTTGGGCCGAAAGTCGAACCATTCGTAGTCGTCGGGATTGGTCTTTACCTCGGTCAAGTCCAGCACGGTCGACGCTTCGAGCGCGGCGCTCGGCATCGGCGTCTCGTTCGCATCGCCGTCGTCCGAGCCACAACCCGTGAGTAAGAGCCCGCACATCACCCCGCACCACGCCAGTAAGGATTTCATGAGGGCGAACCTTCCGACGCGACACATGTCGGGTTCGTGAAGCTCGCATGTCGGGCGGCGCGCTTTCGGCGCTCGTGGTGTCCATGCGCGCGCGTTGCGATCCTGCCCCGTGCGCCCCGCACGCTCGCTCGCCAGATTCGAGCAATACCGAGGCACTCTTTGCCATCGATTCGGCTCCGGTGGCCCCTGCACGCAATTTCAGTTGCCGGCAATTCAATTGCGCGCAATGTAGCAATCATGTTGAAGCAAACCGCCCCGAAAGTTGCCGGTAAATGAGCGCTGGTGGCGTGCAAGTCGGCGATCGATTTCCCTCGTTCACGTTGCCGGACCAAGACGGTAAGCCCTTCGTCTTGGACGAAGCGCTTGGGAAGGGCGCGGTAGTGCTGTTCTTCTACCCGAAGGACGACACCACCGGTTGCACGCAGGAGGTGTGCTCCTTTCGCGACGCCAGCGCAGACTTCGTGAGCGCCGGGGCCGTGGTGGCCGGCATCTCGTCGGACGGTACCGCGAGCCACCGGCAGTTCGCGAACAAGCACGGCCTCGGCTATCCTTTGCTTTCGGATGCGGGCGGTAAGCTGCGCAAGCAGGTGGGCGTGCCGCGCGCCATGTTCGGTTTGGTAGAAGGGCGTGTCACGTACGTGCTCGACCGCGCCGGAATCGTACGCCATTCCTTCGACTCCATGATCGGTGCGACGAAGCACGTCCGCGAGGCTCTGACCACGGTTCGCACGCTCGGAGCCGGCGCATGAGCAAGCGGCGGGGCGCTTCCGCGCGCGCTACCCGCCTAGAAGACCAGCTGTGCTTTGCGCTCTACTCGGCGTCCCGCGCCCTCACGCGCGCTTACCAGCCGCTCCTTTCACCGCTGGGCCTCACCTACCCGCAATACCTGGTGATGCTCGTCTTGTGGGAGGGTGAGCCCCTCTCCGTTTCCGAGCTCGGCACACGGCTCGGTTTGGACTCCGGCACCCTTACCCCGCTCCTCAAACGGCTGGAGCAGGCGAAGCTGGTCAAGCGCCGTCGCGACGTGGAGGACGAGCGTGTCGTCGTCCTTTCGCTCACCGCGACTGGGCAAGCGTTACACGAGCGCGCGCTCCGGATCCCGGTGGAGTTGGCGTGCCGCGCCGGCTTCAGCATCGATGCCGCCGGCCTCGCTGCGCTCGAAGAGATGCGTGAAGCCGTCCGCGACCTCACGCGCCGCGTCTCCCTCCCGCGACGGAGCCAGCCAGCGGGGGCAGAAGAGATGAGAGCCGACGAGTAGTTCGCCGACTGAGAGTCTCGCCGACGTAGTATGACTTCTTCATTCGCGGGCCCTCAGGTACGCTGCCGAGCACACGTTTCTGGCTCTCTCGCGTGCTGTTGGTCCTCGGCGGTGTCTGGCTACTACTCGCGCTCGGCACCAGCCCCTCCTTCTCGACAAGTGCTTCGACGATTGCCCAGACGGAAGCGCGCCCCGCAACGACGGCAAGTGCGCAAAGCGGGAGGGTTGACCTTCGCTACTCCGCCGCGCTGGGCCGGAGCGACTTCGTGCCCATGGCGCCAAGAGGGAAAGCGAAGCGCAGCGTCGTTCCCTTCTGCCATGTGCTCTGAATGCTGAGCTCGCCGCCGAGCTGCTCCGTCGCCACCAACAATGCGCCCATTCCCACGCCGCGCCCGGAGATGTCCGTAACCTCTGCGGCGGTGGTGACGCCGTCACTGAACAAAGCTCGCTCCAGCTCGGCGCGAGTGTGGTGGGGCAACCCCGCCTCCGCGGCGCGCTCGGCAACGCGGCCCCAGTCGATGCCACGGCCGTCGTCTTCAATCTCGATGACGACGCGCTCGGATTCCTCGTAGCTTCGCAAAACTACGGCTCCGGCCGTGCTTTTTCCGTGCGCGTGCCGATCCGCGACGAGCTCGATGCCGTGATCCACTGCGTTCCTGACGGCGTGGCCGAAGCAGCTCCAAAAGCCGGCCCAGCGAGCGTGGTCGAGGCGCACGCCGTTGTCTTCCACGTCCACGCGGACGTCGCCTTTGCCGAGGCGACCGGCGATGCCCCGCGCCTGCTCTTGAAAATACCGAAGGCGCTTGGCCGTCGACTCCAACTTTAGCCGTCTTATACGCCTCAGCAGGGCCGGCGGGGGCTCTCCCGCGCGCGCCGCCGCTTCGAGCAGGGCGTATTCTCGCGGTTCCATCTCCAGCATATCCGCTCGTGCTCCGAGCAGCTTGGCAATCTCGCCCGTGAGCTTGCTCCAGCGCGCCTTCAGCTCTGCGAAGGCCTGCGGCGGCAGCGGATCTGCCCTGTCGGCCATCGCGTCCTCCAAACGGTGGCAGCACTCGGCGACGCTAACCAGCCCGAACAGCGCTGCGTTCCCCTTTAGAGTGTGCACGACGCGGCGCACGGCGTCGGGCTCGGCGCTTCCGCTCTCCAGAAGTTGCATGGCGTGCGTCGCCTCTTCGAAGAAGCTCTCGAGTCCCGTGCGGTCGACCAGCACGTGCTCGAACAGCGCCATCGCCTCGCGGCGCTCCACCTCGCCTCGCTCGCGCTCTACGTCCGTCGTCACGTCCGTCACGATCACCAAGTACTGTTCGTGAGGCTCACTCGCGCCGATTGGCCGGTACTCGAAGCGGTAGTGCGCGCCACGCCAGCCTAGCCGCGCCGGCATCTGCTCCAAAGTGACTTCGAGCGGCATCTCGGATTGGACGACCTCTGCCCAGCAGACCTCGGTATACTCGGCGAAAGAAGGCGAAAGCGTCGCGAGGTACTCGAACCAGGACGCGGAGACGGCCGGCGCGCCAAACCACGCGTCCACCGCCGCGGAGCGCTCCTGAGCGATCCTACCTTCGCGATCGATCGTCAGGAAGCCTTGGCGCACGTTGTCGAGCAAGAGCCGCATGTCCCGGTTCTTGGCGTCCAGCTGCTGGGTGCGTGCGCGAACGATGCGCTCCAGTCGGATCACGTTGTCGAAGAAGCTTCGCGAGATGAAGCAAGCCGCGAATGATTCGAGCACCACGAACGCGGCGTGCACGGCCACCACCCACCACGCTGCCTCGTAGTTGAAGACGCTACGCGGTAAAACCAGCCATACGAGCAGGTGGTGCACAGCGACGGTCAAAGCGGCCGCTACAATGACCAGCGGGTTGCCGAACACCGCGCACATCGCGATGAGGGCGAAGAAGTAGAAGTGCATCTCGATTTGCGCCGGGCCCTGCCCGATGTGCACCAAGACGCCGCCCATGAACATGGCCGTGACCCCGAAGACGACCGACACGAAGCGCGGGTTCGTGTCGGTGCGGTGCGCGAGCGCGGGCCCCGCCAGAACCGCCAAGGTCAAGAGCCCGGCCAGGGCCGGCCCCGTGCCGTTCACCCAGGCGATGAGCATGAACGCGGGCACGTGCAGCGCGAAGAACACGAGTGCGACACGGTTGACGCGCGCCAGATAGCCTCGCTCGAAGTCCGTAACCTCACTCGGTAAGACCAAAAAGTCGAAGGCTGTCTTCATGGCGTCCTCAAGGCGCGGGCAGCGCGGCCAGGGCGCGTTTGAGCCGCTCGCTCACGGCGCAACCGAACACGGGGAGCGCGGACAGCGCGTTCCTCTGCTCCGCTTCCGCCAGAACGTACAAATCGCGAATGTCCGGACCTTGCTTTCGGTCCGTGTATCCGCCCACGTACACGGCGCGCCCTTCTGGATCGAGAGCGACGAGCAGCGGGGCAGACTCGACGCCGAAGCGACCGAGTTGCTCGTGCGATAGACGTCGAACGTCGAAGGCCCGATAGAGGCCGGGATCGGGATCCGCATCGCCGACCCAGAGTACGACCTCCTGCCACCGACGAGGGCGCTCGGTGGAGGTCAGGTGGGCGACGATGCGTTGCGAGCAGCGGCACTCCGCGTACAAGACGTGCACGGCCAACCAGCCCGAGGAACCGGCGCGGCGCAGCTCGCCTAGGGACTGCGCCAGATGCGACTCGTTGTTGGGCGCCGGCAGCGCGACGACGTGCTTGGCGAGCAGGCCCGCCCCGACGAGCAGCATCGAGCCAAACCAGAGCCCAAGCCCCAGGCGCGTCCAAAGCCTTGCGCCGCCGGCTCGTGCAATCACGCCCGTCAAGACGGTCGGCGAAGGGATCTCTTTAGTATCCGCGAATTTGCTGCGAAATTGAGGCGCGCGGGTCCCGGAGCGAGGCGGTTGGCGAATTTCACCATGAGTCCTAGCCTTGGCAATGCCCCGCGTCTCCTTACTCGTATGCAGCCTGCTGATCGGCTGTCATGGCTCCTCGCTTCGCCCGGAGTCGTCCGCCCCGGCGAGAACCGCGAGCGCGAGCGCGCCGGCCCCGAGCGATGACCCGCGCTTCGATGCCGAGCTCAGCGGCTCTCGTTATCCCTACCCGGTCGGCCACTTCGAGCTCACGTCGCAAAGGCAGCCACTTCGGATGGCCTACTTGGACGTTCGCCCGCGCGCGCCCAATGGCCAGACGGTGCTGCTCCTGCACGGCAAGAACTTCAGTGCCGCTTACTGGCGACCGACGATAGAGCTCCTGACCGAGCGTGGCTACCGCGTGGTCGCGCCGGATCAAGTGGGGTTCGGCAAATCCAGCAAGCCGCAGGGGTACCAGTTCAGCTTCCAGGCCCTCGCGGAGAATACGCGCGCGCTCCTTCGCTCGCTGGGCGTCGAAAAGACGAGCGTGGTCGGTCACTCCATGGGCGGAATGCTGGCGGCACGCTACGCGCTCCTCTACCCGGCGAACGTGCACCGGCTCGCCCTGGTCGCGCCCATCGGCCTGGAAGACTGGAAACGCAGCGGCGCCCGCCCGCGCAGCGTGGACGAGTGGTACCAGGCGGAGCTCAAAGCCACCCCCGAATCCATCCGCAGCCCGTGCTGTACGAGCTGCCCGACCTCAAGGTGCCGACCTTGCTTCTCATCGGCTTGCGCGATCGCACGGCGCTCGGCGCGGCGTGGTCCGCACCAGACGTCGCCGCCCAGCTCGGCGACTACACTGAGCTCGGCAAGCGCGCGCATGCAGCGATCCCGGGCTCGCGACTCGTGGAGCTTCCCGGCATCGGCCACTTGCCGCAAGTGGAGGCATTCCCAGCCTATTCGTCGGCACTGTTGGAACATCTTCGTTAACCTCCCCCACGCCCTGAGCCGCCCAGCCTCCGCTCCCGGCCGCGCTTCTGTTCGCGGCGCGGCCGGTGCCTTTTTGGTGCGTCTGCTTCTGCTGAGCGGACACCTACCCAACGTGAAAAAAGGCATTCATCGCTTCCCCCCCGCCCTATTCGCCATCTCGGTGGCTCTTTCAATCGCCGCCTGTAGCAGCGACAAGGAAGACGCATCTGGCGCCGCCGGGAGCTCCGGCACGAGCGGCGCTTCCGCCAGCGGCAGCACGTCCGGAGGCACGAGCGCAGCGGGGAGCAGCAGCGCAGGCAGTAGCGGCGCCGCGACGGGCGGCACCTCCGCGTCTGGGAGCTCGGGCGTAGCGGGCGCAGGCGCTGGAGGCAGCGCGAGCGGCAGCAATACGGGCGGAGGCGGCGGAGCGACGGCCGGCACCGGCGGCGGCGTGACCGACCCGCCCGAGGAAGGCGACTTCACCTGCACGGCCTCGGAGAAATGCCGGACCGAATGCACGGCGGGCGATTGCACTGGCGCGTGCTCGGGAGAATCCGACTGCCTTTCGCAATGCAAGGGCGGCGGTTGCCGGTTCACGTGCGGGGGACCGGGCGGTACGGACGAAGCTGAGTGCAGCTTCCGCTGTGCGGGTGGCGACTGCGACGTTACTTGCCAGGGCAACGTGCTGTGCGACGCCAGCTGCGCGATGGGAGGCTGCAACTTTCACTGCGCGGACACGGCGAACTGCGCGTTCTCGTGCGCCGGCGGTAACTGCACCTACGACTGCACGACCAAGGAGACGTGCAACATCCCCCAATAGCCGCACAAAACGCGTCGGGTCCGCCACCCGCGAAGGTACGGACCCGACCTGACGCTTCTTCAGTCAGAGCGACTTCAAGAACGCGAGCAGCGCGGTCTTGTCGCCTTCGGGGAGCGCCGCGAACGCCTTCTGCGACTTCTCACCTTCTCCGCCGTGCCACAAGATAGCCTCCGTCAAGGTGCGAGCGCGGCCGTCGTGCAGGTACGCTTCAGCGCCCGCGGTGGCAGCGGTGAAGCCGATGCCCCACAGCGGCGGCGTTCGCCACTCGAGGTAGGTCGCGTTGCCGCCTTCGGCGAGCGTGCCTTCCGGCAGGGTGTCGGCCAAGCCCGCGCCCATGTCGTGCAGCAGCAAGTCCGTATAAGGGTGGATGGTCTGGCCACGGAGCTCCGCGTGGAGCGCGTAGTCCGACGTCTTGAACGTCGGCGTGTGGCAGCCGGCGCAGCCGGTGCTGACGAACAGCTCCTTGCCCTTGACGACGTCCGGCGCGGCCCAGTTCCGCTGTGCGCGCACGGACAGAAGAGAAATGTACGCGGTCGTATTGTCCAAATCCGCGTCTGCGAACTCGGCCGCTTCGGGTCCGCAGTTCTGCTGGGCCGAGCCGCAATCCGGCTTCGGGAACACCGAGGTGAGCACGCCCATGTCCGTCTTGAGCGCGCCGGCGACCTGGTGCTTCACCGACGCCTGGCCCCCCTTCCAGCCGAAGCGGCCGAGACGCAGGACCCCGGACTCCGGATCCTTGAGCAGCCGAATGCGCCCGGAGATGCCGTCGCCGTTTGCGTCCTGCTCGTCGGCGAGCTTGGCGATCTCGATTTCGGGAATGGCTTCCAAGAGCCCCATACCGACCAGCTGCGGGGAGATGCGCGGCGAAAAGTGCGTCGGCGCGGTGCCGCCGGAGAAGGCAAACGTCGGCTTACGCAGAGCGCCTTCTTCGGTCCAGCCCGAGATGCTCACGCTGGGCTCGCCCTTGTTCTCCGAGGGCTGCAACACCTCGCCCAACATCGGGTCGGGCTCGCCCTTTTCCGTGCCGACCTTGAACACGTACTTGTTGAGCGGCGTGCCCGTTGCCGGCGGCACCGCGCGGCCGTTCTGGGTGTGGCACTGATTGCAGGACTTGTTGATGAAGAGCGGCCCGAGCTTGTCCTTCTGCTCGGTCCAGTACGGGTTCTCTTCCGACTCGTCGTGGTGGCCGTCGTTGAAGCTCGTGTGGATCGCGCGGCGCCCGAGCACGAAGGTCTGGCCGTTCTTCGGGGCGAGGTTGGCGGCCATCTGCATGAACGCGTTCTCGGGCTCGCCGGAAACGATCTCGTGCATGGTGGTGTGACCACCGAGCCAAGCTTCCTCGGGGATTGGCTCGGAGTCGCGGCAGACTTCTTCTTCGTCGTTCTCGCAAACGAAGCCGGTCTGCGCCCAGGGCACGAGGCCCTTGCCGACGATGTAGAGCATCGTCGTGCCGTAGTAGTTGTCGCGCCCGGTGAACTCGGCCGCCTTGTAGTTCTTGTCCAGGAACTGGCTCAGCTCGAACTCCATCTTGTCGCCGACTTGCAGCTTGCGTCCCTCGGGCATCTTGGTCGTGACGGTGCGCGTGTACTTCCAGTCGTCCACGTTCCCGACCATCGTCATCGACTTGTTGTCGTGGTACTCGGCGACGGTCCCGATGCCACGGAAGAAGAAGCGCAGCTCGGCTTGGTTGGTATCGAGCTTCCACTGCGACTTCACGTTGAACGTGACGCTGCCGCCGTTCGGGTCCTTGCCCACGGTGTCGACGATCTCGACCTCCGCCGTGCGCTTCTCCCAATAGATGTGCAGGTAGTGCTCGTAGGAGTTGAAGCGCGCCTCGCGCGCGTGGCGGTCGCGAGCGCGGTCGGACCAATAGGTCTTCAGCGCTTCGGGCGTCTCCACCACGACTGCGGGCTCGAGCGTCGTCTCCGGACCGAACAAGGGCACGATGCCACCGAGCCCCGGGTCGCCCGACCCCGCGGTGGCGATGGTGCCGCCAGCGCCCGCCGTCGTCGCAGACCCTCCGCCGCCTCCGGACACGCCGCTACCACCGACCGAGCCGCCCGCACCCGGGCCGCCGGCGGTACTGCCCGTGCCGGTGCCTGCGCTGGCGGTGCTGCCGGCGCCCAGAGGGCCCGAACCGGACGCCGCTTCACCACAGGCCACCCCGGAAGCCGCTACCAGAACTGCAGCGGCGCAGACGCGCGCCGAGAACGCACGCTCTCTGTCGAAACCTCTCGCTCGCATGCTCGGCTAGTGTCCGCAACCCGTCGGTGATGTCAGAGGTTCGTTGAATTTCTTCTCCTCCCAGTTCCCAGTGCGCTCAGCATCACTGGATCTTTCAACCGTAACTGGAGCAACTTTCGAAGTTGTGTCGGCCGCACCACGGTTTCGGCTGATTGGCGGGCGCTGGTCAGTACACCAACGCCTGCATCGACTCCTCGCCTCTACCCAGAGGGTGATACGCCGAGCGGCGGCGACCATGTAGGCGCAGCCCCGACAACGTCCTCCGCCGTCGGCCTACTTCAGCTCGTAAACTTCGACCGTGTCGTCCAGAAACCGTGGCACCAGTAGGCGCTTTCGCTTGGAGTCGTAGCCGATGTCGGCGACGCCCTTTACCTTCGTCAGCACCGGCTTGAACACGCCCCCGAGCGGCCCGCGGTAAACCGTCTCCGTCTTCCAGCTCGAGACGATGAGCGTGTCGTCGACCGCCAGCAGGCCGTCGAGCATGCCGCCCGGCACCTTCGTCACCACGTCCCGCTCCCCCTTCTCCGTGAGCCGGTAGACTTCGTCGCCCTTGATGGTGCAGGTGATGAGCGTGTTGCCAGGTCCGAGCGTCAAGCCGTTCGGACCGCCGAGCTCGGGTGACTTGCTGAGCACCTTCACCTTGCCGGCCTTGTCGATCAGGAAGATCTGATCCGTGCCGGCCGGCTGCGGCGCGCCGTCCACGAACTTGACCGCGGAATCCGAGACGAACGCGCCTCCATCCGGCGTCGCCACGACGTCGTTCGCGAAGGTGGCGCGCGGCAGTTGAATGTCACCGCGGTGAGCGGCCGTTTTCAGATCGAACTTGCGCACGACCGTGATGTCCGCGACCCACAGCTCCGTGCCAACGATGGCCATCCCTTTAGGCGCGTCCAAGCGCACCTTGTTCATGCCACCGGCGATGAGCTTCGGGTTGGTCACGGTTCCGTTCGGCGACAGCTCCAAGACGTACCCGTTGCCGTCGACCGCGCCGGGGTCGCCATTGATGTTGGATACGAGGTAGCGATCCCCGGCCGGGTCGTACAAAACGCTCTCCGGCGTCGCAAATGCGCCCGTGAACTTCAGCGCCGGCTCGACAGAAGGCTCCGCAACGGGCGGGGGATCGAGCGGCTTGCTGACGGTCGGCTCCGGCAAGGGCGTGGGCGCGCTCGGTTCGAGCTCGACCTCTTTGGTCGGCCGCGCCGGCTCGTTCACCTCCGGCAGTGGCTTCGGCGGCGTGCAAGCGACGAGCGCCATCACACTAATGAGAGATAGCGAAGTGTACGAATACATTGCTTGCCTCCTAAGCAGAAGTCGTACCGCCTGGTGGGTTCGTCCGATCTGGTCGCACTTTTCGTAAGCGCGCCGCCGAACGGGCGGCACCATTCGGCCTCAGCGTGGCCGACGTGCGCGCCTCCCCCGCGCAGACGGCGCCGCGCCATCCTATCACCCTTAGGAGTGATACGAGGCAGCGCGTCAGAAGGCCCCGATTCGATGAGGCTGGCACTTCGCAGCCTCATCGAATCCGCGCATGACGGGG
>JAQSWN010000271.1 GCA_029266615.1 Polyangiaceae bacterium
ACAGTCCTGTTGCCCCATCGACGGCAATCACTACTTCCAGCCCCTCGGGAGCGAGTATTGCGCGAAGTAGCCGCCCGCCCGCCGGGTCGTCCTCGATGGCAAGTACTCGGCGCATGGGCCATCACACCATGGTCGCCGCGCCATGACTATGGTCATTATGCCCTAGTCGCGCGCGCCATCCTGCGGAGGAAAATCCATGTACTTCGAGAGGTTAGCGCTACGCCGGGCGCCGCCGTTCGTGGCACCAATCTCGCTAGGCGCGCCCCGATGAACTCGCGCTCCGATACTCCTAGCCCCCTCAAAGACCGTCGAATACTCATTATCGACGGCGACCCGGCTAGTGCAAAGCTGATCCAGGCCGTTCTCGAGGGGGAGGGGTGTCACCTGCGGGTCGCTAGCACCGGTAAGGAGGCGCTCATCGCGGTTCTGGCGTTCAGGCCGGAGCTGATACTCATCGAGCTTGCGGTGTCGGATCTCACCGGTTTAGACCTCGTGCGGCTCGTGAAAGGTGACGTCTCGACTAGCGCCACGGTGATTGTCGCTGTAACTGCTTTGAACGGGCCTGAGACGCGGCGGCGAGCATTGGAGGCTGGCTGCGCCGACTACGTACGGAAACCAATCGCGGCACTGACGTTTGCCGCCAGATTGAAGTCGCTCCTGGGGCAAGCACTTGGATCAGACACCACTAGCAACCGAGGTATCGACGAATGAGCGTCCGCGGCGCGTGCTCTTGGTCGACGACGACCGCATCCAGCTGAAGCTCTCGACGCTGCGGCTTCAGGACGCAGGCTTTGTAGTCATGACGGCGTCCAGCGCTCGCGAGGCGCTCGACCTGGCGGCGATGAGCCCGCCCGACGTCGTAATGAGCGACGTGATCATGGGCGAGCTCGATGGATTCGGGCTTTGCCGAAGGTTGAAGGAGCAGCCGGGCTTGGCCGACGTGCCCGTCATCCTGCTGAGCGCTCACTATAACGACCAGAAGGCGCGAGAGCTCGCGGTGCGCGTAGGCGCCTCCGCTCTCATCGGGCGGACCCCCGAGTTCGACGCGGAGCTCCGAGCCCTCCGTGTCGCGCTCGGGCAAGACCGCTCCAGCAGCAAGCTCGCGCGTGCGGTAGACGTCACCGAAACCTACGAAGAGCAGCTGCGGATCAATGCCAACCAGATGAGTCGGTTGGCGGGCGCCGCGAGGAGCGCCGAGGAGCGGTACCGAGCGCTCTTCGAGAGCGCCAACGACGCCATCTCCGTGCTCGACCGCTCCGGGGCGATCCTCGAGGCGAACGAGCGCTGGCGCATCATCTTGGGGCTGACGCCAGCCAGCCTGATCGGCAAACACCTTCTGGACTTCGCGCCAAGGGGTCGAGACACGACTGGAGCCGAGCTGGCGGCGGCCATTGATCGCGGCTCGGGTCGCGTTCACGCCGTCGCCATCGAACGTCCGGACAACGCCATCGTTTACATGGACTTCTCCATCAGCGTCATCGACCTGGAGGGTAGCTCGGTGGTGCTCGCAATCGGTCGCGACGTGACGGGGCGCTTTCTCGCCGCGCAAGCGCTCGCCACCGCGGAAGAGAAGTACCGGTCGCTAGTGGAGCGAATGCCAGACGTGGTTTGGACGTCGGCGGCGGGCCGCTGCACATTCGTTACGAGCAATATCGAGCGCCTGACCGGTTTCACGCCCGCGGAGATTTACGTCGTTGGGCGAGATTTTTGGCTCGAGCGCGTTCACCCCGACGATGAGGAGGAATTCTCCGCAAAGTTCGTGAAGACAGAGAGCGATGGCTCCGGGAGGCGATTCGATCTCGAGTATCGCTGGCGCCGGAAAGACGGCACGTGGGCCTGGCTGTGGCACCGCT
Source organism: Polyangiaceae bacterium (assembly GCA_029266615.1). Classification (GTDB taxonomy): domain Bacteria; phylum Myxococcota_A; class Polyangia; order Polyangiales; family Polyangiaceae; genus PMG-095. Next base: position 1,854 of record JAQSWN010000271.1, read on the forward strand.
CGATCGCCAACTACGAGCGCGGTGGCCTGGCCTATACGGACGGCCTCCTCTCGGACATTACGCAGCGCAAGGAGCTAGAGCAGAGCCTGCGCCAGGCTCAAAAGATGGAGGCGCTAGGGCAGCTCACGGGCGGGATTGCGCACGACTTCAACAATATATTGGCGACCATCCTCGCCAACAGCCAGTTTCTCATCGACGCGCTCGGAGACAAGGACCCACGCCTCGCGGACGCCAACGAGATCAAGCTGGCCTCGGAACGTGCGGCTAACTTGACGCGCCAATTGCTCGCGTTCAGTCGCAAGCAGGTCCTGGAGTTCCGCATCTCGGATTTGAACGAAGTCGTCGCCGGAGTGGAGCGCATGCTGAGGCGACTAATCGGTGAGGACATCGAAATGTCGGTCCTGCTCGCGGACGACCTCGGTCGCGCCAAGGTCGACGCTGGCCAGATAGAGCAAGTACTGATGAACTTGGCTGTCAACGCGCGCGATGCCATGCCCCGTGGCGGCAAGCTGACGGTCGAGACGAGCAATGCAGAGCTCGACGCGGAGTATCAGTCCCGTCACGCAAATGGCGACCCCGGCCGGTACGTGGTTCTCAGCGTGAGCGACTCCGGAACCGGCATGGACGCGGAGACCCAACGCCGCATCTTCGAGCCGTTCTTTACGACGAAGGAGCAAGGCAAAGGCACCGGCCTCGGTCTCGCGACCTGCCACGGCATCGTCACCCAGAGCGGCGGCCACATTGGCGTGTACAGCGAGCTCGGGCAGGGCAGCGTGTTCAAGGTGTACTTACCCCGCGTGGACCCGGACGGAGTCGCCGACCAACTTTGGACTAAGCCCAAGGCCGAACCGGGGGGGCAAGAGACGGTGCTGCTCGTGGAGGACGACCCGCCGCTGCGAGCTGCCGTCCAGCGGATGCTGGCGTCTCAGGGCTATCGAGTGCTCGCCGCTCGCCATGGTCAGGAGGCCACGCAGCTTGCCCTTAAGCACGGAGACGAAATAGCACTTTTAATCACAGACGTGGTGATGCCCAACCTGAGCGGGCCGGAGGTGGCAAAGTCCGTCAAGGCACACGTACCGAACCTGAAGGTACTCTTCATGTCCGGCTACACGGACCACGCCGTCCTGCGCAGCGGAGAGCTCAACGCTGCCGTCAACTTCCTGCAAAAGCCGTTCTCTTCCCACGCGCTGACCAGAAAGGTCAGAGAAGCCATTAATGGCTAGTGCAGCGCATGTGACCTGCGGTCAACAATCGCTGCGCATTGTCCGCTGCGCGGCATGCGCTGCACTAAGTAGCACGCAGTCGTTGCGGCGAGATCCGCAAGGACTGCGCTCGCCAGGACCGGATCGCCCGTAAGCAGCCATGGCTGGCTGGGTACGAGCGTTGCAGTCACGCTCGACATGGCAATACGTACCCAGGTTCTCGTGGTGGGCGCCGGACCGGTAGGGCTGATGGCGGCGCTTCGTTTGCGTGAACAAGGCGTGGACGTGCGGGTCATTGACGAGCAGACGGAGCATGGGCTGCATACTTTTCCGGTCGTCTTGCACCCCGCGACCGTGCGTTTGCTCGGCTCGCTCGGACTGACCGACGCGCTGTTCTGGCGGGGCCGCCCCGTGTCGCACCTGGCCGTCTATACCGATGGCGCGCGCCGTGCCGTACTGGACTTGCCGCAAGCGGCCGGGATTTCCCCCGGTGCGCTCACGATGCCGCAAGACAGCTTGCGTCAGGCGCTCACAGACTCATTGCGTGGCCAGGGAGTCGCTATCGAGTGGAATACCCGGCTCGCGTCGCTGCAGCAGGACGAAAACGCGGCGCGGGGCTGGCTGGAGGCGCAGGTGCCCGGACAAGGCTCCACCTTCGAGGCCGACTTCGTGATAGGCGCGGATGGTTATGACTCGGCCGTCCGCCGCGGGCTCGGCATCGAGCTCGTCGAACATGGACCGCTCCAGACCTACGCGTTCTTCGACGCGACGAGCAGTAGGGCCGGAACGGAAGCGCAGCTCGCGATCTCGGAAGCACACGCCAGCGCGTTTTACCCGATTCAGGGAGGCGTTGGCCGCTTCAGCTTTCAGCTCACCAGCGCCCTCGATCGTCCCGCAGATCTGGCCGCGTTGAGTGAGCTCATCGCTGCTCGCATGCCGTGGCACCAAGAACAAGTTCAGACGTGCGAGTGGGGAGGAGTCGCCGAGTTCCGCCATGCCCTCGCGACCAACTTCGGCGTCGGACGAGTTTGGCTCGCAGGCGAGGCTGCCCATCTGACAGGGCCTCTCGGGGTACAGAGCCTCAACGTGGGCCTCGACGAAGCGAGCGACCTTGCCCTACGTATCGGAGACGCGCTGCGCCACCCCGAGCGCAGGAGCCTTGGCGACTACGACGTAGCGCGAGCGATTCAGTGGCATGAGCTTCTGGGACTTTCCGAGCGGGCCTCGCTCGGACCGCGCTCGCCGGCCTGGGCGTCACGCCACTTGAGGCGCATCGTCTCGTGCTTGCCAGCGTCGGGCCGGGACTTGGACGACCTGCTCGACCAGCTGCGCTTGACTCCATCGGCTCGTCCGCAGGCTGGATAGCCCCCCTGCGTCGCAAGGCTTCAAGCCTTGGCGCATTGCGCGTCCCCCGGGCCGATTCATGTTCGAACCCGATGCTCTGAAGCGCGGCGCGGGGCGCCGATGGCGGCGCCGATCGTAGCTTGCAGCGCTCGCTGGAGCCCTGCGCGGAGCGTGCTCGTTATTCGGTTTTGAAGCACGGCGGAGGCTCGTTGGCCCGCGATCTCGTAAACGATGACGTCCTCGCGCTGAGCATGGTCATGCAGCAGCTTGACGAGCGCGTCGATTGCCGGCTGTCGGGCGGCGTGGAGCTCGATGGCAACTCCTAGCTCGGACACTAATTGGCGAATGCGGACGTGCTCGAGACGGAGACGCTCGACCTCTCCGGCGTGGCTCGCTTCGATGAGCGGCAGTAGGTAGTTTTCCTCGGCCTCCATGTGGCACAGCAGACGAGCTTCGAATTGACACCACGTGGACTGCAGCGGGGCGTCGCATTCCGGCGCCGTCGCGTCCTCCGCGAGGCGGCGCAAAATCGCGTCGAGCTCCTGGTGATCTCGGGTCAAGCGCGTCTTGATGTCGTTCATAGCAAATACTCTCGCAAGTCACGTGCCGAGGACTTCGCGTCGGATACTCCTCGTATTGCGGCGATCCGGCGCAAGGGGTGCGCTGTCGCCGCAAAGTCCGCGGGATGACCGCCGTCCACGCGGGTTCCGAGGCTAGTGCTAGTACTAGGCTGCCGATTTACCGCGAACAGTTAGGACCGGTACCGGACATAGCCTCACCACCTTTTCGGCGACGCTTCCGAGAAGGTGGTGGCTGAGCCCACGCCGACCGTGCGTGCCCATGACCACGAGATCCACGCCAAGCTCGCCTACCGAATCGATCACCTGCTGCCACGGCGCCCCCACTCGGAGGACCGCCGCCGCGTCGGGGATTTGCGTCTTCACGACCGCCAGCGCGTCGGCCAAAGCTTTGGCGGCCGCGTTCTCGATCTCGGTCGTGAGGTCGCCCGTGCTTGCGACGTAGTCCATGTACGGGTAGGCCGGAATTTCCCAGGTATGCAAAAGCGTGAGCTTGGCCCCGAGGCTCGAAGCCAGGGCGATGGCGAGCTCGACGGCTTCGCCGGAAGCTGATCCGAAGTCGGTCGGCACCAATAGGTGAGTAAAGTCTTTCATTTTGTCTCCAAAAACCGTCGTCTAGTCGGCGCCGCCCGTGCGCCCGAGTCTCGTCGCTCGCTCGAGCGCAGCGCACCCTCCACCCACTCCGATGATTGGTCGTGAGCTCCACCTAAATCGAGGAGGAGCCGAACCTGAAGATGCTTGAGGAAACTCGGCGGAAACGAGTCGCGCGGTTCGTGGTGCTGGCCCATTGAGATGGCCGACTCAGGCAAAGCAATCATCGTACCCGACAGCGCCAGCGCGAGATCTGCGCAGTAAACCAGTGACCCGCTGCAGGCACGTGAGCCGCGCCGCGCAATGCGTGCGCGGCGCGCAGCTCTTGCGCGGATCATCCCATTCTGTTCACGGCGCCTTTGGCTTGTTATGGCGCGATCCCTCACGGCCAAAGTCCGCGACGTGCTCGACGGAGCCTAATCTTCGCGTGGCGCGCAGTATCTGCGCAGACGCCCACCGCGTTGTCCCGCATTCTTCCGCATCGTTTCGTTCAGACGGGTGGCACGGGGGGTGCAGCAGGGAGCGGTGTCGCGAGAACAACCATGACCAAGATTATCCCGCAGATTCGCAAGTACATGACCAGTACGGTTCATACCATCGGCGACGAGCAACCCATGTCGGTCGCGCATCGCCTGATGCGGGAGCAACACATTCGCCATCTGCCCGTGCTGCATCAGGGAAAGCTCGTCGGCGTCGTCAGTGATCGCGACCTGCACATGATCGAAGCACTGGACGAGGTGGACCCGCGGAAGATTTCCGTCAGCGAAGCGATGACGACCGATACCTACGTCGTCGATCCTGACGCAAAGGTGGACGAGGTGGTGAAGATGATGGCAACGCACAAGTATGGTTCAGCCGTTATTACGGAGCGAGGCCACGTCGTTGGCATCTTCACGGCCGTCGACGCCTGCCGAGCACTTGCTGACTTGCTTGCGCGTTGACGCGCAGCGAGAAGGGAAGCTCGTTCGCCTCTTGGCGAGACTTCGAGCATCCGCGAGCGACGGCGATGCAGCGCCCTACGCGCCGTGAGGCAACGTGATACAGAAGGCGGCTCCGGGCGCGGCGTCTTCCACGTGAATCCGGCCACCATGAGCCTCGACCGCGAGCCGACAGAAAGTGAGCCCCAGCCCGCGCCCCGTGCGCGGCACGGACGCGTCATGGCTGCCGAGTTGCACGAACCGCTCGAAGATGCTTTCGCGGAGCTCGAGCGGAACGCCCTGACCCTCGTCGGCAACACGCAGCTCGACGGTTGCATCATCAGTGCGAGCGGACAGCGTGACTCGGCTGCGCTTGGGTGCGTAGCGCAATGCGTTCTCGATGAGGTTCTCCAAGACACGCCGCAACAGATCGGCGTCAGCCGAGATCGCGCCTGCTTCGGCTACGTCGAGCACGAGAAGTACCTCTCTTGCTTGGGCCTTCACTTGCGCCGTATCCATGATGGCGCTCCCCAGCGCACTCAGATCTACCGGCTCTTTCTTCGCGACGAGCACGCCTTCCTCGCTCTTGTTGATGTCGAGCAGGTTGAGAAGAAGGCGCAGAAGAACGGCTACTTCAGTGCGAATTGCACCCGCAGTTTGGCGCGCTTCCGCCGGCAAGGTCTTGTCGCGTTGCAGGAGCTGCGCGAGCAGGTCGATGCCGTTGACTGGATTCTTGAGATCATGCACTACGAATGAGGACAGCCGCTCCTTCTGGAGTTGCAAGCGCATCAAGTCGTCGCGCTGGCGTCGCACGAGCTCGAAGTACTCTTGATTGCTTGCGTCCAGTCGCCTCATTTTCAGGGCGGCTCGAACTCGAAGCACCATCTCCGTCGGCTGCACGGGCTTGGTGGCGAAGTCGTTGGCACCGGCTTCCTGCGCGCGGTCGAACGTGTCTACGTCGCGCGACGCAGTCAAGAAGACGATGGGAACCGCGTCGCCCCCTGGCAGGAGCCGCATTCGCCGACAGGTTTCGAATCCGTCCATGCCCGGCATGCGCACGTCGAGCAACACGCAATCCGGGGTGTGGGCCGCAAAGGCGGTCAGCCCCTCTTCACCACTCGTCGCGACGATGACCTCGAAGTCCTCGAGCTCGAGCGTCGCTCGAGCCAAGGCGCGGTTTTGCGGGTTGTCATCGATGACGAGCACGCGCGGTTGAAGTTCGTTGCCGCTACCCATGCGCTGCGCGAAACGCTAACTCAAGATGGACGGGGTAGCCATAGCCTCTCTCAGTCGCCCCCGTGCATCGCGCAGGTCACTCGAACGTAACAGGCCGGATGCTGCACGAAGGTGCATGGTCGCACGTCCCTTCTCCGTGCCGCCAGGCAAGACGGGGCGTTTGGCGGGGCGTGCCCAAGCGGCCCCGACCGTGGCTCAGGCACGAGGTAACGTGCAGCTGGTCCAGGAGATCATCGAGATCTTCCCCGGCCGGGGGCAGGTTCGGCAGCAAGTTGGCAAGGTGACGTCGGACCCAAGGCTGCGCTCGATGCGACCGCGGCCCGGTCGTTGCTCGGCCGAACAACCGTTGCCACTCGGTCTTTCTCTGCCCGTTGTAGCTCGGGATGAACGGGCGGGCGAGTGCACTGCCGAGTTGCTCGGCGAGGTGAAGAGCCAAGTCGTTGGCTTCGTGTATCCCCACGTTGAGGCTCTGCCCGCCGAGTGGGCTCGTGCAGTGGGCGGCGTCGCCGGCAAGCCAGACGCGGCCTTTCCCCGAAGCGCT
>JAQSWN010000060.1 GCA_029266615.1 Polyangiaceae bacterium
GGACCGAGCGTCCATGACGACGCGTCGTCAGACTCTTGGCCGGCCGCACCCGATGCGCCGCCGCCCTCGCCGCCGGCTCCGCCTTCATGGGGGGCTCCGCCTTCATGGGGGGCGCCGCCTTCATGGGGGGCGCCGCCTCCGTTCAAGGAGCCGCCGCCGTCGCCGGCGCCACCCGCGGCAGGCTCTCCTGCTGCACCGACGCCGCCACTGCCGCCACTCGGCGCGCCGCCGCCAAATCCACCGAAGCCGGTTCCTCCGGAAGCGGCGCCGGCCGCGGCCGAGCCGCCGGCGGCCGTCCCGCCAGCCTGGGTGCTCGTGCCGGCGCTCGAGCTATTGCTCCCGCCCAGCGCGCCCGAGCCCCCGGAGTTGCCGCAAAGCGGCAAGGCCGGCTGCGGATTGATGCAGTTCCCACTCGCGTCGCACTGAGCTTGCGCACAGCCGCCAGGCCCGGTCCCCGCCGTGACCCCGCACGACGCCGCGACGAGCGCCAACACGCCGCCACACAGGGCAACGCAGGGACGCCGGAGCAACCGCAAAGGCCAGCGAAGCATGAGCGGGGCCAACCTATGAAAGATTCGTGCCGGCGTCCACGCCCGAACGCGGGAGAACTCGGAGCGGAGCGTCAGCTCCTTATCACGGCGTCGGGTAGCTCGTTCATGTCGTCCCCGGCGCGCGGCGCGACGCGAGCGAGGTGCGGTGCCAAGTCGTCCAGCACCGCGACCAGCCCTTCACGCAGCTTGCCATCCCGGATGTGCCGAACCAGCAGTGCCACCTCTTGGTCCCAACCCGATTGGCCGAGCTCCTCGTGAATGCTGTGATCTCCGAGCAGCACCACGCGGTGCTCCAGCTCGGAAACGAAGACGAGGAGCGCGGTTCTGCCGCGGGTTCCGTACAAACCGCGCTCCGCGAAAAGCTGGAATGCGCGAGCGCGCACCGCACGGGTCGCGGCGTCCCCCCGAAGGAGCAGCCGGTTCAACCCCGGCAGACCGAGCAGCGCGTACGTCCCCCCGCCGACCAACAGCTCTACGGCGAGTGAGAGCGCGGGGTCCAGCCACGGCTCGAAATGCAAGAACGCGAAGCCAGCGGCCAGCGCCCATGCAATGGACGCGGCCACTCGGGGTTGCCAGTACTCTTGGCTTTGCGGCAACACCGCGACGACGATCTCCGCCGCGCTCTGTGCCTCCACGCGCGCTACGGCGGCTTCGACCTCGCGGGCGTCGGCTTCCGACAACAACGACTTCACCATGAGCCTGAGCTCCCGCCGCCGCCGCTGCTGCCGCCGCCGCCGCCCCAAGAACCGCCACCGCCGCCGCCGCCCCAAGAGCCGCCGCCGCCGAAGCCGCCTCCAGCGCCCCAGCCGCCGAGCCCGCCGATGAACATGCCGCCTCGGCCGCCTCGGCCGCCTCGGCCGAACAGCAGCGGCAACACGAACGGGATCAGCAAGAACAGGAGCACGAGCGCACCGAGCGGCGACCTGCCCCCTCGCTCTCGTTCGCGACGCGGAGGCGCGAGCGCGCTCTCCGGCACCGCTTCGCCCGAGGCCTGCTTCATGAGGAGCGTGAAGGCCTGGTCGATGCCTTGCCCAGCCTGGCCGGCCCGCAGCTGTGGGGTCAGCACGTTGCGGATCACCCGGGCGCTGAAGGCGTCCGTTATCTCGCCTTCGAGCCCGTAGCCGGGCTCGATACGTAGACGCCGGTCGTTCTTGACGATGAGCAGAAGGAGGCCGTTGTCCTTGCCCTTCTGCCCCAACTTCCACTGCTCGAAGACGCGAGTCGTGAAGTCCTCCAGCGCGTCGCCTTCGAGCGTGTCGACGGTGAGCAGCACGAACTGCTGCTGAGTGCGCTGCTCGTACGTCGTGAGCCGCTGCTCGAGCTTCGCCTCCGCGTCAGCCGAGAGCATGTCCGCGTTGTCGTTCACGTGCGCGCGCAGCGGCGGCACTTCTACCGCCAGCGCGCGAGACGGCGCGAGCACGAGCAACGCGAGCAAGATCGTCGCGAGCCAAGCGGAGACTCGCGTGGCCGCGCCGGCGGGAACAACCATGATGGCTCCGCTCCTCAGAGCTTGATTTCTGGCGCTTTGTCCGAGCCGGGCGCGGCTTCGAACGTGGGGCGCACGGTGCGGCCACGCATGGACGCGCCGATGCTGGTCGGGAAGCGCTGCACGAGGCCGTTGTACTCGGCGACGCTCGTGATGTACCGCTTGCGGGCGACCGCGATGCGGTTCTCCGTGCCCTCCAGCTGAGCCTGCAGGTCGCGGAAAGCGTCCGTCGCTCGGAGCTGTGGGTACTGCTCCGCGACGACCAAGAGACGCGACAGTGAGCCGCCCAGCTCCGCCTGGGCGGCCTCGAACTTCTTCAGCTTCTCCGGGTCGTCGATCGTGGAGGCGTCTACCTTCATGCCGGCGACCTTGGAGCGCGCCTCCACTACTTTGGTGAGCGTCTCTTGCTCGAAGTTAGCCGCGCCTTTCACGACGCTGACGAGGTTGGGCACCAGATCGGCCCGGCGCTTGTACTGGTTTTCCACCTCGGCCCAGTTCGCCTTCACGCCTTCGTCCAACGTGATGACGTCGTTGTAGCCGCAGCCGGTGAGCGGCGCCGCGAGCCCGACGGCGAGCACCAAGGCCGGAAAGAACCTAAAAGAGCGCGTGGTCTTGCGGGGCGCAGTCGATTGCTTCATGACGCTCCATCTTCCTATGTCGCGGTCTTGCGCCTGGCAAGGCCCGCGGGAACATTCCGACGTCGCTTGCCGATGCCTGACATCGAATTTCTCTATCGGGATGCCGACGTGGTGGCCGTCAACAAGCCTTCTGGCTTGGCGGTGCACCGTGGCTGGTCTGACGACGACGAGTTCGCGATGACGTTGGTGCGCGATGCGCTCGGCCATTGGGTGTACCCGGTGCACCGACTGGATCGCGGCGCGAGCGGTGTGCTCCTCTTTGCGTTATCGAAGGAAAGCGCCCGCGCCCTGTGCGAGCGCTTCGAGCGCCGTGAGGTGAAGAAACACTACCTGGCCCTCGTACGCGGCGCTCCCCCGGACGAGCTGGTCATCGATCACCCCCTCAAGCCGGACAACTCGGAGGAGCCGCAACCGGCGATAACGGACGTACGGCGGCTCGCCCAGCTCGGGCGCTACGCGTGGGTCGAGGCCAAGCCGCACACCGGTCGTTTGCACCAGATTCGACGGCATTTGAAGCACATCTCGTGCCCCATCATCGGGGACGTGAAGTACGGCAAGGGCGAGCACAACCGGCTCTTTCGCGAACGGTACGCGCTGCACCGGCTCGCCCTCCACGCTTCGCGGCTAGAGCTCGCAGGCCTGGATATCCACGCTCCGCTTCCACCGGAGCTAGCCAGCGCGCTCGCGCAGCTATCCCAGCTGGAGCAAGAGCGCCGCACTTCGCCACAGTGAGGCGGTGGCGTCACGACGCCACGCACGAATTTTCTCCGTTTGTCGGCAGATTTGCGTGGCACGCGTGGTGCTAAGGCGCGGGACGATGAAACACTCACTACTGCTAGCTTCGCTCGTCACCGGTCTCGCTCTCGTCGCCTGCGGCGGAAACAAAGAACCCGCTGAAGGCCCGGTCGAGAACGCGGGCGAGAAGGTGGACGAGGCGGCGTCGGACACCAAGCAAGGCGCCGAGAACGCCGCCGAAGCAACGGGCGAAGCGGTCGAGAACGCGGGCGACAAGGTCAAAGAAACGACCAAGGACGAGAACTGAGAGCCTTGGGCGTCTAGTCTGCGGGGGCGATAGACGCCGTCCTTCGCCCCGCGACTTTGCTGGGGAGGCCTGTTTCCCGGCCCAGCTGGGCCGGGTCGCTACGAACGCGACTCGGCCTCCCTACCCAGAGAGTTAGAACGGAGCACCGGAGAGGCGCAGCAGCGGGGCGCATTCGGCGCTCTCCTCCGCCATCGTCAGGCCGACTTTCGTCGCGAGCTGGCAACGCAGCTCCTGCACCACGAGCACACCCGGGTAGCGCTCGAAGAGTGAGACCGCGAGCGAACGCGCCTCGCGATGACGACCGGCGGCGTGCTCCGCGCGCGCCCTTTCGAGCAGGGCTGCGTCGTTTGCCGCAAGGGGTGCCGCCCGCAAGCTCTGTGAAGCCGTACTCGGCGCGACTGCGGTCCCGGGCGTCGCCGCGGTCGCCGGTGTCGCCGCGACCGGGCGTGACGTAGGGCCCGCTTCGGCGTGGTACCGAAAGAGCGCCTGCGATTGGCTGGCTGTTCCCACTTCGAAGGTGTGCGCGGGCGCGTTCTCTAAGACGTTCAGCGCGGCGCGCGCAGCGCTGCGATGCAGCTCCGAGCCGAGCGGCGAAGCGCGAAGCTCCAGCGCGCGCCGACCGATGCGAGCCGAGTGAGGGCTGAACGCGCTCGATTTGTGGTCGTACTTGGCGCTCATCATCGAGCGCAGGTCGAGCTCGTGCGGCATACCGAGGGTGTGCCCGACCTCGTGCAGCAAGACGGTCGCAGACTTGTGTCGCTTGCGAGCCGCATACAACTTCTCTTGCTCGTTCTCCGAAAGCTCGTCGAAGCTCTGCTGGATCGCTTCGAGCTCTTCCGGGTCGCTCATGGCGCGGATCGCCAGGTGCCGGCCCAGCATCTTTCCGACGCCGAGCTGGTCGGGCGAGAGCGCGACCATGCGCAGCGGGCTGGCCAACACCACGACCCAATCGACGTCCTGGGCCGGGTCGACCTTCTCGATCGCGTCGAGCAGCGCCTTCAAATCGTCATCCAAAACCGTGCCCGACCACACGCGGTAGCTTTCCAGCTCGAGCTGCATCGCTAGGTCGTGGGCGAAGGTCGGGTTGGCGGCGTTCAGGGTCTGTGTGAACTGCGCCTCACCGTCCACCAGCGCGGCCGCGTAGCGAGGAGTCGCGTAGGCGCGAATGCGGAACCGCTCGACCTTCGACTGCGGCGCGGGCACGTGGGCGCCACTGCCGACGAGCTGGCTCGGCATGCGCTCTTTGGCGACGCGCTTCTGGCTCGCCTTGGACTCACCCCACCGCGAGTCGTAGAAAAAGAAGCAGCTGCTGCAGAGCGCGGCGTGCGTCGCCAAGCCGAGCATTACGAGTCGATTGCTCCAGGACCGGGCCATGACCGTCGAGGATACCGCTGCTTGCGCAGAGACCGCGCGCGACTGATTAAATGCTCAAGCCCCGCGCGGCGGGGGAGGCAGGCTGCGGCGCGGCAGGAACTTGCGGTCGAACAGACGGACCCGCCGGACCAACAAGTCGAGCAAGAACACGATGATGGCGGCGAGCACGAAGCGCGACCAGAGCGGCCGGTAGTAGATGATCTTCTCGCCCTGCGGGTCGAACACCTTGGCCGGCTCGGGGTCGACGAGACCCCCCGCGGCGGCTGCCGCGCGCGCTTGCAAGTCGATGTCGGGCTCGAAGCGGCCATACTCGCGCGGGTACGGATTGCTGACGTGACCGAAGCTGCTGGCGAACGGCTGGACACTGCCGTCCGCCGCGATGCGGGCGTGCTCGGCGCGCAGCAGAAATGAGCCGTACTCGTCCAGCCGCAGCTCGGCTTCGTAGCGGCCGGGGGCGGTGCGCCGCAGGGGCAGGTCGCGGCTCTCGCCCTTTCCTTTACTCGTCGCCGGCCCCGTCACGATGAGCTTGGACTCGAGCTGGTTGTCGAAGCGCTCGTCGGCGGTGAAGGCGTCCACCACCGCGTGCACGGTGTTCTCGCGCATCTCCACCTGCATTGGCAGCTCTTGCCGGCGCTTGATGCGCATGTGCTCGCGCACGAACTGGCCCCAAAACTTGGAGAAGCCGCTCCAGCGCAGCCAGTCCACCGACCAGTTGTTCTTCACGTCGCTGGTCCACGCCACCGCCCAACCCAGGCCGGCGCGCCAGCGCGCGAGGATGGGGTCGCCGCGATCGCTCTGCAAGATGAGCTGGGCGGGCGCAGGCTTGAGCTGAGTCGCGACGTAGCCGTGCAGGAGCGGCGCGGCGCTCACGCCAATGCCCTTCAAGAAGTCGGCGTTACCGACCTGCTCGACCGGAAACCACTCCTCCACCGCCGCCTGTTGCGCGATGAGCTCGGTCTCTCGGGTGAAGATTTTCGGCAGGCTGTTCGGATCCGGAACCAGGTGAAAACGGCCGCCGCCCGCGTCGGCCACGCCGCGCAAGAGCTCCTGATTCACGCCTTCGCCCAGGCCCACCGTCGTGACCGTGATCGCTTCGGCCAGCATACCGGTCGCGAGGTCCTTGATGCCTTGCACCGGCGCCTGGCCGTCCGTCAGCAAGACGACGTGCTTCTTCCGCGCCTGCACGACGGACAGGTCTTGATAGGCCATGTCCAGGCTCGAAAAGATCTCCGTGCCGCCACCAGGCTGAATCCGCGCGATGTCGTTTTGGATGCGGGAGCGGTAGCGCGCAGGCTGCATCTTCACGTAGCGCGCGGGCGTGGAGTCGAAGGCGATGACCTCGATCAGGTCGTCACCCTGTAGGGTTTCGACGGTGGCGCGACAGGCCGCCTTGGCCATCTCCATCGGCAGGCCCGTCATGGAGCCCGAGCGGTCGATGACGAGCGCCATGGCCACGCCGGGCATCTCTTTGCGGCGCTCGGCGTCCATGCGCACCGGCAAGAGACGCTCGACCGTGCTGTGCGCCCAACCGCCGAGCCCGTAGCCGGCCTCGCCTCCCGCGAACAAGAAGCCGCCGCCCAGGTCGCGAACGTATTTCTCGATGAGATCCTGCGCGGCGTCGCTCACCGCCTCGCGCGGCACGTCCGAGAGGATGAAAAAATCGTAGCGCTCCAGCTCGCGCAAGGAGCCGGGCATGGCGCTGGGAGGCCGCAAATCCACGTCGAATTGCTGAGCCGACAGCGCGCTCACCAAGTAGCTTCCGCGCTGCGGCTGGCCCTCGATGTACAGGACTTGGGGGCGGCCCGGCACGTCCAGCGTGACGTCCATCGCGTTGTTCTGGCCGAAGCGGTCGTCACCTGGGGGGATGTCGCTGAGCTTGAGCGCGTACGTCACCTCACCGCCGACGCGCACGACGCTCTTGAACTTGATTTCGTTGTCGCCCGCCTTGAGCGTGACGTCCCGCACGCCTTCCAAGCCGTTGAGAGTCTCGCCCTGGAAGAGCCGCACCTTGGCGGTGGTGGCGCGGCTCGCGTACACCTCCGCCGTAACATCGAAGGGCTGGCCGATGTCGACCTTGTCCGGCAAGCGCAGCGCGCGCACGGCGACCTCACCGGGGGGCGGCTCCCGAAAGGGACGCACGAACAGCCGGGCCCCGAAGCGAGCGGCGTGGTTCGCCTCCGAAAGCAGGCTCCCCTCCGTCTCCAAACCGTCGGAGAGGAGAACGATGCGCTTCAAGTAGCCGGGCGGGAACAAGCCGTAGGACAGCTGAAGAGCGGCCTGGATATTGCTGCCCGCCTCGGTCTTCCTGACGTTCGGCGCGTCTTTCCAGCGAAGCTCGTCGACCTTCGGGACCGCGAGCTGGCCGTCCTTCTCGAGCGGCAGCGCCTTGGGCCGCGCCGCAAACGCGACCAGCTTGAGGACGTCGCCCTCACCGCGCGCCTGGTAGAGCTTGGTCAGCTCCGCGCGCGCCTTCTCCAGCGTCGCGTCGGCGACGGATTCGCTCGCGTCCACCAGCACCACCGTCGCGACGCGGTGCGTCTCGTCCGAGCGCACGAGGCGCGCCAAACCGAGCCCAAGGAGCACCAAAAACGCGAGCCGCAGTAGCACCGACAAGACGCGCTGCTGCCAGGGCAAGTCCGCGAGGGACTTGCCGAGCACGTAAAGGAGGAGGGGGGCGAGCAGCACCACCGCCAGGGCGCGCGGCTGCAGCAGCTCGTACTTGATCGCCTCCTGCTGCCATCGGAACGCCTCCGCGGGCGCGCTCAGCACGTAGCGATAGAGGGCGCCGCCGAGGAGCGCGAGCAGCAGCACGAGGCTGCCGAGCCAGAACCCGCGACGGAGCCTCGGGCTCATACCGTCACCCTCCGGTGGTAGGTGATCCACTCCACGGCCGAAAGCGCGATCACGGCGAGCAGCAGGTAGATCCACACGTCACTGCGCAGGCTCACCGTGGCGACCGTCACCGCGCTCGCTTTCTTGCCCGCGAGCGTGAGCTCCTTCTGCGGCGCAATTCGGCTCTCCTCCAGATCCGAAAGGTTCGCGGCGAACTCAGCGAGGGGGGCGTCGTCCGCCCCGCCCGTCAGCTTGTAGAAGCCAGCCCGCTCCCCGCGATAGACAGCGCGGCCGTCGCTCACCGGCACGGCGTGCTTCTGGCCGCCCGGCTCGTGCAGGGTCACGCTACCGAGCGAGCCGGGCACCGCGACGTGCCAAACGTCTCCGGTGCGGAAGGACGACACGTAGCCGGTGTCTTCCTCGATGAAGGCGTTGATCGTATTGAGCACGAACAAGGGCCAGCCGATACGCAGCACGAAGTCGCTGTCGCGGGGGTCGAAGCCGAGCACTACGAAGCGGTGCCCTTCGCGCGCGCCGCTGACCAGGATCGGCCCGAGGTCGCTCGCGCCCAGCACCTTGTCGCCTCCTCCGGCCGCGGGCTTGAAGGCGAAGCCTTTGGCGACCTGAATGTCGCCCATGCTCATGAAGCGCAGAACGGGGCTCTTTCGGTCCCACGTATCGAAGCCGAAGTCCGTGAGCGGGGCGCCGAGTGGCACCGGCGAGCCGGCGGCGGGCGGCTTCAGGTAGAGCGCGGAGCCGATGCGGTCCGTGAGAGGGGCGGCGACGCCGTCGAAAATAGCGACGTCGAACTTACCGTCCGGAAACGGCGCCCCGGGCGCGACCTGCGCGACGTCCAAATATTCGTCGAGTAAAAGCGCCGCTTCCAAGTACGTGTTGCCAGGCGTGACGAGCAAGATTCGAGCGCGACGACGCTCCGGCAAGAGCGCATAAGCGACGTCGTCAGCGGGCAAGTCGTCCGTGCCCGGCCCAGCCTTGATGCGCGCAGTGAGCGTGCGGCTGGCGCCGGCGAGGTCCTGATAGAAGCGAGGAAGCTTCTCGTTCGGACCCAGCTTGAGGCGCGTGATGTCGACGATCACGCCGTCCCCGGACAGCTCCAGCTCCACTTCTGCCGGCGCGTCGTTCAGGTTCGTGACCTCCAGCATCACCTCGTAGCGGTTCTTGTCGAGCGGGTAACGGCGCACGGAAAACTCCGTGATGCTCAGGTTCTTGCCGCTCTTTCCGATCGGCACGAAGCGAGGCTCCGCTCCCTCCAGACCGACGCGCCCGGACAGCGCCGCGAGCGACTCCGCGTCTCCGTAGGCGCCGTCCCCGATGACCACGAGCTCGCCTTGCGGCAGGCCGCGCAAGCTGTCGCGCCCGAAAGACAGACCGGCTTCGAGATCCGCGCGGGTGTCACTGGTTTGCACCTGTGCGATCGCGCCGAGCAGCTCGCCCTGATCCCCGCTCATCGACGAACGCGCGAGCGGCACGCTACCCATTTGCACGACGATGGCGCGATCGGCCGCGCCCAAGCCGCGCACGAGCTTTTCGGCCTCGGCCTTGGCGGCACCGAGCCGGCTCGGCGCGACGTCCACCGCTTTCATCGACGCGCTCGCGTCGATGAGCAGCACGAGGTGGCGGCCGGAGCGCAGGTCTTCCTTCGGCTTCGGGTCGCCCAGCGCGAGCACCAAGAGCGCGAGCAGGAGCAGCTGCAGGGCGAGCGAGAGCAAGCGCCGCAGCTTGGAAAACAGCTCCGTGGCCTGCTTGTCGCGCAGCACGCTGTCCCACATACGCGAAAACGGCACCGGCACCGCGCGCCTTCGCAGCTTCAGAATGTAGAACACCACGACCACCGCCGACGCGGCCCCGAAGATGCCGAGCAGCGTGCCGAGCGGGAGCCCAGCTAGCCCCATCAACGCAGAAACCCTCCGCGCCGAAACACCCGCAGCACGAGCTCGTCGAACGGCAAGCCCACGTCCGCCGCGAAGTACGGCACCTGGCGCGAGGTGCAAAAGCGCTCGATCGATTTTTGATAGTCGTCGAAGGCCTTGGCCATGTCTTCCAGCAAGCTGTCCGTGACCGTGACCTCGCGCTCCTCACCGGTTTCGCAGTCGTAGAGCCGGACGTCACCCTTCAGCTCCGGGCGCGCCTCCTTCTGATCGACGACGTGCAGCACGAAGGGCTCGAACTTCGCGAAGCGCAGGGCGTTGATGCCGCGCTCGAAGCCGGCGGGGTCGTACAGATCGCTGATGAGCACCGCCAGGCCGCGGCGCTTGTGCTGCGCGACGAACGTCTTCATCGCGTCTCCCAAGTCCGTCGTGCCGCCCGGCGAAAGCTCGCTCAGAAACTCGAACACCTTGAAGATGCGCCCCTTGCCGCGCGTCGTCGGCATGCGCGCGCTCACCGCGTCCGTCGCGCCCACGATGGTGACGCGGTCCAAGTTCGCGAGGCCGACGTAGGCGAGCGCGGCCGCCAAACGCCGCGCTTGGTCGAACTTCTTCGCGTCGCCGAAGGCCATGGAGCTC
Source organism: Polyangiaceae bacterium (assembly GCA_029266615.1). Lineage (GTDB taxonomy): Bacteria > Myxococcota_A > Polyangia > Polyangiales > Polyangiaceae > PMG-095. Next base: position 10,449 of record JAQSWN010000060.1, read on the forward strand.
GACGAATCCACGATGAAGTAAATGCTCAGATCCTCTTCCTCTTCGTAGAGGCGAACGAGCAGCTTGCCGAAGCGTTGGTAGACGCTCCAGTCCACGGAGCGAAAATCGTCCCCGGGCGCGTAGTCGCGGTGGTCCGCGAACTCCACGCCGCTGCCCTTCTTCTTGCTGCGCCGATCTGCGCGCATCCGCCCCGCGAAGACGCGGCGACTCACGATCGCGAGCGACTCCAGCTTCTTCTGGAATTCGTCGTCGAACAGCTCCGCACGGCGAGCCTCCGCCCGGCGCGGGGCGCTCTTCGGACGGAACAGCTCCAGCAAGCCCATGAGGAGCCTACGCCTTCGATTCTGGCAATTTCTTGAGGATTTCTTGCAAGATGGTGTCTTCCGCGACGCCCTCCGCCTCGCCTTCGAAGCTACGCAGGATGCGGTGCCGCAGCGCCGGCAAAGCGGAGACGCGCACGTCCTCTATCGAGGCCGCGAAGCGGCCGGCGAACAGCGCGCGGATCTTGGCGCCGAGCAAGACGGATTGCACGCCGCGCGGCGACGCGCCGGTTCGCACGAAGCGCTTCACCAGCTCCGTCGCTTCCGCGTTGCCGGGGTGGGTGGCCAGCACGGTGCGAATCGCGTAGTCCTGCACGTGCTTGGCGACCGGCACCCGGCGCACGAGCTTCTGCATGCCGAGCACGTCCTCTCGCGTGAGCACGGCCTTGACCTTGACCTCTTGGTCCGTAGTCGTACGGTCGATGATGGTGTGGAGCTCTTCACGCGAGGGGAACGGCACTACCAGCTTGAAGAAGAAGCGGTCCAGCTGGGCTTCCGGCAGCGGGTAGGTGCCCTCCATTTCCAGCGGATTTTGGGTGGCGAGCACGAAGTACGGCTCTTCCAGCTGGTAGGTGGTGCGCCCAATCGTGACCCGGTGCTCTTGCATTGCTTCGAGCAGCGCGCTTTGGGTCTTGGGCGTGGCGCGATTCACCTCGTCCGCCAGCACGATGTTCGCGAACACCGGACCTTTGCGGAACTCGAACGTGGTCGGCCCGCCGTGAGTCTCCTCCACCACGACCGTGCCGAGGATGTCCGCAGGCATCAGGTCCGGCGTGAACTGGATGCGCGAGAATTCCAGCGCGAGCGCCTCCGCCAAGGTGCGTACGAGCATGGTCTTGCCCAGGCCGGGCACGCCCTCCAACAGCGCGTGCGAGCCGGCGAGCACGCAGGTGATGACGCCGTCCACCACGTCACGATTGCCGACGATGACGCGGCCGATCTCTTCGCGCAGCGTGCCGACCTGCTTTTGAAAGGCCTGCACTTCCTCACGGGCTTCTTCGACGTCGCTCATGATGGCTCCAAAGGGGGAGAGTTAGCAGCTCACGGCTGGGGGTTGCGAGCAGCGAAAGGCGACGCGAAGCTCAGTCGCGTGGCCGGATCAGCTGAAAGTAGCGACGAACGTAGAAACGGTAGCCGGGCGGAATTTCGTCCTGGGTCATCACCTGCTCGGCGACGGTCTCGTAATCCGTGAAGACCTTTTGGTAACCCCGGCCGACGAAGCCGCGCTCGGCGGCGCCGTAGATCACCTCGGCCGACGCGGCGCCCTGCCCGCTGTCTACGCCCGCCGCAGTGACGTCTTGCGTCTTGCCGTCGAGCTTCGTGGGATCGCCGGCGAGGTTGTCGTCGTGGCCGGAGCCGTACCCGCGGCCCGCGCCATCCCCCTGCCCGGGCGTCTCGGTCTCTTTGCCGGCGCCGGTTCCTTGGCCTTCACCGGGCATGGGCACGTCGATGCTCGGACCGTCCCCACTGCCGCGTGAGAGCCGCAGCTGCCCGGGTTGCTTACCGCCGCCCGGCTTGCCGTTTTGCCCGGGTTGCTTGCCGCCGCCGCGCGCGCGCTCGCCGAAGCGCTGCATGCGATCCATCTGCTCTTTGCCGCCTTTGCCTTGTTGGCGCAGCACCTCACGCAGCTCTTGCAGCCGTTTGAGCATTTCTTTCTTCTGCTCGTCGTTCAGCTGCTGCTTGCCCATGCGGTTCACGTCTTCGGCCGCTGACTCCAGGCTCTGCCCGGCGCCTTGCATGTCTTGCATCAGCTGGCGGGCGGCTTCTTGCAGCTGCTTGTCCAGCTCCGACAGCTTTTGTTGCGAGCGGTCCGCGCGCTCTTTATCGCGGCCGAGGCGCTCCAGCTTGCGTTTATTTTCGGCGAGCTTTTGGTCCGTTTTTGCGGATTTGTCGCCCTCTTGCTGCTTCTTCTTGAGCAGGCTCTGCTGCTCTTCTTCGAGCTCTTTACGGCGCTGCTCGATCGCGGACTTTTGCTCGCTCGAGACGTTGCTCGCCTTTTGGAGGGCGCTTCGCAGCTTGTCCAGCTCCGCCTTGGTGGGGACGTTTTGCTTCTTCTTGAGGCGCTCGGCCAGCTCCCGCAAGGCTTGCTCGGCGTCCGCCAGGCGCTTCTCCGAAAACGCCTGCGCCGCGGGCTTGGTAAGGCCGCTCTTTTCGAGCTCACGCGCGAGCTCCTTCAGGCCGTCGTCCAGCGCTTCCTTGTCGAGCTGGCTGGACTCCGCGAGCTCACGCTCGAGTGAGCCAAGACGCTCGAACACCTCGCGCCGATCCATGCGGTGCGCAGCGATGTCTTCGACCAATTGGTTGAAGCGCCGCGCCGCGGCCGACACTTGAGGATCGTCCGACGCTTTCGCCAGCTCTTGCCCGATTTCTCGGAAGAGCTCTACGTCGTCCGCGCTCAGTAACGTCGCCTGCGTCTGCACCACCGCCGGCGGCACGAGGCGCGTTTGCCGCACCTCCAGCGCCGCGAGCCCGACCAACGCGACCAACAGGCCCGCGCTGTACGCGAGCTCCATTGGCAGCGCGATGCGTGCCGCGCGGCCGGGCTCGAGCTTGGGAGCGCGTTCGGCGGCGTCCGCGATTGCCGCTTGCATCAGCGGGCTGCGCTCCGAAGCCGGCAAGTGAGAGAAGGCGAGCGCGTTGGCAATGCGGTCGTCCAACCCATGATGGCGGTCCAGCGCGAGCGCGCCTTCGAACGCCGAGCGGCGCTGGAGCGCGGCGCGCAGCGCCGCCCCCACGACGACCAGCGCCGGAACCAGCGCGCCCCACAGCCAAGGCCGAGCCTGCGCCGAGTCCAGCGGCAGCGCCTTGGCAAGACCTATGACCACCGCTGCGTAGCCAATTGGCAGCGGCAGCCACGCGGCTCCGGCCGCGAGCGCGCGAGAGAATGCGAGCCTCCGGCCGGTGCGGCGGGCGGCCCGTTCGAGCCGGCCTATCTGGTTCGGTTGGCTCATGATCCCTACAGACGGGGAAGCCGCGCCCGAGCTTGGGTCCGGCCTCGGTTTGCCGTGTGAGTAAAGCACCTCGGAGCGTCTGGCGCATGCACAACGCGCCGGCCCGCGGCTCGCTTCCCGCGTCCCGCTTCGTGGGCAAAGCCGAGCGGGAAGCGCCGCCTATTTTCGGCTCCCGTCCACGAACGCCGCACCCAGAGTCAAAGATCCGCTCAAATCGTTTGCGACGAGGTCGCTCCGAGAGCGCAGAGACAAACGCGAAACGCGCCAGCGCGCGTCCACCCCCAGCCACACTCCGAGCGGACCCCAGTGGTGCGCGACCCGCAGGCCCAAGTCGATGACCGGCACCACCGCCGCCTGGCCCGAGTTGCCTTCCGGGTACGCCACCATCCACTCCGGCCCGCCGCGGAGCGCGAACCCGAAGCGCTTGCTGGGATCGAAAGGCGCGCCGTACCCGACCAAGACCTGGAAATCCATGAAGGAGACGCGACGACCGGAGAGCGAGAAGCGAATTGATTCACGTCCGCCGATGAGCACGGGACCCACGCTCGCCGCGAAGTCGAACGCCGGCCCTGTCGTCATCGCGATGCTGTCCGAAGCCAGCTCCGTCTCGACCCCGAGCGCGATCCCGCCGCCTTTCGCGTCCGCGGGCCGAAGCGCGACGCGATCCGCGGGTTGAGCGACGCTGGGCAAGGGCGGCGCAACGCCGCCGCCGCGCTGCAACGTCGGCTCGCCCGCCGCCACCGCCTCGTCCTCGACGCGTCGCGCGCCGGAACCGTTCAGCTGCGTCTCGATGACGTCCACCACCTCGTCGACGAGCGGCGCTCGCCCGACGATGGCGTGGCGCTGGTCGTCCCACTCCACCCAGGCCCGCTCGGGCGTGCACACTACCGCCGGGAGGGCTCGGCCGCCGCTGTGCGCCTTGAGCAGGAGCAGGACGCGCGCGTCGAGCTCTTCGTATTGCTCGCTCGTGAGCCGTGGACAACGGTTGACGACGTGCGCCGTCTCGGCCGCCACGGCTCGCGAAGGCGAAAGCCAGCTCGCAATGAGGCAACATTTTGCGAACGTGCGGAGGCTCTGCATCTTCACGGCGTTGCGCGCCGGCTCCAATCCACGAAAGCGACGCCCAACGTGAGGGATACGCCGAAACCGTCCGACACGGACTGCACGGCCGCGAGAGGCAGCGGCGAGAACCGGGCGTGCAGATCGACGCCCAACCAAAGCTCCTGGGCCGCGACGCCCAGCGCGACGCGCGCGCCTCCGGCTGCGATGGGGACGCACTCCGCGAGCGACGAGGTCGTCGCATTGCCGGCCACGAAGCATTGCACGCCGAACCGAAGCGCGACGCCCCACGGCGCGCGCGGTCGCAGCGGCGCGCCGTAAGCGAGGAGACCTTGCGAGTCCAAGAACGCACCTTCACCGCCCGTGAGGGCTACCCGAAACGCCTCGCGCACACCGAGCAGGAGAGGGCCGGAGCTCACCGCAATGTCGAAGCTGGGACCGACGCTGCCGAATTGTCCCCCGAGGGGCAGCTCTGCTTCCCATCCGAGCGCGATGCCACCGCCCTGCGCGCGCCGCGCGCGGGTTTGCCAGGGGACCTGGGAAGGGGCGGCCGGCGCGGTGTCCGCTCGAGCGAGCGCCTCGACGTCGGCGTCTTCTCTTCGGGACGCCTCCAAGACGTCGAGCACTTCGTCGGACCAGGGCGCCAGTCGAGGCAAAGGCCAGCGCCGGCCGGCCCACTCGGCCCAGCTGCGCGCGCCGTCGCAAGCCACGACGGGCGGAGCCCGGCGGTCACGGGCGCTGCTGAGCCAGAGCAGCACCCTCGCGTCCAACTCGTCGTACTCGGCGGCGTCGAGGGTCTCGCAGCGGTTCTGCACGTGAGCGCGACCCTGGGCGAGCCCCGGTGCGCTCGTGCCGCCGAGGGCCAAAGCGAGCAGCCAAGCTCGCGCATTGCCTGGTATTTCGCGCATACCTCCCGCACCCGGATCATCGCCGATGGCGCGCGCTCGAGCACGGAAAAAGATTCTTCGCGAAGGACCGCTCGCCCCGCTCGGCTCGGACGACTAACGTAGGGAAGTAGGAGTCGCGTTCCCGGGGATGGCCCAATCGTTCCTCAATACTGCCCTCGAGCTGGCGCAGCCCGGCCAGCCCGTCGAGCAAGAGCTCGCCCGAGAGGGCTCGGACGAGCTCTTGGCGTTGCTCTATCGGCAGATGCGCTCACTCGCCGGCCCGCGCCAAGACCTGGACGACTTGGTGCAGGCCGCGGCGGAGCGCGCGCTCAAGGCTTTGGAGCGCTTCGAGGGGCGATCGTCGCTCTCGACGTTCACATACGGCATCGTTTACCGCACGCTGATCGACCACCAGCGCTGGTACCGCCGGTTTCAACGGCGCTTCACGCTGGACGCGCCGGAAGAACCGGAGCTTACATTTCCGCGCACGTCCGAGACGGACCTGCGCGAGCTCACGCGCGCTCGGCGCCTTTACGCGGCGCTGGACCAGCTGCCGAGCGAGAAGCGCGCCGCGCTCGTCTTGCACGATTTGGAGGGTTTGGATGTGTCCGAGGTGGCGGTCATCTGCGCCGCGAACGAGCTCACGGTGCGCTCACGCCTCCGTGACGCGCACAAGAAGCTCGCGGAGCTGCTTCGTAAAGATCCGCTGTTCGATCCCGAGGTGCCCCGATGACGCCGGCGGATTCCGCTAGGCTTTCGCTCGCCAAGCGCGCCTACCAGGCGACGCAGCCTTCCGAGCGCGAGGTGCAAACGGGGGTCCGACGCGCACGGCTGTCGCTTCGTCGCAGCAAGCTGCGGCGCGCCTGGTGGCTCAAAGGTCTCGTCTTCGTGGTGCTCGCGCTCGGCAGCATTGCGTACGCCAAGCCCCACGCGCTCGGCGAGCTGGTGGAGCGCGGACTGCCGGTGTTACGCGGCGCCGCCGGCAAGCCGCGCCCAACGCTCCGCGCGCCGGCAGAAGAGCCGAAGACTCACACCACGGCCGCCGTGAGCGCGCCACCCGCGGCGAGCGCCGTCGCCGACCCGAAAGCGACCGTCGCCGACCCGAAAGCGACCGTCGCCGACCCGAAAGCGACCGTCGCCGACCCGAAAGCGACCGTCGTCGAGCACGCGCCGACGAGCCGTGGGGCGGCAAAACGCAGGCCGAGCGTTGCCGGTAGCCCGGTCACGGGGGGCAAAGAATCTCCCCGCCCATCGAAGAGCGAAGAGCTCCCGATAACGCCGCCGAGCTCGGAAGCCGTTTCGGAGTGGGGTCGCGTCGGCCAGGCGCTCGCGAGCGGCGACGAAGCGGGCGCGCTCTCCGCCCTCGGCAAGCTCTCGGAGAGCGACGACGCGCGCACGCGAGACAAGGCTGACTTGGGCCGCGCGCAGTTGTTGATGGCGCACGGCAAGCGCGACCAGGCTTGCGCGCTCGCCCGTTCGCTCACACGTCGCCGCGCGGGCGGTCACATCGAGCGCCAAGCGTCCATGCTCCTCAAAGACTGCGCGCGCTGAGCGGCGCGCAGGGCGCCATCAATCGAGCGGCACCACCATCCGCGGTGGCGGAGGGAGCGGTAAGGTAACCCCAAACCGACCGCTCACCCTCCGCCACCGCACGACCACGACACCCGCCCACCCCGAACCATGACCCCGAACGCTCTGCTGCATCCTCCCCAGTGAGTCGGCGTAGGGCCCCCGACTGAGCAGTCCCGAACGACTGCTTCCGAATTTAAAGCGCGAGCGAGAGGCCGCAGCCCTCGTTGACGCTCTCGAGCGTGGGGCAAGCGCTCGTAGGCGTGATGAAGCCAGCCGTGAATTGCTCGTCCACGAAGCAGCTGCAAGCCAGAGGCTGGTTCGTGCCCCCCGCGCAAAGCCAGCCGTATTGATGACCGTCCGAGCATTGCCGTAGCGTGCCTTCGCACGCCAGGCCGCCCTCATCCGGATCTTCGGCAGTCACGTTGTCCTCGCACTGTACCGGCGGTACGGGGCCGCTCCCCGCCGCGCCGCCGGGGCTCGTGCCGCCGAACGTGCCCTGCATACCGCCCTGCGCGCTCCCGCCAACCGGTGAGCTCCCGCCTATCGCTACGACTCCGCCGCCCCCGGCGATGCCATAATTCAAGGTGCCGCCGACGGGCGTGGTCGTACTACCGCCAGTCGACGGCGCCCCGCCAGCCGCTACCGCGCCGGCGCTGCCGCTCATCGGAAGCGGCTCGTTCGGGACGTCGCCGTCGTCGGGGCAGACGGAATGCGCCGCCGAGCTGGGCTCACAATGGTTGGCGTCCCCCGCGAAGAGCTCTGAGCAGGACAGCGCGTCGAGGCATACTTGGAACTGCTCGCCGACGGTCGCGCACGCCTCCCCTCCCAGCGTGTAGCGACGCAGCACCTCCTGACACTCGGAGGCGCAATCGGACACGTCCACCTCCTTACCTTCCCCGCAGCTCCCCATCTTCCCGCAAAATTGCTCGCACCATGACGGGAGCGACTCCGCCAGCTGTTCCCTCCTCGTCGTCTCTTTGCCCGCCACGACGTTCCGGCCAGAGCACCCCACGCACAGCGGCACTATCAACCACCAAGCGCTACGCATCGAGCCCTCCTCGGTCAAAAGCCATCCACGAATTTTCAAGGGTTGGCCGCCTCGCCCAGCAGTTGGCGCACGCGATCCGCGTACAGACCCGTCCCCGCGCCGCGGAGCAGCTCCTGGGATAGGGCGCGCGCTTCGGCGTCGCGCCCCAAGCGGTGGAGGGCTTCGATCTGAATCAGCTTGCGCTCGGATGACAGCTGCCCCCGCGGAAAGCGCGCCGCGTGCTGGCCGGAAATCGCCAGCGCCTGCGCGGCCGAGACGCGCAGCCGACTGCGCGCGCTCTCCAGCAAAGCGGCTTCCGCGGAAAGGCCCCGCGAGCTGCCACTCGAGTCGATGGGGAGGGTAGGCGTGGGGTTGAGCTGCGGCGCCGGTTCCGGCGCGAGCGCTTCCTCCCGCGCGGCTTCTGCCTGCTCCGGCGCGACCACCGGCAAACGCCGGGCGGGAGCCCGTACCTCGACCGGCGCGAGCGAAACGGCGGGAGAAGCCGCCGGGGGAGGCCCCCATTCGATGATCCCGGCCGAGACGGCCAGCGCGCCGGAGCCGAGCACGACGCCAAGCGCCGCCGTCGCGGATTTGACGAACAGCCAGCCCGCGGCCGCGACCGGCAAGACCGATGCCCGCGCGACCTTCACGCCCAGCCGCCGCCGCGTGATCGCGTCGAGCGGTCGCGCCGTGGGCGCGCGCTGAAGCAAATCGCGGAGCGTGGGGTCGGCTTCGGGATCTTCCCGCCAGCGCCGCGGTGCGGTCATGTCACGTCCTCCCAACGTCCGGAGCGGCGCAAACGCGCAGCCGTCGCCGCCACCTGCTTGCGCGCTAGATGCAGGCGCGAGTACACCGTGCCGACCGGCACCGAGGTTAGCTCCGCGATTTCTTCGCATGACACGCCCTCGATCTCGAAGAGCACGAAAGTCGCGCGACGCTCCGGACTAAGCTTCGCCAGCAGCTGCGAGAGCCGGAGCCGGGCCTCCTCTTCCTCGTAGCGGACTTCGGGCGTGCTCGGATCGATGCGTTCTGGTGGCTCTGCGTGCAGGAACTCCAGTCGCAAGTACGCGCGCCGCCGATGACGGAGCACCAAGTTCAAGCAGATGCCGAACAACCAAGTGGTGAGCTTGCTGCGGCCGTCGAACGTCTCCAGCTTGCGGTGCACGGTGACGAACACCTCCTGGCCCAAGTCCTCCAAGTCCGCGCTCCGCACTCCGAGGTGCTGCAGCGAACGCCAGACGAAGTTCCCGTGCTGCTCGTACACGTCACGCGCGGAGAGGGCCGACCCCTCCGATTCGGCCAGCCCGCTCACCAACAAGGGACTGCTCGCCACCAGCTGCACCACTCCTTCGTCCCTCCGCCCCCTCCGCGCCTTCACGGAAAAAGCGCCCCGACTCCAAAGAAGGACGAGGCGGCTGCGCGCGGCTGGCTCCACACCGGCTCTGCTTGCGGTCGCACCAGGAACTGCTGCCGTGAGAGCGAGAGAGCCGCACCCGCCCCCAGTTCGAGAAAAAATCTATTAGTTACATGCACTTGCAGCACGGTCCCGAGCTGCAGGGCGGTGAACCAGTAGTCGCCGGGCGCGGTGACGGGAGCCGGCTCGCGCACGGCCACGTGGAAGGCCCCCACGGAAGGCCCCGCCCCCACCGCCCAGTGCAGCCGCTCCCGCCGAAGCAGCCGAAAGGTCGCGAGAGCCGACGCCCGCGTCAGACCGACGTCCAACGAGCCGATGCCGCGAGCTACGTTGCGCGAGGGCGCGTACTCCGCGTGAACGGAGAACCCCCAGCGCCGAGCGGGCCGAAGCGCGAACGCGAGCTCGAGGCCGGGAGCGGTGGCCGGAACGAGCCCTCGCGAAAGGGTCGCGCGGAGCGAGAGCGTGACCGCATCCAGCGCAGCCGGCGCCATGGGCGGCGGGGGCGGCGGGGGCGGCGCGGGTGGGAGGAGCGGGCTGAGCGGCGGGGCCACGGCCGGCGCCGCTTTCAGAGCTGCGACCGGTGCCGCCGGCGAAGCCTCGAAGGCGCCGGCACTCCGCGGAGGTGGAGGCTCGCGGCTCGCCGCCTCCGGATCGATCACGAGCGCAATGGCGAGCGCGGTCGCGTCCACGAGCGCGCCGCAACCAGGCTCGTCACTCTCGAGGGTGCGGTGGCCGGCCATCTCGCCGTTCGGTCCGCGCACGAACATGTCACTGCGGTACTTGTCACCGAAGCGGGTGACCTCGACCTCGAAGCTGCGCTCGGCGGAAGGGTCGAACACCGTTCGTCCGAGCCGGCGCTCGACCTCCGTGCGCAGCGCGATAGCGGGAGGACACCCCTCCGTGCCCTCGGCGCGCACCCATGACAGCGCGTAGCGGCTGAGGGCCTCCTCGGCGAGCGCCGGCTCCGCCACGAGCACCGACATCACGAACGCACCCAGAGCCCTCACCATCCTGGGCAGCATTGTAGCCCCTAGCGCTTGCAGGTCACCCGGGCTTGGAGGGCGAGCGCGGCGGCGCGGCGCGCCTGAGGCGGGGCTTTTTTGTCGGTCAGTGGCGCGAGCTGCTGCGCCAAGCTCGGCTGAGCCAGGCGCCCCAAGGCCTGAACCGAAGCGTTGCCGATGAGCTGAGCATGCGGGCTCGCCATGGGGTCGGTCAGCTTCTTGGCGAAGGCAGCGAGAATGTCGGCGGACTCACCGTCGCACAGCACGCCGAGCGAGCGCGCCGCTTCCGCGCGCACCTCCGGCCATTCCTCGGCGTCCTCCAAGCGGTCACGGATCCGACCGGCCGCGGAGGTGACGCGACGCTCCCCCAGCGCGCGCACGCTGCGCGCGCGCACCAGAGACGAGTCGTCCTCTAACGCGCTCGTCAGCGGCTCGTCCAGCACCGGCGACGCGGGATGCTTGGCCAACGCGTCGGCCGCGGCGGCGCGCACCAGGGGCCACTCGTCTTGCTCCAGACGAAGGCTCAGCGCCTTGCCCGCGAACACGGCGTCCGGACCTCCGAGCGCTTGCACGGCGGCTTCCCGCACGCGTACGTCGCGATCTTCCAGCGCCTTGAGGAGCTCGCCCTGGAAGCGCTTCGGCTCCCGGACGAGCGCGAGCGCGGCCGCGCGCACGTGCGGGCTCGGATCGCCAGCGAGGCTCTTGCGAAAGGCGCTCTCCGCCGCTTGGTCGCGCGCGCTCAGCGCGGCGGTGGGACCGAGCAGGAGGTAGCGAGTGCGAAACTCGGCCGAGGTTTGGGAGATGCGCTGCAACGCCTGCCCCGCTTCCGGTTGGTAGCGCGAAGCTTCTTCGCCCAAAGCGCGCAGCAAATCCAAAAGCGCGACCGGGGGAGTGGCCGGATCCGCGAGGGCGGCCCGCACGGTCTTGTCGGCGGGGGCGGTGCGAGCGGCTTGGGCGAGCGCGGTGCGCAGCAAGCGTCGGCGCAGCACCGTCTTCTCGTCCATGAGCGGCAAGAACGCGGTCACCGCGCGAGCCGGATCCGTGAGCGTGAGCTGCGAGACGAGCAGCGGCAGCACGCGTTTGTCGGTCTTGTCGGCCTTCGCGAGCGCCTGCGCGAGCGCGTTACCGCCGGCCGCCCCGCAGCGGCCCAGACGGCTCTGCGCGTGACGCGCCTGCGCTTCGATCTTCCCGGTGAGCGCAGCTACGTAAACGGGCGCGCTCACCTCGCACGGCGCCTGGTCCAGCACCGTGAGGGCGACGCGCTTGCCGCCTTCGTCCAAGCCGTCGAACGCCTGAGCGACGGCCGCAAAAGCGGGCGCGCCGCCGGCCACGAGCAGGCTCTTGGAGGCCTCCGCGCGCTGCCCCCCGCCGGCCAGCGACGCGACCAGCTCCGGAAGTTGGCTGGCGGAAAGCTCGCTCAGCACGGACAGCTCCGCGACCGAAACCTGCGCGGATTTGCTTTGCGTGAACGCCGTATCCAATACCAATGCGAGGCAGCTGCCTTGGAGCGGCGGGCTCAGATTGACGCGGTAACGCGCGCCCGGGCTCTTCCACGCGTCTTCCGGCAACGTCACGGCGACGACGTCACGCGGGCCGGCGATGAACAGCCGCTCCGGCGCCGCCCCTTCCGCAAGCTCCTTCGCCTTGGGACGGATCGTGAGCTCCAAGCCGGAGATGGGTAGGTCCGAAGGCGCGTGCATCGTGACGAACTCGCCCTTGCCATCGCCACCGACGTTCTCCGACCACACCGTTTCGGGGTCGCCATCCGTGAGCGCTTGCGGCGCACCGAGCGCGCTAGAGGCGGCCAAGGCGCCGAGCACGGAGCGCGCGGCGTGGCTCGGCTCGTCGTCGGGGATGCGCACCGCGGTGACGGTGCGGGCCGCGTCCCGCTCGGCGACGCTGAGTCGCTGCACCTTGGCTGGGCGCAGGGACAGATCCGCCGGGTTCAGTAGCTGCGGCGCCAAGATGGTGGGACGCCCGCAAAGCGACGCGGCTTCGTGCTGCTCGCCGACCAGCACGCGCCGGGTGCCGTCCGCAGCGGGCTCGGAGACTTGCACCATTGGTCCGGAGCGCGTGCCTTCTTGCCCCTCGCGCAGACCGACGAGGCCGCTGAACAGGACCTTGGGCGCACCCGCCCCGAGCGGCGCCACGACCACCGCCTGGAACGTTTCCCAGCCGGCGACGACCGTCACCACCGTGGCGCGCCGGCCAGAGCCGAGCGAAACCACCTGCGCGCGCGCCGGCTTGCCGCGCAACGCAGGCGGCACACCGAGCGATACCGGCGCGGCGCTACACGGCGGCGCGCCGCAGCTCGAAGCCACGATATCTCCACCCGAAACGAAGACACTGAGCGCCTGTTGTCCCGTTCCGGCCGGGGCGTGAGCGGGCAAGGGCGCGTCGGCGCGGGCAACTCCCGACGCCAGGCTCAGCCCCCCAAAAAAAGAGCCGAATAGCGCGAACCGAAGGCGACGGACGACGAGCACGGCGCCAGTCTACCCAACGCGCCCCAGCGTGCCGCTGTCATCTGGCATGCCCGAGCAAAGTAATGGTAGAGGGGCAGGCGATGAAGCAGCAGCCGTACAGTTTGGTCACCGGAGCGAATGGCTTTTTGGGCGCAACGCTGGTGCGGAAGCTGATCGAGCGCGGCGAGCGAGTGAAGGCCTTCGTACGTCCGGAGACGAACCTGGCGTCGCTTTCAGGCATCCCCCAGGACCGCATGCTGCTGCAGGTCGGGGACATCATGTCGGCGAGCAGTATCTACCGCGCGATGTCCAACGTGGATCGCATTTACCACACCGCCGCAAACTTCAAGCTGTGGGCCAAAGACCCGCAGACGATCATCCGACCCGCGGAGCAAGGTACGAAGATCCTCCTCAGCGCGGCGAAGGCCCGCGGCATCGAGAAGCTCGTCGTGACGAGCAGCGTCGCGGTGCTCGGTACCACGCAGGACGAGGAGATGGACGAGACGCACGAGCTCAACCTCACCGATCCGGAAGCGTACATCCTCGCCAAGGTGAAGCAGGCGGAAGTGGTGGACGAGGCGGTGGAAGACGGCCAGCCGATCGTGAGCGTGCTACCCGGCACGATCGCGGGCCCCGGTGATCGCAAGCCAACGCCCAACGGGCAGACGTTGCTCCGTTACTTGAAGCACTCGCCCTCGTTGCGCTTCCCGATCGTGCCGGGCGGCTTGAATATCGTGGACGTAGAAGACGTCGCGCTCGGTCATATCCTCGCCATGGAAAAGGGCGTGGTCGGGCAGAAGTACATCTTGGGTGGAGAGAACCTCACCTTCTCCCAGATCTTCGAGACGCTCGCCGACATCACCGGCTTGGCGGAGCCCGGCAAACCGACGAGCCCCGGGTTGGCCAGACTGGTCGGCTCGGTGTGGGAGCTGTCGGCGCGGCTGCGCGGCGGAGAGCCGCTCGTCACCTCGCGCATCGCCCGCGACTACGTGGGCGCCAATGTGTGGGTAACGAGCCACAAGGCGGAGGCCGAGCTCGGCTACACGCACCGCAGCGCGCGCGAGGCGCTTTCGCGCGGCGTTCGTTGGTTCTTGGACAACGGCTACGTCTCCGAGCAAGCGGCGAGCCGCGTACGGCTGGAGCTGCGCCCGGTTTGAGCGAAGCCGCGCCGAGCACTGCAACCTGCGCCCTGGCGCTGGGGCTCCTGTGCTCGGTGCCAGCGGCGCTGCCAGCGTTCGTGCGCGTCGCGGCGAGCGGTCATGCGGCCGCTTCCGCCTTGGTGCTGGTCGGGTCGGTCTCGCTGGTCATCGTGCCGACGGGGGTTTGGCTCCGTCGCGTCGCACAGGGCGGCGCCGCGCGCGGTGACCGCGCGTTGGCGGCTGGGGCAGCTTTGTCAGCCCTGCCCCTTGCGCTTTTCGGCGGCGTGCTCAAATCCACGACACACCATCGTCCCCTCGGCGGCGCGACCTTCGCGGTAGCGGCGCTCTGTTCGCTCGCGCTGGGCGTCGCCCTTTCTTTCCGGGTTTACCGTGGAGCGAGCGGCGCCGCCGTGAAGTCCACGTGGCAAAACCTTTTTTCTCTGGGTTGTGGGTTGTCCGTCGTCGCTACCGTGGCGCTTGGTCTCGCTGGCGCCGCCCGACCCAGTCTGGTGGAGGCAGCGGCGCTCGCGGGCGCGGTAGCAGTGACGGCCCTGGCGCCGACGCCCACGCGCCTTTCTCGGCTCAAGTCGGGAAGCCTAGCGCTAGGGTGGGTGATCCTGGTCCTTTGCGCGGTGGTCTCGCTCCGCAGCGTACCGGTCTCGGCCGCGCTCGGGTCCCGGGCGCCGGTTTCATTCGCGGCGCTGTCCTGGCTTGGCGACGGCTCCTGACCGCACCATATTTGGTCGGGATGCGCCTGTCCGCAGTGCTCCTGATGTGGGTCGCCGCGCTGTGGCCGCGAGCGGCTTGGTCGGCGCCCGCGGCCGAGGAGCCGCCCGTGCGCACCGGCACGACCGAGGTTTTGCCCAACGCAGATGGGGCCGCGGTCGAGAGCCGCAAGGAGGCTCCGTCGGACGCGCCACGCAGCCATGGCGGCACGCTTCGGCTACCGGGCGTCCCCGCGGGCTTCAACACCTACGACGGCGGTTGGATCAAGTTCGTCTATCACCCATCCATTCGCGAGCGCGTGCAGCCGCTCATCGCGGACGCGGAGGCGGCGCGGTCCGCGCTCACGGAGTGGGTCGGGCAGCCCGTGTTGACGGACGTTCGCGTGGTGGTCGCGCGCTCACCGGTGGAGATGGCGATGCTCGCCCCCCCGAACGCGCCGTACCCGGACTACGCGGCGGGCGTCGCGTACCCGGAGATCGGCTTGGTCCTGCTCACGAACAAGCCCGTCCACCCCAACTCCGCCCAAGACCTGAACGAGGTCTTCCGCCACGAGCTCGCCCACATCGCGCTAGAGGACGCGGTCGGCGGTCGCCCGGTGCCGCGCTGGTTCAACGAAGGTTTCGCGGTGCTGGCCTCCGGTGAAACATCGTTCATTCGCATGCAGACGCTGTTCACGGCCACCGTTTCGGACAATTTGCTCTCCCTCGCCCAGCTGGAGCGCACCTTTCCGTCCAACGAAAGTGAAGCGAGCGTCGCGTACGCGCAGGCGGCGGACGTCGTGCGCTTCCTCGTCAAGCGCGAAGAGCGTCATCGCTTCCGCGGCCTCGTCTCTCGCCTGCGTGACGGGGAAACGATGGACAGCGCGCTGCTCAACTCGTACGGGGAGGAGACCTCCACCCTGGAGAGCGAGTGGCGCGAAGAGGTCTCGCGCCGCTACACGTTCTACCCGGTCGTATTTTCGGGCAGCTTGATTTGGGCGGGGACGCTGGGGCTGTTCGCCCTCGGCTGGCGCAGAAAGAAGCGCAAAGCGCGCGCCACCCTCGCCCGCTGGGCGACGGAAGAAGCCGCCGAAGACGCGCTCCGCCGTCGGCTACCGCTGCGCGCGGATCCGTCCCTGCCCGCGCCGCGCGTCCACATCGTGCTGTCCCGCAGCGGCGTGCCGGAAGACGCGCCTACCGCCATGCCCCCCGCCGCGCTCCAGCGCTTGCCGGAAATCGAAGTGCCCAAGGTCGAGCACGACGGGCAGTGGCACACGCTGCATTGAGCGAAGCTCAGCCGCTGAGCGAAGCTCAGCCGACGTGGTGCTGCTCGATGCGACGAAACTCGTCCACCAGCCGCTCGAAGATGCGCCGAACGGCGTCCTGATCCAGCGGTAGCTCGGCCGACTTACCCAAACGGTCCAAGAGAGCGCGCTCTCGCGCCGGGTCGTAAACGGGGATGCCGCGCTCGCGCTTGTAGTCTCCGACTTGCAGCACGAGCCGCACACGATCGTGGAGCAGCTTCAAAATTTGCTGATCGACCGCGTCGATGTCGCGGCGCAGCGAGTCGAGGTCCAGCGGGGACGTCACAGGCGGCATCCTACACACAAATCCGCTCAGCGCGTCACTCCACCACCGTCTTGCAGCCCGCAAAAACCTGGAGCTCCACCACGTTGCCGCTCATGAGCTGGTCGCAGGCAGCGCCGCGAATGGAGACGGCTCCTTCCTCGGTCCACTCCCAGCCCTGCTCCGGATCGAAAGGCACCACGACCCCGTCGAAGAAAACGTTGACATAGTCCGGATCCGGCGGCTCGTAGTCCAGCGGGACCTCGCAGCTAATCGCGACGGAGGCTGCGATCTTGCCGAGCGCCTCCTTCAACGCTTCGGTGTCGGCAGTCGAGTAGTACTTCGGTAAGGCATCCCGGGCGGTACCGCCGAGCTCGGCCATACCGTTCAACAAGTCCTCGTACGGCTCGCTTCCGGGCATGCCAATGACGAACGTGCGGATGCCCGCCTCGGCCAAATCTCGAACTGCGGTAAGGCTCGCCTGCGAGTCCACGCAATTGATGGCCGCTCCCTCCCCGACGTTGGCCGGGTCGCAGCAGTTGAACCCGTTGCGGCACTCCTGTTGCCCGACGGTGCGATCCTCGATGTTGAGCAGGCAGCCGCTCGCGTCGCAGGAAGTCTCTTCGTTGCAGTTGGGCGCGCCGTCCGTGATGAGCACGACGTAGGTTTCGCCGGAAAGCTGGGTCAGCACGTCGCGCATCTTCACGAGCGTCGCCGAAGCGGGCGTGCCGCCTTTGGCGCCAGCGATCGACAAGCGCGCGAGTAGGTCCTTCAGGCGCGGCCCCGTCGTGCCGGAGCGGGCGTAGCTCGCCGGATCTCCGGGCGCGACGCGCATCAGCTCGTCCCCGGCTTCGCAGCCCGTCTTGTCGGCGAGCCCCGGGAAGATCGCCGCGCCGTAGCTGACCCGGTGACCAATGGCCTTGAGCACCTGCGAGAGCGCGATGCGCGCGTTCTCGTATTTGCTGAGCCCGCTGCCGGCCAGCTCCTCGCCCATGCTCCCTGAATGGTCGATGATGAAGCTCAAGTTGGGCGGGTTGCTGACGACGGGGATCACTTGCTCGCCGCAGGGCCCGCTGGGAGCGCTGTCCAAGTCCCCGTCCAGCACGAGCGGGCCCCCGCCCCGACCGGCCGTCCCGCTATCCGGCGGCCCTTCCGCGGCGAGCGGAGGCGGATGGCGGTCGTTACCGCAGGCGAGCGGCACCGAGACCGCCGATAGCCCAAGCAAAGCGACACGCCAGAGACGCACTCGGCAAAGATAGCGGAAAGAAGGAGGCGGGGCTTCCGCGTTATGGTTCAGCCGTGTTCCCTTCCCCCCGCTCCGACCGATTGCTGCGCGCTTTCGACGCCGTCGCGGTGCTCGTCGGTGCAGTAGCACTGCTCGCCGTTCTTCTGGGGGTGGTCTCGGATTCACGCGTGAAAGTCGTCGCTTCACGCAGCGTGCCGGTCGCGCCGCGCGCACGAGTCGCAGAAACGGAGCGGGACGGCCGCCTGAACGTGAGCGTCGTGGACGCCCAAGGTAAGCCGGTGGACCACGCTGTCTTACGTGTGCTCTGGCGGCAGGAAGAGCGCTACTTCGACGCGGGGCAGGGCACGACGAACGAAAGCGGCGCCGCGAGCATCCCGCGCATCCCGCGCGGCAGCGTGTGGGTCTTGGGAGAAGCCGAAGGCTTCGCGCGCGCCTCGACGCAGCTCGTCGTCGAGGGCGGCGTCCGAGACGTAAAGCTCGTCCTCGCCCCCGCGAGCTCGCTCCAGGTGCGAGTGAGTGACGAAGCGCAGGCCCCGCTGGCGGACGCCACCGTGCTCGTCACCAGCTCGGACCCGCTGCCGTTCGGCGCGCTCACGGACGCACAGGGCAACGCGACCTTCGGCCGCTTGGGCGCGGGGCCCTTCACGGTCAAAGCGTCCTCGCCCGGCTACGAAAGCGTCACGCAGAGCGGCGTCAGCGGTAGCGTGCAGCTTTCTCTGCGTCGTTTGGGCAGCATCTTGGTGCACGTGCAGCAGGCGGACGGCTCGCCGGCACCAGGCGCGCGCGTCGAAATCGGCGGCGCCACGCTGTGGCCCGCGCGCAGCACCAGCGCCGACGCCCGCGGTGACTGTCGCGTCGGCGGGCTCCTCGCCGGGAGCTACGACCTCCGCGCCAGCACGAATACGGACGTCTCGCGCGTGCTCGTCGGCGTCCTGCTGGAGCGCGGTCAAGCCCAGGAAGTCACGCTCAAGCTCGAGCCCGGTCGCCTGGTGACGGCACTCGTCACGGACGGCTCTGCTCCCAACGCTCACCTCGTTCCGAATGCGGACGTCGTGCTGGCCGAGGAAGGCCTGAGCACGTTTCCGCTGCGCGGTCGCAGCGGCACGGACGGCAAGGTCACGCTCGGTCCGATCTCCAACGGCCCCGCGACGCTTTCAGGACGCGCGCCGGAGTTCGTCGGAAGCGCCGTCGTCGCGGTGCCGGAAATCACGACCGAGCCGGTGCGGCTACCTTTGGTGCGCGGCGGCACCCTTACCGGCGACGTGGTGGATGCGCGCGGCTTCCCGATCGACGGCGCTTCCATCGAAGTGATCGGATCGGACAGCATGGGCCTGCCGATCTCGGAGACGCCACAGCTGCTGCGCTTTCGGCGGTCTCACTTCAGCTGGGCCATGAGCGGCCCCCCGCCGCTCGTCGCCTCGGGCGAGCTCGGGGTCATGCCGGGGCCGATCCCGCCGATTCCCGGCAGCAATGCGTCGCTGACGGCGGCGGCAGTCGACTCGCTCAGCCAGCCGCTGGACGGGGACGAAGAGCTCGCGCCGTGGATCACCGACTCCGGCGGTCGCTTCCGCGCGTCGCCCGTCACGCCCGGTAGCGTGCGCGCGCTGGTGCGGCACCCGGATTTCGTGGAAGGCGTGAGCGACGCCGTCACGCTCGGCCCCGGCGCTGAGGCACACCTCAAAATAACGCTGTTGCGAGGCGGCTCGCTCGAAGGCCGCGTGCGTGATGAGCGCGACCAGCCCGTGGAAGGCGCAGAGATCGAAGTATTGGCGGAGCGCGGCACTTTTCAGCGCGCCACCCTCACCGCCTCCGACGGCTCGTTCGCGTTCAGCGCGTTGCCGCGGGAGGTCATCGTCAACGTGAGGCGCGCCGACAGCCCGACTCGCGTCGCCAAGCGCGTGCCCCTGACCGTGAAGGAAGGCGAGAAGCAGACGCTGGACATCACCCTCCCCGCGCTCCGTGAGTCCATCGCGATCACGGTGTTGGACGACGCCGGCGAGCCTATCGAGCTGGCTGAAGTGAGCGTCTTGTCGCTCGATCCGGCCGCGCCCCTGCGCTCCACCGCCTTCAGCGACGCCCGTGGCAAGCTCGAGGTGTCGGACGCCCGCGGCCTCTCGCTGCGCGTGTCCGCCCAGGCCCCGGGCTTTGCGCGGCGGGTCTTGGTGCTCGAGCCGAACAGCGCTCAAGCCAGCGTCGAGCTGAAGCTCTCGCGCGGCGCGCTCGTGGAAGGCCGAGTCACGGCCCTACGCGGCCGACGCGGCGTTGAAGGCGCGCTCGTCACGCTTTCGGCGCAAGGCTTGCGCAAAACCGCGACCACGGATGGAGATGGCGTGTACCGCCTCGCGGACGTGCCGCTCGGTCCCGTCAAGCTGGCGGTCAGTCACCCCGATTTCGCGGAGGGTGAGCTCGCCGCCACCGTCGAGAGCGCCGGCCGCCGCGATCGCGCGTTCGAGCTCCCCGCCATCGACTTGGACGAGCCCGGCGCGGTGGAGGGCGAGGTGCGCGACGAGCGCGGCGAGCCGGTAGCGGGCGCGCGCGTCGCCGTGGGTCGCGCGCCCAGCTACTTACCGGCGGGCGCCCTGCCGCGCGGGGTGGCGGTGACGGACGCCAACGGCGCCTTCACGCTTCAAGGCCTAAAGTCCGGCCCGACGACGCTCGAAGCCTTCTCGCCTGAGCGCGGCCGCGGCGTCGTAAAAGTGGACGTGCAGAGCAATCGGACCCAGTCCGACGTTCGCATCGCGCTGCGACCCACCAGCAGCGACTCCGATCCGTTCGCGCCCGGCGGGGTCGCGGTCACGCTCGGCGAGCGCGGCACCGGCGAGTCGCTACAAGTCGTCGTCGTCGCAGTCTCGGACAACAGCGAAGCCGAGCGCGCCGGTCTCGAGCCCGGCGACGTCATCAGCGCCATCAACGGCGCGAAGCCTTCGACCATGCACGACGCGCGCGCTCGCCTCTCGGGCCCGCTTCAAAGCGACGTGATCGTATCCGTCAGTCGTGGCGGCGCCGTTCAGCGTCTGTCCGTGCTGCGCGAAGCGATCCGCAAGTAGCCGAAAGGCTTTACGCAACCGAGGCGGTGGTTGGCCGAGGAGGGGGACCATGGCAAACTCTCCTTCCGAGATGGATCGGCTCATCAGCGTAGAGGGCAAGCTCGAGAAGCTCGATAACCGGTTCGACGGGCTCGAGCGTGACGTCGGTGTCCTCAAGTCCGACGTCGGCATCCTCAAGTCCGACGTCGGCATCCTCAAGTCCGACGTCGGCATCCTCAAGTCCGACGTCGGCATCCTCAAGTCCGACGGAGGTGTGCTGAAGTCCGCGGTCTTGCAGCTCACGGAGATCGCAGTCGAGCACAGCGAGAAGCTTGGTTCGATGGATCGGACCCTCCAGACCATCAACGACCGGCTCGCGCGTTTGCTCAACGTCAACCTACGCGAACGAACGGAGAGCATCGAGCGGCTCGCTCGTGTCGAGAAAGTCGCGAGTGAGGACCGGCTCGACGAGATCGAACGGCGGCTCACGCGGCTCGAAGAGCGCAACGGCGGCTAGAGCCGCGTCACTTCGGCTTCGCAGTGAAGCTGACGTTCACGGGCGCGTCTTTGGCGACTTTGCCCTTCAAGTTGCTGGAGAGCGCGTCGCTCAAGCGCTTCACGATTTTGCCGGCCGCGTCGCGAGGGTGCACCTCGAACTCTTCGAGCGCGATTTGAAACGGCTCCAGCGTCTTCACGTCCACCGCCGTGAGCTTGTCGCCGTCGTATTTGAAGGTGAGCTCCACCTTGGCGCTCTTGGTCGCTTTTCGGCCGTGCAAGCGGAAGTCGCCGGTCGCGGTGGCGGTCACCTTGCGCTCGGCGCCGCTCAGCTTCGTCACGTCCGGTGCGCTCAAGTCCGTGAGCTTCTCGATCTTGAGCTCCGCGAAGCGATTGGCCTCGGCTTGCTCGGCCGTGACCTCGCCCTCTTTCGCGTCGATCTGCAGCCAGCCGCGCGCGTGCTCGTTCTGAAGGTCGCTCTTGGTGCGCTCGCCGTACGCGGCTTTGTCGTCGCCGCGTTTCTGCTGGTAAAGCGTGAGGAGCTTCAAGTCCGCCTTCACGAGCGCGGTGGACTTGGCCAAATCCGTAGGGTCCACGAACAGCTCGCCGCTCAAAGACTTCGGCGCGTCGCCGTCGATCTTCTCCAGCGGTGAGTCCATGAGGAACGTGAAGTGGCTGGTGCTCGCGTCCACTACCAGCGCCTGGGCAGTGGCCGCGGCAGGAGCCGCCGACAGCGCGGGCGCCGTGGGAGCTAGCTCCTGCTTCGGCGCTTTCTCCTTGCTGCAGCCGAGCGCCAAACAAAGCGAAACCGCCCACACCAGCATCGTCCGATTCTGCTGCATCACGTTCTCCCTCGGGCCGCGCGGGGCGGCGTCTACGTTAGTGCACGCTGTACGGAGTTTGCGGCGAGCGGTTTCAACCGCGAAGCTCAGAGGTCGTCGAAGTTGTCCTTCGGCTCCGACTTGTCGCCTCCGGGCGAGAGCAAAAACAGAAACGGAATCACACCCATCGCGAGGAGCAGCGTGCCGACAATCTTGGCCAACGTGACCAGCCCGGGTTCGACCATGGCGCGCACCATAGCCCTGCGGGTCCGGGTGGCAAGCCCCAAATTCGGCCCCCTGGCCGCCGACGACCGCCACCACTATCGTGTTGGCAGGACTCTTGCTGGGAGAGAGGCACGGAATGGCGATAACAGCACCTCCCACCTCAGGACCGAGCGTCCGCATGCCTCGGCTCCTGCTCGTGGACGACGACCCCATCGTGCTCCGCGCCATCCGCCGGCTGCTCACGGGTTGGCGTCCGGGCTGGGCGATCGACATCGCAGAGAGTGCGGAGGCTGCTTTCTTGCTCCTCGAGAGCAACACCTACGACGTCGCGGTCACGGACCTACACATGCCGGTTCAAGACGGTATCGAGCTCCTCCGCCGCCTCAAAACAGAACAACCA
>JAQSWN010000272.1 GCA_029266615.1 Polyangiaceae bacterium
TGAGGCGAACAACAGCGGGCTCCGCGCGAAGAGCAGCTTGAGCGGCTCGATCATGGGCATGGGCGGCATCGTGACCGCCCAAATGCAGATCCTGATCGCGCCCTGAGTCCTGAGGAGCCAGCCATGCGAATCTGGAAATCAGGAGTCTTGGGAGCGCTCACGGCCTTGGGGAGCTTCGCCTCGCTCGGTGCCTGCAGCACGGACACGCTGGGGCCCGAGCCGATGGTGCCGATGGCAGGCACGGCCAGTGGCGGTGTACCGGCGGCGACCGCGGGAGCGAGCGGCGTCGCCGGTAACCAGCCGTCGAGCGGGAGCGGCGCGACCGCGACCGCGGGGAGCAGCGCCTCGACTGGCGGCGCATCGGGCGGCAGCGCGAGCGGCGGTGGTGGTGGTGGCAGCGGCGGTGACAGCACCCGTCACGACCACTGCGAGCACGGAGAATCCGCGGATCCTCGCGACCCCAGCTTGGCGACACCATCACGGCCGGACGTCTTCACGGCCACCAACGGCGACGTGGACTTGGCGCTGCCCAAGGCAGTTCTGGACTGGATGGACGAACGCGTGTGGAAGCAGAGCCACGACGCGTGGCACAACGTTCGTCGTTGTGGAGGCGGCGGCCTCCCCGGCGCGGACACCAGTGTTTGCAAGAACAAGGAGTTCGTTCCCGAAAACCAGGAGTGCGAAAACGCTGAAGACGGCTACGAGTTTCTGGTCATGCACCGCCACATGATGATCGCGCTCAGGCAGGCGTTCCCGCAGCACCAAGAGCTGTTCGCGGGCTTTCCGACTTTCCCCTACGAAGCGAAGGACGTACCTACGCAATGGCAGAGCCGCTTTGGTACGGGGTGGACACAGCAAATCTTGGATACCGCGAAGAAGCTCGAGGCCATCGAGGACAACCTCGCGGAGTTTCCGACCGAAGGTGATCTCGGCAAGTTCATCCAGTGCTCCACGATGTCCAACGGCGCGAGCAGCATCCATGGCGCCCTCCATTTCAAGTGGGTCGTCAATGATTCACCCAACTCGCTCGGCAAGCAGCCGGTGAACATTGGCAACTTCATGTTTTGGAAGCTGCACGGGTGGATCGACACCATCTGGCAGCGTTACCGTGTCGCCAAGGGCCTCACCGACAGCGAGCCCAAGCTCGCCGAGGCACTCTTGGATCAATGCCGGGAGATGCACCAGCTCGGCCGCCTGATCGATCCCGACCTCGTCCAAGATCCGGGCGGGCCGCTGCCGGTCGAGCACGGCGCCTTTCACGAGACGGTGCGCCCCGCGTTCGAGCGCATCTGCGCGGGGTGCCACAGTGAATCCAGCCCGGAGGCGAAGATGCCGCTCGGCGGTCACATCAGCTCGGCGGACATCGTCAAGAGCTTGGTCAACGTCCCGAGCTTCTCCGGCGGCCAGTTCCAGCGGGTGGTGCCGGGGCAGCCGAGCCAGAGCTGGCTGTACCTGAAAGCCGCCAACATGGCCGCGAGCGCCGGCTGCACGGGCGCCATGTGCCGCACCCAAGCGATGCCGCCGGGTGCCACCGCCGACCGTACGATGACCGCAAACGAGCTCGCGGCGCTCAGCAAGTGGATATCGGACGGAGCTCCGGCGCCTACGCCCTAGGGCCGCAAGGGGAGGGCGCTCTGTCACTGGGGTATCGGCGCTTCATTGAAGAATCGCACCTAATTGTGGGGCTTACCGGGGAGGGGCGCGCCCCCGGGCTGGCGGTTGCCGACTCGAGCACTATGGTCTCCGGAGTTTGCCCGGTTCGACGCCCCCTCGTTTGCGTGCCGCCATCCTGGGGCTCCTCTCCGCGGTCACAGCGGCGAGCCTGCTTGGCACCGCGCTCGGGCCGTACTTGCTGGTCCGGAGTCCCCTAAGCCTCGTCGCGCTCTCGCCGGCGGCCCATCACATCGCGCTCGCCGCCGCGACGGTGGACCCGGTGACGCTCATCCTCGTCGCCACCGTACGGCGCGTGCTGACCGGAGTCGCGGCGTACGGTCTCGGCTACCTCTACGGGCAGGCGGCGCTCGCGTGGCTGGAGCAGCGCTACGCACGTCTTTCGCAATTGGTTCGCTGGGTGGAGCGGCTGTTCGCGCGGTTCGGAGTCGCATTGCTCGTGGTCGCGCCGGTGCCGACCATCGCCGTGCTTGCGGGCGCAGCGCGCAGCAAGCTTCCCTGGTTTCTCCTCGCGCTCACGCTCGGACACGCGCTGTGGAACACCGTGACTCAGAGTCTGGGCGATACGTTCGCGCGCACTACTGATCTGCTGACCGCGTTCATCGGTGAGACTGGTCGGGTGCCCGAGCCTCGCATGCGCGCCAACTGGGCTAAATTCACGGTGCGCTGTGCGAAGCGCGCGAACCCGCCGCTTCGTAGCTCGCTCCTTGGTGCAATCCCGGACGCGCTGCGGGCCGAAATTCGAGACGCCGGCTCCCTGGAGTGGCTTCCGGCTCGAGTCTTCCTCGAATTGTGCGAAGCGCTGCGCTCGGGGGCCGGCGCCGCCGGCGCACGTAGTTTTTGGCGTCAATCGTTGAGAGACGCGATCCGCCAGCCCTTCATGCAGCCGCTCGCGCGCGGTGCGCTCTTCCTCTGGGGGAGGACGCCGGCCGCGCTGGTACGGCGGACGCCCCAAGCCTGGCAGCTCGTGGCTCGGGACTGCGGCGTTCTCAAAGCGCTGGAGTCGGGGTCGGAAACGTCGATCACGCTCCGGGTAGAGCAGCTCCCGGCGTCGTGCCGGAAACCGGGGCTGCTGCTGATGTGGGAGGGCGGCCTCATGGCGCAACTGGACGCCGTAGACACGCCCGGCGAGGTCGTGCTGCGAGCCGACCAGTACCTCACGAACGGCGTTGCCGACTTCTCGCTGAGCTGGGCTGGGACCAAATGATCGGACATTTTCGCGAGGTTCGGACGACCACCCTTGAGTCCCGGGTCGAGCGCCTAAGCGGGGATCACCCATTCTGACCACCACCCGGGCGTCGCGGCGTCAAGCAAAGGTTGCCCGCGCCTTCGACGTCGATGCGTCGCGGTGATTCGAGAAAGACGCTCATTTCGCCGCCGACGCAGCCCGCGCTTTTCTTCGCCCGGTCATTGGCTTAGATACGACCGATGTGGGCTCTGAGGTGGTCGGGGTTGCTCTTGGTTTTCGTCGCGGCATGCGAGGCGCGCTTCGTGCCCGCACCCGCGGAGTCGGACCCGTCGGGTGATGGTGCGGGGGCGCCTTCCGAACCAACGGGCACGGAAGCTGGAAAGGGCGGGACGGGAGGCAGCGGCGGCGGCGGTGTGTCCGGCAAGGGAGGGGCGGGCACCGAAGGTGGACGGCCCGGTAGCTCCGCCGGGGACGGCGGAACGCCTCCCGGAGGAGCTCCGGGTTGCGAGGCATTGGCGGAGGTCGGCGTCTTTCAGGAAATCACACCACCAGAGGTGAAGGCCGGCCTCGGGCAACGGTCGGCGGCGGGCGACATTCAAGCCGGACCCTTCTCACTGGAGATCGACCCCATCCGTCATGGAACGTATTACGTGGGCACGGAGCACCAGGGCCTCTGGAAATCCACGGATTGCGGCGATCACTGGGTCGCGATCGCGACGGGCAAGAACGGCGCGAGCATCAACCGTGGCATCAACTGGACACTGGCCATCGATCACGGTTCGCCCGACACCCTGTACACGAGCGCCGCCTACTCTGCTGAAGGCCTGTTCAAGTCCACGGACGGCGGCGTGAGTTGGAACGACATCTGGTCGAGCAAGACGCAGCCTGAGCTCTCGAAGGCTTTCGAATACAACTTCGTTCATCAATTGGTGGTGGACCCTCGAGACGCTCGGCACCTGCTGCTAACCATGCACGAAAGCTGCCAGCCACCGCACTCGGGGACGTGCATTTTGGAAAGCGAAGACGCCGGCGCGACTTGGCAACTCCATGAAGGCGACGCGAGCTGGGAGCCAGATAGCTCAGCCACCGTTCACTTCCTCGGCGAAGCAGGGACCTGGCTCGTGGCCGCGCAAACCAACGGCATGTGGCGCACCACGGACTTCGGGCAAACCTGGGCCCGTCTCGAAGCCATGATCGGCAATCCTCAAGCGCAGGTCGCGTTGCTGGAAGCCGCGGACGGCGCCTTCTACTTGGGAGGCTCGGACGGCCTTTGGCGCAGTCCGGACGGCGGGCTGGACACGTGGGAGCTCATCCCCGACTCGGGTCCGTTCGTGGCGGGTCTGGCGAGCGACGGGAAGGCCCTGTTCGCGAGCAACTGCTACGCGGAGGACTACTGCGAACAGCCTCGCTACCTCACCTCCAACGACGGCAAAACTTGGGAGCCTATGAGCGGCGTGCCCGAGCTGTCGAACGGAGGCTTACTCCGCTACGACGCCGGGCACCGGTTGCTCGTCTCCTCCAACGGGCGCGCGGGCGTTTGGCGCGTCCGGGTCCCCTGATTGGTACTTAGAGCCACTCCACGGTGGCGGGCGGCTTGTTCGTGACGTCGTAAAAGACGGCTTCGAGCTCGGGGAAGCGCTTGGCCATCTCCTCCGCCAATCCCGGTAGATCTGCGAAGTCCTTCGTCGGCAGCGCAGCGTGCCCGGTCATGAAGTCGTTCGTCATGATCGCGCGGATCACGACCGAGAAGCGCTTCTCGATGCCGACCGGAACGAGCACCACGAGACCCTGGCTGATCTTTTCCCCAGCGATCGCGCGAACGAAGAAGTCGTCTACTTCACGCAGGAAGTCCACGCTCGCCGAGTCGTGGACCTTGGCGCTGACCTGCAACGCCGACACGTCCACCGGCGTGAGCGGCACGATGACGCGGTTGTAGGTCGTGTTCTCGTTGGTGAAGCTGCGGGCGGCGAGCACGACCGCTGGCCAATCCACCTCTCGCACGGGGGTATTGGGGGCCAAGATCGCGACGTTGCGGTAGCTGCGCTCGTCGCCCTGCACGCCCACTGCGCGGAGCGGCGTTCCGAAGACGCGATAGCCCTTGGCCTCGGGCAGCGGCTGGACCGGGCCGACCTCTTCGGAGTTGATGATGCGGATGGCGAGGCCGGGGCCGGGGAAGGGCTGACGACCGGCGATCGACTCGGGGAGCTCCAACATCCGCGCGACCTGACGAACTTCGTCCTTGTGCCACTCGGAGTTGGTCTCGATGACACGGCCTGCGGCGCGGAGCTTGCGGACCAGCTCCACGTCATTGTGATGAGTCTTGATGGTGTGGGCGAACTTGCTCACGTCCGGGTTGCCGCTCTCGATGAGGTCCGGCCGCAGGGTGCCCTGGGCGATGAAGACGTCCTCGAACCGCACGTCCAACTCTTTGAGCTTGGCCTCGGACACCTCGATGAAGCGCTGCCCAATCACCCGGCGCCGCAGCTCCGGATCCGCGATGTGGAAGATGTCCGGGTAGGTGACGCCGCCTTCGGTGATAGGGGTCTTCGTGAAGTAGTCGGTGCCTTCCACGACGATTAGGTTCTTGAAACCGATCGCCTCGAAGGCAGTTTTAATCGTCGCGCTCTCGTTCTTGCGCATGAAGCCGTTGTCCACGTGGACGGCGATGATGCGATCGTCCGGGATGGCGCGATGCAAGAGGACGAGCGTGACGGCTGAGTCCACGCCGCCGCTGACGAGCACGAGCACCTTGGAGTCTTTGACGACGGCCTTTATCTTGCTGAGCGCCTCGTCGATGCGCGTATCGAGCGTGTACGTCGGATTGAGCTTGGCCACCTTGAACAAGAAGTTGCTCAGCATGAGCGGCCCCGCCTCGGTCAGGTCCACCTCGGGGTGGAACTGCACGCCGATGAGAGGCAATGATTTGTGGCGCACCGCCGCGACGCAGTTGTGGGTCCGGCCAATGACCTCGAAGAGCGGCCCGGGGTCGGCCACGACGTCGAAGTGGCTCATCAGCACCTGGGTCGTATCCCCGCGGCTGCCGAACAGCTGATTGTCCTCTAGGATCTCGAGCGTCTCGACACCGTACTCGCCGACCTTGCCGCGTTGAATGGTGCCGCCCTGGGAGTGAACCAAGAACTGCAAGCCGTAACAGATCGCGAGCACGGGCAACCCGAGCGCGAAAATCTCAGGCTTAATCTGGATGGATTTCGGATCGTAAACGCTAGATGGCCCGCCCGACAAAATCAGCGCCGAGTAGCCCTTCAGCTCTTCCGGGCTCACCGTGCCGGGGAGGATGGCGGTGTAGACGCCGAGCTCGCGCACCCTGCGGTCGATGACCTTGGTGTACTGGCCGCCGCAGTCCAAAATCGCTACCTTGTCCAATCACGTGCCTTTCTGTGGCAGGGCCGCTCGCGCGTCCGGGAAATTCGGCCCTTAGTAGCGCAAATTCGCCGCGGAGCTTGGGTCTTGGCGCTCGGGCGCGACGAATTTTTGTGCGTTTCGGAGCACTCCGCTAGGGCGCGAATGAGCTTGGCCAGGCGACCGATGGTTGGTCTCCCGCTCCACGGTGTCTATTCAGCCAAAAACAGCCGACTATTCGATCGCTCCGGCGTCGCGGCTCAGCGAAGCGGCGTGCTCCGCCAAGGACTTCCCTCGTCGGTCTGGAGGCCTTGACCGATTGCGCAAAGGCCGGGAAGGGCTAGGTCGTCGCCCCCCCACACCGCACGCCCGATGAGGAAGCTGCGACTGAACGCGGCCCAATCGGCGAACGTGCGCGCAGCTTCCGCCTGAGCGCGCCCGATGAGGGACCATGCTTCGCGCTCGTCGATGTAGCCCGTGGTGTAGCAGCTACGCGCTACCACCACGAGTCGCCCCAGGTCCCATGCCAACGTCGTGCCCCGAAGCGCGTTGCGGTCGGCGACGACTCCTTCTTCTTGCAAGGTCTTGAAGGCTGCGTCCAGGTTCCCCAAGTACTCGGACGCCCGCTCTTCACCGGCGAAATGCTGAGCGATGGCGCGCTGCCGCTCAGCGGGTGGCACTTCCGTGTAGACCTGCAGCAAGCGATCGAAGAGCCCGCGGTGGCCCTGCTCGGCGAGCCAGTGTGTGGTTTGCAGGGCCGCATCGCGACTGTCGATGCCCCACCATTCTGTCAACTTCCCGCGCAAGTCGCTCGCGTGGGCGCCCGTCTCCAACGAGTTCACGAAGAACCCTTGCTGCTCTGCGCCAATGGCCCCGACCCCCAAACCGCGCCGCTGGTCGAGTGACAGCGGCGCGCCTTTCGAGCTTTCCAGGTACTTCTTCGTGCTCACGATCCGTTTGGCGGTGCGCAGGAAGGGCAACACCTTGGTAACGATGAACGACACCGCCATGACGCCCAAAAGTACGTAGACGTACCAGGGCAAAACGGCGAGCACTTGAAGGGGACCACTCTCTGACATGTTTGCTTCGCTTCCGGAGCCGAGCTCGGCCCCGCTCCGGAGCTTAGAAAAAGTGCGGGGGGCGGGGGAGCGACCGAAAAGTCACTTGTCTTCTCGCGTCTAGGTCAGGGCGCCGCTGAGCTCGTTCCTGCCTGCACGAAAGAGAAGGGCCGGGCGCGTGGGATCAATAAACGCGGAATCTGCCGCTGAGCCCAAACCGCTTGCACGAAATCCTTCCGCGAGGGCACGGTCGCGGCCAGAGCAATCGCGGCGAGGGGCGCTTCCAGCGAGAGCGTGTCGGACAGCGGGGCGCCCGGCACACCAGCCAGCGAGCAGGTGGCCGCGTAGCTGCGGGTCGTCAACGGCTCGTGAAAGAACGTGAGAAGTCGGTCTGCTTGTTGAGCTTGCCAAACACCGGTGCCGAACCAGGTCGCGTCGAGCGCCATGGATAGCGGCACCGGGTAACAGCTCGTCGAGAATACGTTCTCGTCCGCCGCCCCATCGAGCGAGAACAGACTAGGCCGCCCATTGCTGCGGATGACACTCGCGCACGACCCTGACCGGCTTCTAAACTCCGTGAAGTCGTCGAGGCGTTGGCTGCCGACGACCGCCCTACTCCTCTCCTTTGCTTGCGGAGGAGCGGGTGACGAGAACCTGGGCTCGCCGGGGCCGACGAGCGGGGCGCGCCGGTAGAGCAATCAGAAGTCCTGGTTGCGACAATGACGTCGGCGGCGGAGCGCTCATCTACTGCGGCAGCTACAATCGAAACGAGTACGGGAGCGCCAAGGTCCTCGCTTGCGATTGGCCCGTCGACGACGGTATCGACGCGTACACTTTTGCCTTGCTGGGCTACCTCACGGGCGAAGCGTCGTACTCCGATAGCGCACTGGACTACCTCGAGTCGTGGACCAACCCCGAAAATTTCAACGGGTTCGACCCGGACGGCAGCAACGCACCACTGCAGCACGGCTGGACCATCCCTTTGGTACGCCAATACGGCGGAGCTCCTGCGCTACACCTACGCAGGCTGGCGAGAGGAGCATAGGTGGCTGTAACCGCCTTCTTGCGGCGCATGTGCCCCTGGTCGTGAAGGACAACCAGGGAGCTCCCAACAACTGGCTGCATTCCCGCATCAAAGCGCACCTCGCCGCTGCCATTTTCCTGAATGACGCGGGCATGCTGAGCACGGCCATCGAGCGTTGGAAGGTCCACACGCGCTCGTACGTTTACATCGATGCCGACGCCGGAACCCCGGTCCTGCCCAGCAGCTCGCAGCTGGCCACTCGTGGCAAGGCGGCTTGGTCGCCGCCCCGATTCGTCGCGGGTATGACGATGGAGACGCGCCGGGACCTCAACCACCAAGAGCTCGGCATGCGTTCGATCTTCAACAGCCTGACCATGATCACCAATCAGGGGCGCGACGCGTTGACAGGTAACGATAACCGCGAACGGCTCACGACGTTCTTGGAGTTCATGCCCGTCTTGGCGCAAACGCGTCAGGAACACCCTTACGGTATCTGCAACGACCCGATCTTGGTGAACCCACCTGACGGCTACCTGCGCGACGTCGCCGAGCGAGTGCCCTATGAGATCGCCTACAGCCTGCTGAGAACCGCTGATAAACCCCTACCCAAAGCGGAGCAAGAGCTCGATATGGCCCCCGCCACGGGAGCCAGTCGCTGGGTGACCAAGTGGGAGGCGCTGACGCATCGCCTGCAATAGTGCTCGAAGGCTAATCAGCCAGGCTCGCGGCAGCGTTCTCCGCGGGTGGATTCGTGGTCCCGCTTACGGTCGGCGCCGAGACGACGACGTAGCCGGGACTAGCCCGGTTCGTTTGGCCGGCGAACGGCCCGAGCGGCGCGCCGCCAACCGAGCCCAAAGCCGTCACCCGGTTGGTGCCTAGCGCAAGCGTCGAGCCTCGGAGCAGCACGTAACCACCCGACGCCGCGATGCTGCGCAGCGCATTCGAGGGCGACGCGGTCACGGCGCCAGTCCCCTCGATTTGCAAATCGTCGACCAGCAGCAGCGCGACGCCGCCACCTTGAATGGTGGCGCGGACCTCCAAGAACGGGGACGGCTGTTGCGGGTCGAGAACGCAGGCGAGCGCGCCCCCGGGGCCAGACCCGAGAGTAAGGCGCGTTCCGTCCGCCACGCCGTAGGCCGCGCCCGGCTGCCCCAGCGTGCGGCCTCGGGGGTTGAACCCCACCTGCCCGACTTGCGCATGCCCGGGCGTCGCCACCACGACGTCGTCGCTGTTGAAGCTCTGGTCACCTGCGCCCACGCCGCCCGAAGCGCCCAGGTTCCGCGCCGTCGTGGCGGTGCCGCTGCCGCCGATTGATTCACCCGACTCGGTCTGGATGCTGTTCGAGCAAGTGATGTCGTCGGTGCTCCAACGCCCTCCACGATAGCCCAACGAGGCCGCGCTTACCGTACCGCCAAGCACGAGCTGCTTTGCACGAAGCGCGACGACGCCGCCGAGCACACCGTTCCAAGCGTCGGCCGTCACGGTAACCCCGGGCGGCACGACGAGCCGTCCGAAGCGCGGGACCCTCACTAACGCGACGCGCTGCTCTGCCGCGGTGAGGCCAACCCCGGCATTGCTGCCAGCCGCGTTACCATAAGAGCGTATGGGCGCGCCCGATAGAACAACATTGGCGCCGGCCAGTTCCGTCACGCGCAACAGCTCCCAGTTGCCCACGTTGTCGTGCGCCGCGGGCGTTCCTTGCAAGCTGATCAGCAACAGCTCGTCACCCACGGCGAGGCAGCCCGCCTCCGGCACCGTAGCCAGCGTCGCCGACTGACCGCTCAGAGTCAGCACCGACTACGCGACCGCTTCGGCGCAGGTCCTTCCGGCGGTGAGAGACGTAGTGCTGAGACTGACGTCGTTCGCCACCGTGGTCACTGCCTCGCAGACCCCCTGCAAGCAGACGCCGTCCGGGCAGGTCTC
>JAQSWN010000273.1 GCA_029266615.1 Polyangiaceae bacterium
GAAGCCGGCGACGAGCGCGGCCACGACCGCCGCATCGAACGCGTTGCCGCCCGCTTCCAGCACGCGGCTCGCTTCCTTCGTTGCGCCGGGGCTCTCCGTGGCGACGCCGTAGGCTTTCTTGGCCGGCTCTGCTCCGACACCGGGCACGACCGTGATGAGGCCAGCCGCGACGAGCGAGCCGACCAGCGCGAGGGGGAGCCAGCGGGGCTTCGTCATGGGCGGCTGCATCTTAGGGCTTTACCGCCCAGTTGCCAGGCCGACGGGGGGACCGTATGTAGCAGCCATGCGTTTCCTGTTCGTGATGGATCCGGCCGAAACGATGACCGCGGACAAGGACACGACGTTCGCGTTCCTACGCGGCGCCCAGGCCCTCGGACACACGTCGTATCACTGCTTACCGCAGCACATTTCGCTCCGCGGGCCGGACGGCTTCACCACCGCTCGAACCATTGCCGTGAGCCCCACGCCGCCCATCGCCGAGCTCGGCGCGCCGGAGCGGCTGGAGCTCGCGTCGCTGGACGCCATCTTCATCCGCAAAGATCCGCCGTTCGACGCGGCGTACTTGTACCTCACGCAGCAGTTGGATCGGGTGAAGGACCGCGTGCTCGTGGTCAACGACCCGCGCGGTATCCGGGACGCGAACGAGAAGCTCTTCGCTTTCAACTTCCACGAGCACACGCCGCGCTCCCTGGTGAGCGCGAGCCCGAAGGAGATCCTCGAGTTCGTCGACGAAGTGGGCGGCACCGCCGTGCTCAAGCCCCTGGACGGCGCGGGCGGTAGCGGCGTGGTCACGTTGACCAAGGGGGACCGCAACGCGCGCTCCTTGGTGGACGTGTGGACGCACGAAGGCAAGCGTCTCGCGATCGTGCAGGAATACCAGCCGGCCGTGCGCGTCGGTGACAAGCGCGTGCTCTTGTTGGAGGGCGAGCCCCTCGGCGCGATCTTGCGCGTTCCGCGTGAGGACGACGTGCGCGCCAACATTCACGCCGGCGGCAGGGTCGTGCCGACGGAGCTCACAGCCGCGGAGCAGGCGATCGTGGCGGCGGTGGGGCCCAAGCTCGTAGAGTACGGCTTGTTCTTCGTCGGTCTCGATTTGATTGGCGAGAAGCTCATCGAAGTGAACGTGACGAGTCCGACCGGCATCCAGGAGCTTGCCCGTCATCTGGGCCGTCCCGTCGAGCAAGACGTGATTCGCTGGGTCGAGGCGAAAGTCGCCGCGCGCCGCCGCTGAGCCAAAAATTTGGCCCGTCGGGGCCAAGCGCGCAGGGTAAGGGCGCATGGCAAGGCGCTGCGAAGTCTGTGAAAGTCTGTCGCCGGAAGCTCCGCCCGAGCGGCGCTTGCAGCGATTCTTGGTCGAAGGCCGCGTCGTCTCCTTGTGCGCCGAGCACGCCCACCGCTTCCGCGAGGAGCGACCGGAGACGATCGCCGGGGCGGCCCAGCTGTTCGTCGAGCCCGGCGGACAGCGCTCGCTCTTGGCGCGCCGGGCGCCCCTCGATCGGCGGCAGTTTCCGATGCGCCCCGAAGGGCGTCGTCGTACGACGGGCCGTCGCGTGGGCGACTCGGAATAGCGTATACGTAGCGGCGCATGACGCCGTCACGCCTGACCTGGCTCTTGCTGGTGCTGTCGATCGCGGCGTCGACGTGGGTCGTGCTGCACAGCGGGCGCGCGCCGCGCGTCTCGAAGCCCGCGCCTTCACTTCTGAGCGCGGTGCCCGCGGGCCCCGCCCTACTCGTCACCGTAGACGTGGAGGCGCTCGGCGAGGCCGCGGCGCTGGAGCTCCTGCGCGCGGGCGGCGGCGCGCTCCTCGGCCTACGCGAGACGTGCGGCTTCGAGCCGGTGCTCGGCTTGCGGCAACTCGCCTTCGCGCTCCCGTTGGCGGAGCCCGGCCAAGCCCCGGACTTTGCGCTCATCGCGCAGACGGCGCTGGATGTGGAGCCGGTGCTGCGCTGCGCCGAAGCCGTGATCCGGAAGCGCGGCGGAACGCCGGTCCGAAGCGCGCTCGGCGAATTCCGCTCCGTGCGCGACCAAAAGAAGCCGCTCGGAGAAATTGCGATCCGCGAGGGTGGCTTGTTCGTGCTGAGCGGCGGCCAATACTTTCGTGACGTGGTGGACGCAGCGAGCGGCCGTATCGCGCCCGACCCTGCGGCGCGCGCGCGCGACCAAAAACACGCAGAAATTAGACGAAAGCTGACGCCGGCGCAGCTCGTCGTCACCATGCTGGACGGCCCAGGTTTGCCCGTGCCGCCCGGGGTGCACTCGCTCGGTGTGTCGCTCCGCGTCGGCACCGAGTTGGACCTGCGTGGCGTAGTCGGCTGCCACTCCGCGGCCGGCTGTGGGGAGGCTCAATTCGTCGTCGAAAAGATGAAGGCCGAGCTCATCAAAGAGCCCGGCCTGGCATCCCTGCGTGAATTGACGCTCGAGCTCCGCGACACCGAGCTCCAGCTCAGCGCGCGTCTGCCACGGGAGCAGCTGGCACCGCTGATGGCCGAGCTGCTCTCTCCGTAGACCGACTTACTTCTCGTCGTCTTTCTCACCGAGCAAGCCGGCGAGCGCGTCCGTCGGGGTGCCGAGCTGGGCGACGCTGTTCAAGTGATGGACCAAAAACGCGCGGTTGTCCGTCACGGAAAGGTTCTGCATTTCCAGCGCGCCGATGCGATCGCTGGGGGTGAAGGCGGGGTCCGCGACCTTTTCCATCGACAGCTTGTCGGGCCCGTACGCCATGTAGTCGGCTTCGGTGGAGAGGATGCTGTAGTCGTCACCGCGGCGCAGCTCCAGCTTGACGGAGCCGCTCACGCTCGGCGCAATCCAGCGCGTCAGGCCGTCTTTCAGGAGCATCGCTTCCGGATCGAACCATTTGCCCTCGTACAGGACGCGGCCGAGGCGGCGGCCGAGGGTGAAGTACAGGTCCAACGTGTTCTCGTTGTGGATGGCCGAAAGCAGTCGCTCGTAGACGATGTGCAGGAGCGCCATGCCCGGCGCCTCGTAGATGCCGCGGCTCTTCGCGTCGATCACGCGGTTCTCGATTTGGTCGCTCATGCCCAGGCCATGCCGGCCGCCGATGCGATTGAGCTCGATGAACAGCTCGAACAACGAGCCGAAGCGCTTGCCGGAAATGGCGACCGGAACGCCGGCCTCGAACGTGAGCTCGACCTGCTCCGGCTCGACCTTCACGTCGCTCTTCCAATGCGCGACGCCCATGATTGGGTCCACGATGTGGAGGCCCTTGTCCAGCTGCTCCAAGTCCTTCGCTTCGTGGGTGGCGCCGAGGACGTTGCTGTCCGTGCTGTACGCCTTCTCCGTGCTCATCGTGTAGGGCAGGCCGACCTTGACCAGGTATTCGCTCATTTCCTTACGACCGCCGAACGCGTCTACGAACTTTTGATCCAGCCAGGGCTTATAGATCTTGAGGTTCGGGTTCGTGAGGATGCCGTAGCGGTAGAACCGCTGAATGTCGTTACCCTTGTGGGTGCTGCCGTCGCCGAAGACGTGCACGTCGTCTTCGCGCATCGCGCGGATGATCGCCGTCGTCGTCACCGCGCGGCCGAGCGGGGTGGTGTTGAAATACTTCTTGCCGCCGCTGGAGAGGTGAAACGCGCCGCACTGCACGGCCGTCAAACCCTCTTGCACCATCGCCGCGCGACAGTCCACGAGCCGCGCCTCCACTGCGCCGTGCTCCAGGGCGACGCCCGGGATCGTCGCCGGGTCTTTCTCGTCCGGCTGCGCGAGGTCCGCGGTGTACGAGTACACCTTCATCCCGCTCCGGCTCAGCCAAGCAACGGCGCAGCGCGTGTCGAGCCCTCCCGAGAACGCGATACCCAGACGAGTGCCCTCAGGCGGAAGCGTGCGATAAATCCGGCTCATGGCCGGCGCTCTTAGCACAGCTGCGGGGCGGTGCGGTGGCCGCGCAGAGGAGGCTTTTCGCCCGCGCCTTACGGCTCACTAGGCTTACCGGGCGGCCCGTTCGGGGACTTCACTCCGGCAGCAGGCAACAAATCCAGAAGGCCGCCCGGGCGCGGCCCGGCCCGTGGTGCCGCAGCAGTAGCGGATAGTAGTGACTAGCCGCACTGAAGTATGCACCAAGCTCGGTCGGAACGACGCTCGGACAAGTCTTCGCGGCGAACCATCCCCAGCCGGATGCACCCGAGTCACTATCTTCTGTGGTCGCAAGGGAGGAAGTCGTCTTGGCGCGAGTCATGAACACTCGCAGCGCTGGGCAGAGACAGCATGTCGGGCGATAGCAAGACATGTACGCGATTAGTGTCAACCGGCGGGATGGAGACGGTGGCACTGGCGTAGCCTGGCGCCGAGAAGCGGAGGATAGGACGACGGCCGGAGCGGTCGTGCACTCTCGAAAAGGCGAAGCATCCGTCGGCACCGGTTGAACCAAGACGGCGGTCAGGTAGCTCGACGCCGACGAGCTCTACGACCGCGCCCATCACGGGTGTGCCATCGAACCGGCTCGTCACGATGCCGTCCAGATGGATGGAGCCGTCGCAGGCCGCAAGGAAGACCATGAGCGCCGCGCCAGAAACTAGAAGGAGCGCCTTGGTCACATCGATTCAGAACGCCATCGGAAGACTCACGATTCCCGTCCCCCAACGTACCGCCGCTAGCCAGCGGCGCACCAGGAAACCATGAGACTCGTAGTCATCAAATTCAAGTGGCTCCCCGTTCAACCGCACGAACGTCACGTCGCCCGCCCAACGTAGCAGTGTTAACCTGCGAAAGCCCGAGCGCAGCGAGGGTTTCGCTAGGTTCAACACGCAGTTAGGCCGCTTCGGGACTAGTTTTGGTAGTGCGCTGTATCGCCGCGCTTACTCGCCGGAGCGAGCCCAAGTGGTGCCAATGCAGGCAGGAGCGCGCGAGGCAGCCAGAGAGAAGTGACGACCACGAGCCAAACGCAGAGATCAACGCGGTAGGTTACCCGAGGAGCGAGCGGCGGTGCGAGCAAGGCCGCGTAAGTGGAGGGCAAGGCAAGTAGGAACATGCCAAGCAGAATAGAAAGGCGACTACTCTCGAGAACCGGTAGGCGACGCGACAGGCGGTCCCAAAGCCAGAGCAAAAATAGAATGAATGGGGATGTGGTGGCGGTCCAGATCCCGCCGTAATTGGCACCGGTGGCAAGCTGTTCCAGCGTCGAGCTTTGGTACGAGTAGTAGCGGTGCGGTTCGGCAGTCATTTGCGCGACCAGGCCGACATAGAATAGTCCCCCAGCAACTGTGCCTGCTGGTATCGTACAGAGCACCCACGCGACGAGCTGCTGCCATGTCAGATTGCCTGGCGCGGGCGCATCATTTGAGTGCAGCACGTAGCTTTCTACGACCGAGGCCGCGAGACCGTCAAGTTAGCGCGGTCGCGACGCCGAGGATTCAAGTAGATTGAAGCCCGCAGACGTTGGTCCGCTGATCGAAACCGGCAGTAGAGCCATGCCGGAGGATGACCACTTGGCGTCGAAATCGGCAAGGAGCCCGCGGAGCAGTTCCTGATTGCAGGAGGGCCAGCTTGTGATCAGGTTCGGAATTTCGTGGACCGCGTCCATCAAGTCAGCGAGAAGACGTGACCTGTCCACGGCTAAGCCGGCCTGTTCACCCTCGTAGCCGAGAAGTCGAGCATGAACGCAGCTCGACCGAGAACCGCGAGGTAGGCGCGCAAGTTTGATTCAGGTATGGGCGGCAACATCGAAGTCGACCTGGATGAGATTTGTTGGGTTCAGCGCGCTAACAAAGCGCTACCCAGTGAACGCCTCGACCACGGCGATCATTCCGACGAGGTGAGCGTTGAACTCGGCAAGCTCGTCGGCAGTACCGCCGTTAGCAGCGGCCACATCAGCAAAACGAGGAGGCATCAGGTGGCGACGAGCGAGCTCGTGGTACACCACCACGGGCGAGAGGGAGGACCTTGCAGGTCACGACGAGGTGCGGCCGTCTCTTCAACGGCTTGTTGGGCGGCGCATCGCGTGGGAGCGTCGATCCAATCATGGGTGGCGGCTGTCCCCGCGCCGCCAGGAGGACGATGGCCTCGGCCTCGGCACTGAACCGAATCAAGGGCACGGCGGCAACCAAGTGCTGCGCGAGGGAAGTAGTGTTCGTCATGGTAAGCGAGATGCGAATCGTAGGTCCGTCGGTCGTCCTCAGAGTCAGCCAGCGCCCAAGCCGGTTGAACCGAACGGCCACGACGTCGCGCCAAAGGCGGCGCCCGTTGGAACGGAAGATGCGCTCGAAAGTGATGCCGTCGGGGTCGACTCGATGTGTGACGAGCAACGAATCCACGACTAAGAAGACCCCGAGCGAGCCGAGCGGTAGGCAGACAGCGAAAGCTGAAAGTCTGTCTCGTAGCGGGTGCGGGTAAAGCAGCACTGCGGCGAGCGCATAAAGGCAGACGACCGCGCTCATGACGCCGAGCCAGAAAATGAACGCAGGCTGCCTCAGCACATCGGGTCCAGTCCGCTTCTTGGGCGCGACGACGACTACGCTCCGCTAGGAAGGCGAGTAGAGCGGTGAGCGTCAAGCCCACACTCAGCTTGAAGATAAGTTCGGCAAGCCTTCCCGTCACGACGTCCGCCCAACGTACCGCCGTTAAGCAGCGGCCGTATCAGGGAACCACAAGCTTTCAGGAAGCGATGAGCGAGCCCGTGGTACTTCACCACGGGCGACAGGATGGAGGGCTCAGGTTGGGAGCAGGTGCGGCCGAATGCTTGAAACGGCTTGTTAGCCAGCCTCACGTAGATTGACGCGCACCAGATTCCAACGGGACGCCGATGTGCGGCGAGTAGATGAAGAAGGAGCTGACGACACGCGGTGGCTCCGCCCATTCGTCGAAAACGCGAGACTCCCCGATCCTCAAGGGAAGGTTTGGCAACAGCTCGCCAAATATCGGCAGCAGCTCACCATGTTCCCAATCGACGTTGCCAAGGGGATCCATCGGAAACGGAGTTTGGTTCTCGTTCGGGGTGTGCAAGTAGGTCGCGTCTTCACCAGCATCGCGACCAGACAAGTAGATCCACAATTGGAATGGTGTGCGGAACTGGTTTGCGTCGCGGGCGATCCCGCGGAAGACCTGGGCCAAAGCCCGGATGTGCTCCAAACGATATCGCCAACGGAGGTTGCCCCAGCCGGGCCAGTCCGCATGGTAGTGCCAAAGATCCCACCAGCTTCCGGGACCGTGCTCCAGGCGGAACGATGCCGCGTCAGAATGGATGCGGCGGAAGTACCTCTCCTTTCCGCGGAAGTGGCGTCGCGGCCCCTGTGATCGGGTGCTTGTCAGTGCTGGGATCACAGTCTGGCTAACGTACCGCCGTTAAGCAGCGGCCGTCATTAGGAAACGAGGAGGCATCATGTGGCGACGAGAGCTGGACGGCACAGGTGGCGACGAGGCGCGGCCGACTGCTTCAACGGCTTGTTGGGCGGCGTCCGCGAAAGGCATCACGGTGGCTTCAGCCGGCCGGTTTCCCGGTCTTGCTCGTTTCACCCGAATTCAACTTCGCACTGCGGCAGAGCACGTTGGAGCTCGCTAACGTCTTCTCGGGTGATGGCGGGGCAGAAGGAGAGGTCGAGCCACCTCAGGTTCCGGAGTTTCGCGACATTTCGGAGACCACGACCCGTGATCGCGGAACTCCATTCAAGGTCGAGCGCTTCGAGGGTCGATAGAGTTTCGAGGTGTTGCAGTCCGGCGTCGGTGATCGACGAATTTCCTCGGTGAACGAGGGCTCGCAACCGTGGGAGACTTAGCAGCGCCTGCGCTACAGAATCGTCAAGCAGCGCGACCAGAACTGCGACCGTGTCGAGAGGGAGGCCATCCACGGCATCGTTCTGAACCGGCATCGCGTTTGCGAGTAGGTATTCAAGCTCGCTGTCCACGTTTTGTTCTCCGTCCGCCCAAAGTACCGCCGTTAAGCAGCGGCCGCACCAGGAAATGGGGAGGTAGCGGGTAGCGACGAGAGGGAGGACGGTGATGCTCACGACGAGGTGCGGCCGTACGCTTCAACGGCTTGTTGGGCGGCGCGCGTCATCGTCGGGCGACAACGTTGCCTCTTGGCCTGGTGAGGGAAAGAAAGGGCGCATTTCTTCCAAGGCGTTCGCCGTGATGTGCAGATATGAGCCGCGAGCCAGCCGAAGCTCGTACGCGTGCAAGGACAGGACGGATCGGTGAGCGACCAACTCGATCTGATCCCAAGG
>JAQSWN010000274.1 GCA_029266615.1 Polyangiaceae bacterium
CAGGCGCGGCGTCCAGATCGTCACGCGGTTGCGACCTCCGCGTTTGGAGGCGTAAAGAGCCTCGTCCGTGGCTTTGAAGAGCTGCTCCCAGGCTTGACCGGCGGTGCCGAACGGCGCGACGCCGATCGAGCAGGTGACTTGGAAAGGGCCGAGCTCGCTGTGAAACTTCACGGCCGCGACCTCGCTGCGAATGCGCTCGGCGAGCAGCTCCGCGCCGCGCTCGTCCGTCTCTTCGCAGACGATGACGAACTCTTCGCCGCCGAATCGGCCGACCGCATCCGTGTCGCGCTTCACCCTCTTCAAGACGTCTGCGAAGCCCTTGATGACGACGTCGCCGACGTCGTGGCCGTAGGTGTCGTTCACCTTCTTGAAGTGATCGATGTCGCAGACGAGGAGGCTGAGCGGCTTGTTGAAGCGCTTCGCGCTCTTCAGCTTTTGGGCGCCGACTTCCGTGAGCGCACGCTTGTTGTACAGCCCGGTGAGCCCGTCGAGCGTGGCCATCTCTTCCAGGCGAGCCAGCATGCGAGCGTTGGCGAGCGAGACCGCCACGTGGCTGGCCAGGACTTCCAAGGTGGGGCGCACCGCGTCGCCGAAGGTGCCTTTGCGCTTGGAGCCGAGCACGAGCGTGCCGAGCGCGCGCTCGTGGACGAGCAGGGGCAAAACCAACAGCGACGGCATGTCCGGGGGCACGAGGCGACGCGTGAACACGACCTGGCGTGAAGGATCGTAGTCGCCGCGGTACGGAAGCGCGTGGCGGTTCGCGACAACCATCGAAACGAGACCGGAGTTGTGTTTGAAGCGCTGGCCGACGAGCTCACTCGCGCCTTCGCCGCTGACGGCGCAGATTTCGTGCTCGCTCGTGTTGCGATCGAACAACGTCACGACCGCGAAGTCGAAGGCCGCGAACTCACGCGCGCCGTTGACACCGGCTTCGATGACCTGCGCTTCCGTGGTGGCGGCGCTGAGCGAGTTGGCGGCGCGGTAGAGCTTGCCTTGTTCGACTTTGGCTCGCTCCAGCTGCACGAAGACGCGCTCGTTCTCGATCGCGCGGAGAATGAAGTGGGCGGCACCGTTCAGGGTCGCTTGCTCCTCCGCGCTGAACGGCTCACGCGACTCGCGATCCACGACGAGCAGTCCGCGCGGCTGGCCATGATCGAGCAGCGGCGTGCAGCACACGCTGCCGATGGCGGGCTTACGCGAGTAGTAGGGCACGTGCTGGCCCGCTTTGGGTCCCGCCAGCGCGAGCTGCTCTAGCTTGGACAAAACTGCGCCGAAAATGCCGTCTCGCACCCCGAACGGCCCCGGCAAAATCGCGTCTTCGCTGCTGGAGAGCTCTTGAATGCTGAGGCTCTGGGCGGCCGCGTCCATGCCGAGCAGCACGGCCGTCCGCAGGCCCAGCGTGCGGCGCAGCAGCGAAAGCGCGAACTCCACCGCTTGATGGATCTCGTCCACGCCCGAGCGGAGCAGCCGCTCTTCGTCGTTCTTGGCCGGAGATAGCGCGCGCTCCTGAGCGCTCGCGGGCGCGCCGATCAGTCGGTACGACCGGGCCGCGTCTTTCATCTTCTTGAGCTCGGTCTCGATGCGCTGGCGCGAGACGCGGCGGATGCGCGCTATCTCCGCGCGAAAGACGAGCATGTTCAAGAACGCGAACACGCCGAGCAGCACGGAGTGCTCGATCAGGTTACCGCGGCCGCGGAACGCGATGAACGTGAGCGCCGACTCGAGCAGCACCGCAAACGTGACCGTGAGCACCGTCGCCGCGGGCCGCGCGAAGCTCGCCGTCAACATGACGAGCGCGTACAGCACCGGGTACGCCGCGCCCTCGAGGCCGCCGCGGGTTCGGAGCACTACCGCGAAGGCGAGCACGACGAGGTGGGTGAACAGCTCCGCGTCCAGCCGCGCCGTCTCTTCCACGACCGCGCGCTGGTGGCGCTGCCAGGCGCGGTAACCGAGGGAGACCGCGAAGCCGGCCGCGGCCAGGTAGAGGAGCGCCTCGGGTACCGGCTCGGTCTCGGAGTAGACGACGAACGCACCAAAACCTACCGCCAGCAGGGCGCCGGCCGTCCGAGCGATCAGCTGTTGGGTCGAGAGCGCGGCGCGGACGAGCGGGTCCATCCAGAGTCCTTGCCCGTATCAGCTCGCGCCGGCCGCGGCCCAGTTTCTCGAACATCCCACCTCGGCTACCGTGGGTCCGTGCGCGGCGGCCTCCGGCTCCAAATTCTGCTGCTCTTGGGCGGCTTGCTGCTCTTGGCGTTCGTGCCGCTGTTCTACGCGGTGGCCACTTATACGAGCGTCACCCTGCAGCAACTGCGCGTGGGGCACGCCCGGGCGCTCGGCCGCGCGATCGCCGCCCACGTGGCGGAAGCGCGGGAGCGGCGCAGCGACGAAGAGCTGATGGGCCTGCTCCGCGCGGAGATTGGCACGGAGGGGGTCGAGGCGATCGGCGTGTACTCGCCGGCCGGGGAACGACTCGCGGCGGCTGGTGAGCCGAAGGCCGTGGCCGCCCTGCCGCGCCGCGCCAACAACCGTGAAGGGTTACGGGAGCAAGGCGCCGGGGCGGCCGTGCTCACCCTCACCGTGCCGAGCCGGGCCGGTCCCGTCGTGGCGGTGCTGCGCGTCGACGACCAAGCCGCCCGCGCCGCGCCCCTGGTCCGCCTCGTCGCGCTGTACATGGCCGTGGTCGGCCTCTCGCTCCTGGTCATCGCCTACTTCGCGCTCACCCGGCTCATCGTGCGCCCCCTCGACGGCTTATCGCGCGCGGCCGAGCGCGTCGCGGGCGGCGCGCGTCGGCTGCTCGTGCCGAAGACTGCCGTGCGGGAGCTCGCGGAGCTGGGCCAGAGCTTTTCGATCATGACCGAGCGGCTGCTCCTCGAGGAGGACAAGCTGCGCACCAA
The DNA here is from genome assembly GCA_029266615.1 of Polyangiaceae bacterium. Lineage (GTDB taxonomy): Bacteria > Myxococcota_A > Polyangia > Polyangiales > Polyangiaceae > PMG-095. The sequence goes on from JAQSWN010000274.1 coordinate 2,895, forward strand.
GGTCGACGAGGTCGAGCGCGCCACGGTACGCCTGAAAGAGGCGCAAGATCGCCTCGTGCGCAGCGAGCGGCTCGCCTCGGTGGGGAGGCTCGCAGCCGGCTTGGCGCACGAAATCGGCAACCCCATCTCCGCCCTCATCGGCCTTCAAGACTTGGTGCTCGCGGGCGGGCTCACGCCCGAGGAAGAGCGAGACTTCTTGACGCGCATGCGCAAAGAAACAGAGCGCATCAACCGCATCTTGCGGGACCTCTTGCAGTTTGCGCGACCCGCCGCGGAGCGGATTTCGGGCGAAGCGCCAGCGGAGCCGGGCGACGTGGAAGCGGCCGCGCGCGACACGGCCGCGCTCGTCGCGCCGCAGCGAAGCCTGAAGGAAGTGGCGCTGGAGCTCTCGGTGCCGGGCGGACTGCCCGCCGTCTCGCTCGGCCATGAGCCGCTCATGCAAGTCATCTTGAACCTCGTCATGAACGCGGCGGACGCCGTCGGTCCCGGCGGCAACGTGCGCGTCAGCGCAATACGCTTGGGAAAAGGCGTGCGGCTCACCGTGGAAGACGACGGGCCCGGGGTGGACGCGCGCGTGCAGGCGCAGCTATTCGAGCCGTTCGTCACGACGAAGGAGATCGGCAAGGGCACCGGCTTGGGGCTCGCGGTCTGCCGAGGGCTCGTGGAGGCCGCCGGCGGCAGCATCACCTTGGATAGTGACTACGGGCGCGGCGCGCGCTTCGTGGTGGAGCTACCGGCGTTCACGGGCGAGTGAGTCGCCCTTCGGAGCGGCCACTAGCGGGGGCTACTTCAGCGCTTCCAAGCAGTAGCGGCGAATGTAGCGTCGCACGCCCGAGTCCAGCTCCTCGTCGTAGTAGCGCTGGGCCATCGCCCGCTTCTCCGGCGTGAGTCGGTCCTGGCAGCTGGCGATGATCTCGTAGCCGTCTTGCAGCACGTGAGCATCCTCCGGGTACTCCTCCCGGTATTGCTGCAAGAGCCGACGGAGCTCCGCTACCTGCTGATTGTCCATCGCCGCGTTCAAGTCGCGGACGAAGTTGTTCTCTCGGTAGATACGCAGGTGCTGCGGAGTGAGCCCGTGCGGCGCCATGCCGGACGTGTCTACTTCGGTGGGACCGCCCGCGGGTCTGATCGGCTGACCATCGGGCAGGAAGTCGACGGTCGTCGTCTCCGGCGGCGGGGGGCGGACCTGCTCGGGCTTGGGCTCGGCCGGGGGCGATTCCTCCACGATGGCCGCGACCGGCTCCGGCGGCGCGGGGGTGGGACGAAGCGCCCACCAACCGGCCAAAATGCCGAGCACCGCGGCGACGCCGATGCCCACGCTGCGACTACGATTCGTCGGTTCCAATCAGGGTTTGGTGACGGTCCAGGTCACCGTCTGAGTCGAGTTTTTCCAACCCGTCTCGTGGCAATAGTTGCCCTTGACGGAGGTGGGACACACGCCGGAGCGGCGCCTCACCAAATCCATCGATGCGTTGTCGTAGGCCTTGGCCGTGATCATGTGCGTGCCGGAAGCGAGCGCGGCCGTGGACATCGTAGTTCCGCCGTTGACGGTCGTCATGCCGTCGACCGTCCAGTCGACGTTGATGACGGCGGGGTCGACCACGTTGACGGTGAGCGAGGCGGGGTTGTTCACCGCGCCCTCGGGGGGCTCGGTGGAATCGATAGGCTTCACCGCGCGCCAGATGCCGAAGATTATCTGCTCGCGGGACACGGAGTTGAAGCTCGTGTTCAAGTTGTTGCCGAACAGGCTGTTCATCATCGAGTTGCACGACGGGCGGTACTGGCTGCCGCCGTAGCGGCTCCCCTTCCAAGTGCCTTGCATGCCGGTGGCGCCCATGTCCGGCGTTTTCAAGCCCTTTTGAGTGGTCCCAAGCCACAGGGACCACTTGTCGTCGGTCGTGGTGCAGTTGGCGGCGGAGTTCACTTCCGAGAAGACCTGGGTGTCGCTGGCTCCGCAGCTCGCGGCCTGATTGCCGCAGCCAGTCTGGGTGCCGTACTCGTCTGCGAGCTGGTGGAAGCCGTGACCTCCTTCGTGGAGGGCGGCGCCCGGGGCGTCGTTCCCAGCGCCGGACCACAGCATGAGTACGCTGCCGGTGTTTTCCCACTTGTTCTGGTTGAGCACGACGGCTTTCCAGTCCACTTCGAACGTCGGCGGAACGTTGGCCTTGATGTAGGCGTTCACCTTCTCCGAGTTGACGCGCGCCAAGCGATCGCCGCCGTTGCCACCGTCGAAAGCGGTCGGCCCATTGCCGATGCCGTCGCTCTGGCTAATTGCTTTCATGACGCAGATGTTCACGAACTTGCGGTACCGCCCGTAAGGCTCGCCGCTTTCGTGCTCGAAGCGTCGCTTGTTCGCGGCCTCGATGTGCGCTTTCAGCGTCGTCTCCACCGTCGTTGCCGTGTAGCCGTCTCCCAGGATCACGTAGTTGACGCGGTTCTTCGGGTTGCCGTGGTTCTCCACCGCCCAGCCTTCTTTGCCGCAATCCAGCGGGGGGATCGGGGGCCCACCAGCGGCGCCGCCACCGGGCATGAACGAACCGCCGCTGCCACCGGTGCCCGTGCCCGCGGAGCTGCTCGTGCCACCGGTCGTGGTTTGGCCCGCGGAGCCGCCGCCCACGGCAGACGTGCCGGCAATCACCGACCCAGTGCCGCCGATTGCGTTCCCGCTGCCACCCATCGAGCTCGCGGTGCCAGCCGTGGTCGCGCCGGTACCGGCACTGTAGCTACCGGCCGTGCCTTCCGTGCCGCCGTCCTCCGCACTGCACGCCAGACAAGACACTAGAAGGAGCGGCAGAGTTCGGTTGAATGACATTCTCTTCATCCTCGATGGGCGAGCGCGACGGGGCCGCTCGACCACAAGGAGTCGGAGCCTCTCGGCGACGGATCAAAAAAACATGCAAGGTTTTGGACGAGCCGCCACTGCGCGAACTTTATGCCTCAAGGACTCACACAACGGCCGCCGAGCGGAGAATTCGAATCTGCTTGGCAATTTCCGGCGGAGGCGGTCGAGCACTTTGCCGGGCACGCGGGCATGCTGCAGTCCGCCTCGAACCAGGCATTCTCGAGGTTCAGTAGGTGCTCGATCGCGAACGGATCCGCGGGCTCGATGAACACCAAGCATTGGCAGCCGGCGGCGGCTGCGACTCGGTCGGTGCACTGCGAGCTGCCGTTGGGGTTGCAGAGCAGCTGCTTGTCGAGCTCTCCCGCGTAGTCCGCCTTCACCGTGGGGCAAGCGGAGCTCATGCCCCCTCCCGCGCCACCGCTGGAGCCACCGCCGCTCCCCACGCTCCCGCCGTTGCTCGCTCCGCCGGCACCACTGCCAGCGCCGCCGCCGCCCGCCTGAGCGCCGCCCGTCGACGTGCCCGCGACACCCCCGGTGCCGCCTCCGCTCCTGCCCGCGTCGCTTCCCGAGCCGCCGACGAACGGCGCCGCGCCGCCGCTCACCCCGGCGAGCCCGCCGCTCCCCGACGTCGACGCCGAACCGCCTGCCGCGCTCGTCCCGGCGCTGCCTGTCGACGGACTCTCCTCAGGAGCCGAACAAGCGAACATCACGACGCTCAGCGCAAGCCGCGAAGCGGCAGAGCGCTCGAAAAAACGGTGCGACGAATCCACGACGAGCAAAGTGGCGCTCAAAAGCGGCCGTGGATCACAATTGCCGTTGCCGCGGTGGCTTTTACGGAAGGAGGGAGCCAACGAAAGCATCCGGCGGCGGCACCAACGACGAGCGCCGCCGAACCGCGCGCATTCGTGCTGCAAAGCGCGGTCCCGCCGAAATCGCGTGCTGAGCGCCAACCTCGCCAACCAATTCGCCCTCGACCTCGCGAAGAACAGGATGCGAGGCCACAAGAGGCCGCCGCACCACTCAAGGAGAGATTCATGAACACGTCGAAGGATCGCCGCTTCTCGTTCGCTCGCTCGCTCATTGGCTTGGCCGCTTGCTTCGGGGTCGCGATGACGGCGACCCACGCAGACGCCGCAGAGTCGCCCACCACGACCGTCAATGCGGTCGAGTTCTCGGGCGGCACGCTGCTCATTCAACTCTCCAACGGCACGAACTACTTGGGTGTTTTGAACACCGGTGGAGCCTGCACGGCCAACAACCAGACCGCAGACACCCTCAAGGCGTGGACGTCCTTGTCTCAATCGGCGCTGCTGTCCGGCAAGCGCCTCAAGCTCTATTTTACGACTTGCAACTCCACGAACTACATAAACGTGGTGGATCTCTGGAACTAAGAATCACGCGCGGTTCTTTGCTCGCGCCCGTCCGCCTTTGGGCACGGCGCGCGGGTCGCGCCGCCGACACCGGACTGAGCCGGTTCGTCGGCGCGGCTCGTTGCACAGGAGAAGCAGCATGAAAAAATCAATAGAAACTCGAGTAAGCCGCGTTCTGACTATCCTCGGCGCGGTGTTCCTCTCGGCGTGCGGTACCGCCGTCCCGGAGGACGAGAGCTGGAGTGAGTCCCAGCAGGAAATCATCAACGGCACCGTACCCAGCCCAGGAGGTCTCGCCAGCTTCGGGGTCGTGAGTCTGGGCGGATGCACCGGAACTTTGCTCACGAACCGGCACGTGCTCACCGCGCACCACTGCGTGCGAAGCGACGCGAACGCTTGGAGTGGCCCACTCAATACCGGCATCATCGCGACGTTCGAAGACGGAGGCACCTCGCAGACCTCAGGTGTCGCGCAAATCTTCGAGCCCGACCAGTCATGGACCCTCAACGCCCACGACTACGCGCTGTTGACCCTTACCACGCCAATCAAGGTGACACCTGGCGACTCGACCGGCTTCTCCAATACGATCTACACGGGAACGGACGCGAGCCTCGCCAACCAGTTCGTGTTCTGCGCTGGCTACGGAGGAACGACCGCCGCGACCTCGACGTCCTTCGCGAGCGGGTTCGGGACGCTGACGTCGGCGACGATCAAGATCACGGGAACCAGCAGCGGGACGCTTACCCGTCCCACGAATACATCCAACCAGGTCGGATTCGGTGGGGACTCGGGGAGCACGTGTTTCCTCAGTGGAAGCGTGGTCGGCGTGCAGAGCACGTGCGGTGGCTTCAGTAACTTCGACTTAAACGGAAACGGCACGCCCGGCGAGAGCTGGGCGGAGCGCGGAGCTCCTTCTTCCTGCACGGACGCGGCGCCGAGCCAGTTCCGAGCCTGGGCCGGCCAAAAAGTACAGGTCGCGGTGAACGTCAATTTCGTCTTCACGGCGGCGATGACGGGCGTCATCGGCTGAGCGGTGGTG